>NZ_JBSHNP010000117.1:0-128943 GCF_053604675.1 Lacinutrix salivirga
GAAACTTATAACAACAAAAGACCACATTTGAATCTTAACATGAAAACACCTAATTTTATACATAACAAAAAACCAGAGAAGTTAACTTCTCTGGTTTAATTTATTTTTTAAAAACTGTCAACCTATTTTAGGACGACTCAGGAATAATAAAAAATAAGACTAAATAAAGATGACAACTATTTTAAACAATTATACACGTACTTTAATGTTTTGTTTTTTATCAATATCATGTAGTAAATCTAATATAGATAATTTAACTAATAATGAATCAATTGAAGAAAATATATGGCTTGTTGATAATCAATATATATCTGGTGGACTATCGGAATTTCAAATTATAACAAATCCTATTTATAAAACTGTTAATGAAACAATTACTCAAAACAGTTTACATTTAAATTCAAAAGTCGGAGTACTAAAGTTAAATGATATAGTTTATGTTTATCCAAATCAATTTTTAACTCCCTATGAAGTAATAAATGACACTATAGGGTCAAACCATATTGCAATTACGTATTGTCCTCTAACATTAAGTATAATAGCATATGATAGAAAAACAGCAAATGAAGAAATTTTAACTCTAAAAGCTTCAGGATATTTATATAAAAATAATCAAGTGTTTTCTACACTAAATGATAATCAGTATTGGTCTCAAATGCAAAATAAAACCATAAGAGGTTTCAATTATGAATCTGAACTACAAACTATAAATATTATTGAGACTACTTGGGAGACTGTAATAGACCATTTCCCAGAAGCAAAAATTTTCGCTCTAAATAACGCTACTAATTGTATAAGTTGCGACACAACAAATTCACCACTAAATTTAGATAATTATTATGGAATTATAAATAACAATATACTACAGAATAATGTAAAACTTTATGACTACAATTCGCTTTCATTAGTAGAAAATTCTATTTATAATACCGCTTTAAATAATAAATCCACTTTAATAGTTGGAAATAAAAAACAAGTTTTTTTTAATTCTTTTTATGTTCCAAACAATCTCAACTTTTTGGCATTATCTACATCGAACTTTCCAAACATATTAATTGACAATGAAGGTAATATTTGGAATATCTTTGGAGAAGCAGTTCAGGTACCCAGAACCGGAAATCGATTAGAGTCGCCAGAATCTTTTTCTGCGGCAGAGTGGGCTTGGGTAAGTTTATACAACAACTTCTTGAGTTACGAATAATTATTCCATTTTTCTTAAAAAAACATAGCCAAATACTAGCAGTTTTATAAGTATAAGCTAAAAATTATGATTAAAAAGTTGGTTTATTAACTTTTTATTATGATTTTTGGGGCAGACTAATTCAAATAAATTATAAAATGAAAACAAAGTTTAGTGGAATTCTAACGCTACTATTAGCGTTTGTTGTGCAATTTACGTTTGCACAAGACAGAACAATTTCAGGTACAATATCCGATGAAAGCGGATTACCCTTACCTGGAGTTAATATTATAGTACAGGGAACCAATAATGGAACTCAAACAGATTTTGATGGTAACTACTCCATTTCAGCTAGTACTGGAAGTGTATTATCATATTCTTTTGTAGGTTACAAAACTACAGAGAAAACTGTTGGTGCTTCTAGCAACATTAGTTTGTCTATGGATTTAGATGTAGCAGCAATTGAAGAAGTTGTAATAGTTGGTTATGGTACACAAGCTAAATCAGCAACTACTGGATCTATCACAGTAATCGATTCTCAAGAATTTGTTGATGTACCAGTTGCAAATATTGCAGAGACACTTCAAGGAAAATCTTCAGGTTTACAATCTTTAAGTGCCTCAGGACAACCTGGAGCAAATAGCTCAGTACTTATTAGAGGTCTAGGGTCTGTAAATGGAAATATTGAACCATTATATATTGTAGATGGAGTACCGATTAACGCAAACTCAACTTCAGATCTTGGGTCTGGTGGTTTAGACTCAGGAAATAGAGATCCTCTATCTAATATTAATGCAGCAGACATTGAATCTGTAACAATACTAAAAGATGCTTCTTCTACATCCATATATGGTGCTAGAGCAGCAAATGGTGTTATACTAATTACAACTAAAAGTGGTAAAAAAGGTAAAGCAAGGATTGACTTTTCTACACAGACTAGTGTATCAGCAAGAGCAGTAACAAAATTTCAAGTACTAAACACAAGTGAATATCTTGAACTTCAAAGAGAAGCTGATGTTAATTCTGGTTTTACAGAAGCTCAAGCCTTTGCTAGAAATCCAGATTCAGACATAGACACTGATTGGGCTGAATATGCATACAATGATTGGGATGCATTTACTAAAAAAACTAACCTCTCAATTACTGGTGGGAATGATACTGCAAATTATTTTGTTTCTTTAGGTCATTTAGACCAAGAAGGTATAGCGGTAGGTTCAGGTCTAGAAAGATTATCTTCAAGGTTAAACTTAAACGCAAACGTTTCAAACAACATTAAAGTTGGGATGGGGTTGTCATACTCTAGAACATCGCAACGAACTGCTTTAGCAGAGTCTGCGTTTTTCGCAAGCCCTGTAGTAGGAACATACTTGTTTACACCTACAACCGCGCCGTATTTAGAAGATGGAAGACCAAATCCAGAAAATTCTGCTACAGGTGGAACTTCATTTATTCAAGATTTATTTTATGATAGTGAAGGATCTGTTACAGATAGGTTAATAGGTAATGTTTTTGGTTCTATAGACTTCCTTGAAGATTTTACTTTTAAAACACAATTTGGTAGAGATTACTCTAATTTTAATTACAGTTCATATGGAAGTAATTTAAATACAGCAAATCCGGCTGGTGGTGCAGCTAGTAGAGTAAATCAAAATGTATTTAACTGGACATTAACTAACATGCTAAGTTACAGTAAGTTGTTTAACGAAAATCATAAAGTTAATGTAACTTTAGGACAAGAACTAAATAAAGAAGGTTTTGATGATTTTGGTATTGATGTTGAGGATTTTCCTAATGGAATTTTACAAAACATAGGCTCTGCAGCAACTGTTACTGGACATTTTAGTACAACAGAAGAATCAAGTTTAGAGTCATATTTTATGTCTGCAAACTATGGATATCAAAATAAATATCATTTAAATGCTGCAATAAGAAAAGATGGTTCGTCAAGATTTGGGCCAAACAATAAATGGGGTACATTTTGGTCTGTAGGTGGAAACTGGGTCATTTCAAAAGAGTCATTTTTTGACAATGTAGATTTTATGAATTTATTAAAATTAAAATCTAGTTATGGTGTTCAAGGAAATTTACCTAGTGGTAGGTATTCATGGCAAGGTATTTTCTTAAACGATACTTATAATGAATCACCCGCAGTATTTCCTTCTTCAACAAAACAAAATTTAGACTTTAAATGGGAAGAACAAAACTTATTTAATGTTGGCTTAGAATTTGGTTTTTTAAACAATAGAATTAATGGTGAAATAACCTATTTCAATAGAGAAACTACAGATTTGATATTTCCTAGAACTCTAGCCTCCTCTACAGGATTTACACAAACATTTTCAAATGAAGGGGATTTTAAAAACAGTGGTTTCGAAGGACAATTATCGTATGATGTCATTAGAGCTGAAAATACAAGATGGACTTTAGGTGGTAATATTACTATTTTAGAAAACGAAGTAACAAAAGTGACTAAAGATACTGAAGGTCCAGATGGAATATATATTAGAGAAGTTGGTGAGGCATGGAATACGTTTTATCTAGAGAGATGGGCTGGTGTTGATCCTGCAACTGGTAGTCCAATGTGGCTTGACGAAAATAACAATATAACTTTTACATATAGTGAAGCATCTAGAGAAAAAGTAGGCAGTGCTAATCCAGATTTTTATGGAGGTTTTTTTAGTAACTTAAGTTATAAAAACTGGGAATTTAATGCAGCATTTTCATATCAAGTTGGGAACAAGATTTTCAACAACACTTCTCGAATAACTAATTCTGATGGAGCGTTTAGTGGCTTTAACCAATCAAGAGAACAACTTGATAGATGGCAAAATCCTGGTGATGTGAGTGAAAATCCTATAAGAATAGTTGGTAATCCATCACAAAGTAATCAAAGATCGACAAGGTGGTTAGAAGACGGTGATTTTTTAAGATTAAAAAACTTATCAGTTGCATATAATTTGCCAAATTCATTAACAGATAAATCATTTTTAAATTCAGCTAGAATATATGTTCAAGGGACAAATATTTTAACAATATCAAGTTTTAATGGAGACCCTGAGCAATCAATAAATGGGCAACACTGGTTTGTTTATCCAAATGCTCAAACAGTATCAATTGGACTTGATGTATCATTTTAACTTTAAAAAATCTAATTATTATGAAAAAAAATAAATATTTAATTAATAGTGCATATCTAATAGCATTGCTACTATTTGTATCATGCAATAATATTGAACTGGACCCAAGTCAAGAAGATGCGGTCTCTATAGAGGATGGTATTGTAGATTTAATTTCTGCTAATGCTGCAGTAGATGGAATGTATGATTTACTATATAGAAGAGATTATTATGGTCGTGAACTCATGGTTACTCCAGAAATAATGGCGGATAATATTTTAGTGAGTCCTGCGAATTCAGGTAGATATCTAACTCAATATCAATATTCAATTATTCCAGCTAATGGGAGTGTAACTAATGTATGGGATAATTTATATAAAAACATAAATGCGGCAAATACAGTCTTGTTTTATGCAAATACTTTAACAGGAACTACTCAGGAGCAGTTAGATGAATTAAATGGTCATGCATTTGCAATTAGAGCAATGGCACATTTTGATTTAGTAAGAACTTATGCTTTTCCTTATAGTACTACTGAAGCATCAGCAGCAACTGGAGCAAATGGAAATGGTGGACATTTAGGTGTACCTTTACTTACAGAGTTTGACTCATCAGACCCTAAACCACGATCAACAGTAGCAGAAGTTTATATTCAAATAATTAATGACCTTAATTCTGCTATACAATTATTGCCAAGTACTCCTTACTCAAATTCAAGTAAATTTAATGTTACAGCTGCAAAAGCATTATTAGCTAGGGTTTACCTTTACAAGGAGGATTATCCAATGGCATACACTACGGCTTTAGAAGTAATAAATGATGGTAATTATTTTTTAACCTCAAATTCAGATTATATCGCAAACGATTGGAGTGGAACACTTAGCTCAAATGAAGGGCTATTACAATTACCAGCTTTCGCAAATGATAGCAATGGATTTGATTCATTAGGCTCTATTTACATTGACGAAGGGGATGATGGTAATGGAGGATATGGTGATTTAATTCCTACTGCCGATATTAAAGATTTATACACTGCTACAGATGTAAGAAGGAACTGGTTTAGAAATATTGGCGGTGTAGATTTTAACTTTAAGTTTCCAAATAGTTTTACTAATGATATTCCACTAATCAGGTTATCGGAAATGTACTTAATTGTAGCGGAAGCTGTTGCAAATAACGCTGGTTCTCTAATTGTTGGACAAGATGCATTGACTCAAATTATCCAAAGAGCAGACCCAAGCGCTCCATCAGTCACTTCTAGCGGAAATGACTTACTAGTACAAACATTAAATGAACGAAGAAAAGAGTTAGCTTTTGAAGGTCATAGAATGTATGATATAGTAAGAAATAAGTTAGATGTTATAAGAATTGATTTAGCAACTCCTTCAACAATTTCAACCATAAATTATCCAGATTATAGAATGATATGGCCTATTCCTGAAGATGAGATTATTGCTAACGATAACATCAATGAAAACAATAATGGATATTAAAAATAAGATTATGATAACGAAAATAATAAAAAAAACAATCCTATCATTTGCAATACTATGCTTAATCGCTTCATGTAGTGATGATGAGCAAGCAAATGTTTATCAAGGAGGTTCTTTCATCTCTTTCGGTGATACTAACTCTGGGACTAAATTAGAATCTAGTACAGAACCAATTACAATTACAGCTTATGCTTCTGTACCAAATAACCAAAATGAAATTTCAGTAGATTTTTCTATTGAAATAACTAATGGAACTGATGCAGATTATATAGTAATTGATAATAAAACAAGTTTTAACTTCGATTCTGATAACTATTCTGATTCAATTGAAATTCTTCCGGTAAATAATTTAGATGAAGATGGAGATAAAACAATTACTGTAACACTAACAAGCAATAGTGCTGGTTACACACTTGGGTTTCCTGGACCTGATGCAAATGGTAAAGTCTTTACTTTCGTAATTGAAGACGATGATTGTGCTTTTACATTAGAAGAACTAGGTACTGCTTCATGGTCAGGCTTTGATAATGTTCCATCAAACCAAGCAGGACCTAATGCAAGTATGATTACTACAAGTTTTGATGGAACTAATGTGTTATTTGAAGGCATTGGTTATGGTTGGTTAACTGACACAGATTTTTGGGATGAAGTTATTGTAACATCACAACTAGTAACATCTGATATTAACCCAATCACTGGAGAGATTACTATCGCGCAACAACCATTATGTGAAACTACTTGGCTTGGAGATCCTCAACCAGCTTATAGTATTGTTGGTTCTGGTCAATATGTGTCTTGTTCAGAAACGTTAGTAATTAATTATGATATTATCCAAAACGGAGGTGTATTAAGATCATTTTCAGAAACATTAATAAAAAATTAAAAAATATTTAAAATGAAAAAATTTCTAAAAATTTTAAGCTTATTTACACTAGTACTCTTAATTGGTTCTTGTGAGCCTAACAATGAAGAAAATGTAAACTATACTCCTAGAGAATATATACAACCAGGAAGTCTAAGTATTGCGATAGATAATGTCTCTTTTACTACTTTAGATTTAAACTTTTCATCAACGAATAATGATGACGTAGTCTATTATTCATTTCAGTTATCTAGTGCACAGGAACCTTCGGTTTTATCTTTAGTAAGTCAAAATTCACCAAATGCAATCGAAAATGGCGCATTAAATTTAAGTTCAATGCAAACAGTGATGTTGTCAAATTTAATGGATGCAACTGAATACACTTTATATGCTGTCAATTCTAGTGTTGATGGAACTCTATCAGACTTAATGTCTGCAACTGATATGACATTAACATGTCCTATAAATATTTCCTCATCTTACACAGGTGATGGTTATTCTAATGAAATAGATGTTACTGCTGGTTCTTTTCCTGCATATACTGTCGATTTTGTTCCAGTAATGGGAGAAGATAATATGTGGACTTTAGAAACAACTTGGGGTCCAAATTTTGTAAATTTACTTTCAAATGGTGGAGCTCCTCCTGGAGCATTTCCTTACCCGTCTACAGTAACATTAATGGAAGATAATTCTGTTATTGTTACAGGAGGGGCTGCCTATGCAACTGGTGGTACTGGTACATATGATGCTTGTACAGATACTTTTACTTTAAACATTACTCAAGGTCTATTCCAGGGAGACTTTACTGTTGATGTTGTTTTAATTGGTAATTAGTATTTAAATTACATATAACAAAAAAGAGACTGAGTTATCAGTCTCTTTTTTTATACTTTTGTTTTAATGGAAAAGTCTACACAAATATTTGGAATAAGAGCGATAATTGAAGCAATAAAGTCTGAAGAAACAATAGAAAAAGTCTTTTTACAAAAAGGTCTTAAAGGAGAATTGTTTAAAGAACTTGAAACAACTTTAAAAGAACAAGGTATTAATAGTTCCTATGTTCCTATTGAAAAACTAAATAGGCTAACAAAAAACAATCATCAAGGTGCTGTTGCACAAATTTCTCCTATCACCTATTATGATTTAGACTCTTTAGTTTCTAAAGTATTAGCGACTAATACTACTCCTCTTTTTTTAATGTTAGATCAACTAAGTGATGTTAGAAATTTTGGAGCAATAATTAGAACAGCTGAATGTACTGGTGTTAGTGGAATAATTATTCAAAAAAAAGGCGGAGCTCCTGTTAATGGAGACACAATTAAAACAAGTGCAGGTGCTGTATTTAAAGTCCCTATTTGCAGAGTAGATCATATTAAAGACGCTATGTTTTATATGCAAGCCTCGGGTATTAAAGTGATTGCTGCAACAGAAAAAACAGATACTACTTTGTATGATATCTCTTTTAAAGAACCTTGTGCTATTATTATGGGTTCGGAAGGTAGAGGTATTAATCCTTCAATATTAAAATTAGTTGATGCAAAAGCTAAATTACCTATACTTGGAGAAATTGAATCTTTAAATGTATCTGTTGCCTGTGGTGCGTTTTTATACGAAGTTATTAGACAACGATTAACTTAATTATCCTTCTCTGTTTCTTTTTTATAGATATAATTTATCTCCAGCCTTTCCTCTTCTACTTCTGGCTCTTTGTTTTCTATAAAGTTTCCGTATTCATCAAAATGCTTTAAAAACTCATCATCTTCCTCATTAAAGTTTTCTTCCTCCCAATTAAATTTTTTAGGCTGAGCTATTTCTTTTCTAAATAATAAAGCAAAAAGTAAGCCTGTAATTAAACCAGATAGATGACCTTCCCAAGATATACCTCTTTCTAAGGGGATTGCATACCAAATCATACTTCCATATAAAAAGATTACTAAAAACGAAAGTGCTATTAACCTATAATGTTTAGCAAAGATTCCTTTAAAAAAAGTAAAACTAAATAATACATATATCAATCCACTTGCGCCAATATGCCAAGAAGGTCTTCCTATAAGCCAGGTTAAAAATCCTGATAATATAATTCCATAAATTATTACTTTCCAAGCTACTGGCTTATAAAAATAGAATAAGGCAGTAGAGAGCACAAAAAGTGGGATCGAATTATGATATAAATGTGTAATTCCGGAGTGAATAAATGGACTAAACAAAATACCTTGTAACCCTTTTAGTGTTTTTGGATATATTCCATGTTTAGTTAAATCTACATTAAATCGCAACTCCAGTGCAAATATTAGCCATAGTAACATAACAAATGCTACTGGATAGAGAATAACTTCCAAAGAAAACTTAAATGCTGTATTGTTATTTTTCATACCACTAACCTATTACAATTTACACTCCATTAATTAAATTTTGTAAAATTGTCATACTTATTTCTTATTTAATTATCTCAAGTCCCAATTAATAAATTAATTTTGTGAAATGAATCAACCACTAGCAGAGAGACTTCGTCCAAAAACTTTACAAGACTATATTAGTCAATCTCATTTGGTGGGTAAAAATGGTGTATTAACAAAACAAATAGAAAGTGGAACAATACCATCGCTTATTCTTTGGGGACCACCAGGAATTGGTAAAACTACCTTAGCTAATATAATAGCCAACACTTCTGGAAGACCATTTTACACACTTAGTGCAATTAGCTCTGGAGTAAAAGATGTAAGAGATGTAATTGATAAAGCGAAACAAAGTGGAGGATTATTTACCACAAAAAATCCTATTCTTTTTATTGATGAAATACATCGATTTAGCAAATCTCAACAAGATTCTTTATTACAAGCTGTAGAAAAAGGTTGGGTTACTTTAATTGGTGCTACAACTGAAAATCCTAGTTTTGAAGTTATTCCTGCTCTTTTATCACGTTGCCAAGTCTATATACTTAACCCTTTTGATAAAAAGGATTTAAATGCCCTCTTAGAACGCGCAATTACCGAAGACGAGTTAATCTCTAAAAAAAATATAAAACTAAAAGAAACTGATGCTTTATTGAGACTCTCTGGTGGTGATGCTAGAAAATTATTAAACATTTTTGAATTATTAATTAATGCTGAAGAGTCTGACTCAATTAGTATTACAAACGAAAGTGTTTTAAATAAAGTACAAAATAACACTGTACGTTATGACAAAACTGGCGAGCAACATTACGATATTATTTCGGCCTTTATAAAATCTATTAGAGGAAGCGACCCAAATGCTGCTGTATATTGGTTAGCCAGAATGATAGAAGGTGGTGAAGATGTTAAATTTATTGCCCGACGACTATTAATACTTGCAAGCGAGGATATTGGTAATGCAAATCCAACTGCGCTAGTTATCGCAAATAGTACTTTCCAAGCTGTTTCAACCATTGGATACCCTGAATCTCGTATTATTTTAAGTCAATGTGCCACCTACTTAGCGTGTTCTCCAAAAAGTAATGCTGCTTACGAAGCTATTGGTAAAGCACAACGACTTGTTAAGCAAACTGGCGATTTATCTGTACCCTTAGGTATTAGAAATGCTCCAACAAAATTAATGAAAGAATTAGGCTATGGAGAGGACTATAAATACTCACATAATTACGAAAATAATTTTGCCGCTCAAGAGTTTTTACCAAAAGAAGTTGAAAACACAAAACTGTACGAGCCAGGCAAAAATGCTCGTGAACATGCGCAACGAGAATTTCTTAAATTGAGATGGAAGGATAAGTATGACTATTAAAACTTAATATCTAATACTCTAGCTGTAATTGCACTTTCATTTGCTTCAGAATATCTCCAAGTATTATTTTCTTTATAGAGTATAGCCTCTTTTCCTTTAACAATAAAAACATCTTTAAGGCTAGAATAGAAAATTATAAACTTACTATTTGTAGTGTTATTTTTTAATATAAATCCATTATCTATGGCTTCTGCATGATAAGCAGATTCACTTTTAGTCTCAATTACAACTTCAGTTGCTTCTTTTAGAGGCGCTATTTCCTCTTTAGTTTTTACAACTTGATTGGTGTTGGTTTCTTTCTTTAAAGTTTTAATTTCTTTTTTTAATTTTTCGATTTCATTAGTATTGCTCTTTGAATTAGTTATTACTGAAGCATTAGCATTATACTCATAATTTAAAGCTTTTATATGCTCAAAAGCAGCTCTTAATGCTAAATTATAGGCTGTTTTATAATCCTTCTCTCTAGATTCTCCAGGTGCTGTATTATAAACGATCTCATTTCTACAGTTTTTTAATTGAATAACAAGCTTTGTTTTAAACAATGATTTTTCTTTTAAAACATCCGATTTTAATACCAAACATCCATTATTAATGGCATCTTCAGGCATACTTTCATCTTCCTTAATTGTTGTAAATCCATATTTTTCAAATAAAAACTTACTAAGGTCATTTAGTTGATATTGATTTGCTTCCTTTAAAAAATCAAATTTATTAGGCACTAATACGTATTTATAGTCATTAACTTTGGTTTGAGATATTGCTATGTTACTTGTTAGAGTTACTAAAATTAATACTATGAAGTTTTTCATTTTTATAAGTGTTTTTTTAATTCTATTAATTTTTTAATTTGTTTTATTTCTGGTGTTAGTGTTTCGTTATGATAATTAAAGCAAATAGCATCTAATCCTATATTTAAAGCTCCCATAATATCCGCTTCAAAATTATCGCCAATCATTATACTTTGTTCAACAGTTGTATTTGCTAAGTTAAGTGCAAAATCAAAAATTTTACGATTAGGTTTTTTAACGCCAACCATTTCGGAATTTGTTACACTTTCAAAATAACTATCTATCTTAGATTTTTTAAGCTTAGTGGTCTGCACTTCTTCAAAACCATTAGTAATAATATGCAATTTATATTTTGGTTTTAAATACTCTAAAATTTCTATGGTGTCCTCAAATAAGTGATTACTATTTGTTAAGTACAAAATATATTCTTCTGAGAGTGTATGGATTACATCATCGCGTACCTTTAAATTAACAGCATTAAATGTTTCTTTTAACCGCTTATACCTTAAATCTTTTTTCGAGACTTTTTCGTCTCTATACAGTTTCCAATACTTAAGGTTTATGGGTTGGTAATGCGCTACAAATTGTTTTGTTTGTATGTTTATATTATTCTTTTTTAAAATAAAATCGAATGTAATTTCTGAGTTTTTATCAAAATCCCATAAAGTATGATCTAAATCAAAAAATATGTCTGTAATTTTTTTACTCATCGGTAGATTGTAATATTATATTAAACAGTTCTTTATAACCATTCCATTTTGGGTCTTCTCCAAAAGTGTAATTATGGAATACCGAAACAAATTTACCATTTACCTTCTTAACTTCTAATAGCATTTGATTTAAAACTCTCTTTTTATCTAATAGTGATTTTTGCTTTAATAATGCAAAATCTAAAACATGATAGGTGTAAATTTTTAATGGTGTGTGCGTTTCGTAATCCAAATCATAAAAAAAGAATGGTGTGCATGTTCCTGCTCTAAATCCTACGTGGTTGGTGTAGCCCATTGTATAATCTTCAAAAATCTCTAAATCTACCATATTTCTATACGACTCTGGCAAATTTAATTTGGAGAACGATTGTCTAGAGGCTTTAAGCTTAACGTTTATAACCTGTTCCATTCTTATTTTTTCCTTTTTCAAAACAGTACTATCATTTAGTGCAAAATAAGAGGCTTTTAGTCCTATTTCGCAATAGTCTGCCATTTGTTTAATTAACGATACGAACTTTTGTTTTTGAATATTTATTCCTTTATCATACGTGGAATAATCTCCTAAAAGAAAGAAAATAATAAATTTAAATTTTGTTTGTTTCTGTTTATTTATAATATACTTAAAACTATCATAAGGATCGTTTTTAAATCCTAAAAGCACAGTATATCTCTCATACAAATTAGTAAGCCTAAGCTTATAAATATCCCTTAAAGTACCACCAACAGTACGCATTATACCTTTTAATTTATAATTGTATGCAGATGGTACATCTATAACAGGTTTTATGGAGTAACGCCTAGTTTTAAATTCATGTTCTGGATAAAAGGTTTGCAATACTTCTAGAAACTCTAAAGCCCAAATATCTACAACTGGTTGTTTTAAAAAATCGTGCTTGTAAGCTAAACTCTCTTTAGCAGTAAAGCGCCCATAGTTGTCTTTAACGTGTGGTAAATACTCTTCGTAACGACTTAATAAATAAAATGAGGCTGCAAAAATATCGTAAGGCAATGCGCTTTTTTCACTGGTAGAGAAAAAACATTTAGTCTGTTTCCAAGGCTGCACATTAATATCTAAATCCGATAAGCCTTGCTCAAACAACAACTCGTTACTTCGTATAAAAAGCTCATTACTTAACGGTTGTTTAGAATAGGAAATTTTTAACTTATCATGCGCAATAAACTCTTCGATTGTAGTTGTAAATGCTACAGGAATGCCTAATATCCCTGTACATATTTGTTTAAAAATGTATTTTAAACGTGGTGTTATTTTATAAGTGTAAACTAGTAACATTAAAGTATATTCTCATCTGCAAAGCTAAAATAAGCTTGCTCAGTAATTATTAAATGGTCTAGCACTTTTATGTCTAAACTTTCTGCGGCAAGTTTTAATTTAGTGGTTAATTGTTTATCTGCCATACTTGGTTTTAAAGTACCAGAGGGATGATTGTGCGCCAAAATAATGCCAACTGCTCCAACCTCTAAAGCTATTTTAAGAGCCAATCTCACATCTACTAATGTTCCTGTTATACCACCTTTACTCAATTGGTTTTTTTGAATTACTTTATTAGAGTTGTTTAAATACACAATCCAAAACTCCTCGTGTGGTAATTCCCCAATTATAGGTTGCATTAATTCGTAACACGATTTGCTAGAGGTTATTTTCTTTTTTTCTAAAGCTTCCTCGCCTCTACGACGTCGTCCCAACTCCAAAGCTGCAATTATTGTAATGGCTTTTGCTTCGCCAATACCTTTAAATTCCATGAGTTGTTTAATACTTAATTTACCCAACTCACTTAAGTTGCCAACAACACTAAGTATGCGTTTACATAAAGCTACTGCGCTCTCCTCTCTGTTTCCTGAACCAATTAAAATGGCCACCAACTCGGCATCACTCAAAGCAGCTTTACCTTTGTAAAGCAGTTTTTCTCTGGGTTGATCGTCCTGGTTCCAATTTTTTATAGAAAAAGACTCTGGTTTTTCCTGCATGTAGTAAATATAAATATTGTAATTTTATTAAGTAGCACTAATTAAAATTTTTCTTTTGAATTATCCTCCAAAACAGCATCAAGATAATAATAAACAGCATTTAATCGAAGTCATTACGTCCTATCCTTTGGCGACAATCATTTCAGTTAAAAACAATACACCTCTTATTACACATTTACCTTTAATTTATGATGATAAAAGTGAGACACTCACAGGACATATAGATATTTACAACCCACAAACACCGCTTTTAAAAGACAATAACGACGTCACTATACTTTTTTCTGGTCCACAATGTTATATCTCGCCAAGTATTTACACTACAAAACAACTCCCAACTTGGAATTATATAAAAGTGCATTTAAAAGGAAAGGTTAAAGCTATTGAAGACAGAGAACAACTAAAAGAATCGCTTATTGCAATGACTCATTTTTTAGAAGCACCTCAACATAATTATAGTTTAGACGCTAATAATAAACAAATGGAAGCAGCACTAGATTACATTAAACTTTTTGAAATTTCTATTAAAACTTGGGAAGGTAAGTTTAAACTCTCACAAGACAAAAAAACTATTGACACTGCTAACGCTAAAGCGGAATTGATTCGTGCTAACCAAAACAATATAGCTTCGTTTATAAATCGCGTTCTAACAATAAATTAATCCTCAATAAAACCTGAAATATCATCAATCGAATCTTTAGCATTAGTCTCAAAAAAAGCCTTAATCCTTTTATGTAAAAGAACATGCTCTACTAATAACCACGAGCCAAATATTAAAGGAATTACACAGGAATATATTATAAAATTCAATTCCATTGAAAGTGGCTTATTACTGTACATAGTATAAAAAGTATAGCCTAAATAAGTGGCTAAACCAATTATAGACACTGCAAAAACCAAATTTAAAATTAAAAGAAATTGAGGTAGCTTTTGGTAAAGTTCTAACCTAGGATTTCTGCTGTATAAAGGAAGCGTTTTAAAGTGATAAACAGCACTAATCGAAGCAAAAAACATTAATAGAAAAGGGATTGCCATAGTCCATTCAAAAGTTGCCTGTTCTACAAAAAGCACATTAAACATTAGTATTGCCAGCAATACAAATACAGCTAAAACACCTATTAATAATAAGATTTTAAAAGCAAATTTCAACTTCATAAGCTAAACAGAAAGTGCTAATTCGGCTTCAAAAAGCGTCGCGAAATGGTTAAGTAGCTTTTCTTTTACTTCAGGAATATTAATTTCTTTTTTACCCAATTCAACATTAAGAGAGGTTACTGCTTTACCACGTATTCCACAAGGTATCATATTATCGAAATAGCCTAAATCTGCATTTACATTTAGTGCAAATCCATGCATAGTTACCCAACGGCTTGCACGAACGCCCATAGCACAAATTTTACGCGCAAATGGCGTTCCTACATCTAACCAAACACCTGTTTCACCAGGACTTCTTTCGGCTTCTATACCATATTCTGCAAGTGTGAGAATAATCATTTCTTCTAATAAACGAAGGTATTTATGGATATCTGTAAAAAAGTTTTCTAAATCTAAAATAGGATAACCCACAATTTGTCCTGGTCCATGATAGGTGATATCTCCTCCTCTATTCACTTTATAAAACGTTGCACCTTTTGTTTCTAGTTGTTTTTCATCTAGCAATAAATTAGACAAATCACCACTTTTACCTAAAGTATAAACATGTGGATGCTCAACAAACAGAAAATGGTTTTGTGTCTCTAAACCAGCAGCTTCTCGCCTGTTTTTAATTTTTGTATCAACGATTGATTTAAAGAGTGTTTCTTGGTAATCCCAAGTGTCTTTATAGTCTTTTAAACCTAAATCTTGTATATCTATTTTCTTATTCAATAGCTTAATCTTCTAAAATTACCTCTAAATTTAAAGCTTCAGGATCTGTCATGTATTTCATAAAAGGAAACTCTAAAGTCACTGTTTTCCTGTCTGCACTAAACATCGCATTCTCGTTAGATACTGATTTTACTGGCTTTGGAAAATGATAATTTAATTTATAGGTTGATGAGCCAAACATTGCTCCCATTTCACCTATACTATCTGTCATTTGTTTGTACAATTCTTTGTCTGTAACTGTAACGCTTCTGCTAAACGTTTTACCATCGTAATTATATTTTAGCTCTGTTGCGCCATTTTCGCCTAAAGACGAAAAAGGATTATTAGCAGTATTTACTTCTGCTTTTCCTTTGCCTTTCATATTACTAAAATTATTCATCGCTTTAAACATATCTTGCAGTTCACTAGCATTTTTAAAATCTGTAAACATTTCAAATTGCATTAAAGATGCTTCAGGATCCATTTTCATGTGCATGCTAAATTTTTCTAAAGATTTTAATTTCTCTTGTTCTTCTGCAGGAAGCTTAGAGATACTATCGCGTTTAGCATCAAACAACTCTTTAAAGCTAAAAGTAGAATCCATAGCTTTTTCATTGCCTTCTTTCATTTTATCTCCTGCCATTTGCATAAGTTGGGAACCATCGAAAGCAAATTCCATTTTACCACTACCATCTTCATTGATATAAATATTTTCAGAAAACTGGCAACTTGTTAAAAATAAAGTTAAAATACAGAGTATTGGGACAACTAGTTTATTCATAATAACATGATTTAATTTAAACGGATTACAAAGATAATACTTTTATCTATTAGGATTATTTAATATAATTAGTGCTGCAATAACTCCTGGAATCCAACCGCATACCCATAGAATTAATACAATTAAAATAGAGCCACAACCTTTATCTAACACTGCTAAAGGCGGACAAAATATTGAAAGTAAGACTCTCCAAAAACTCATAAAATTTGATTTAATTGATTGATGATAATTGTTAGACGTTGCATCCTATATTTTGTTACAAAGCATTATCTTTGTGGCTTTAAATTTCACAATACAATATTTTATGTCGCAATTATCTGAGCAAGAACTTGTAAGAAGAGAAAAATTAGCCAGCTTACGTGAGTTAGGTATTAATCCTTATCCAGCAGATTTATTTCCTTTAACGCACACTTCTAAACGTGTAAAAGAGGAATTTAAGGAAGGAGGAACTGTAGTTGTTGCAGGTAGATTAATGTCGCGTCGTATTCAAGGTAACGCTAGTTTTGCAGAGCTACAAGATAGCGAAGGTAGAATACAAGTATATTTTAATAGAGATGAAATTTGCACTGGAGACGATAAAACTAAATACAATACTGTTTATAAAAAACTGTTAGATATTGGAGATTTTATTGGTATTGAAGGCGAATTATTTACCACCAAAGTTGGTGAAAAAACCATAATGGTAAAAGATTTTAAAGTGCTAAGTAAAGCGCTAAAACCTTTGCCACAACCACGTGTTGATGCCGATGGAAAAATACACGACGCCTTTACAGATCCTGAGCAACGATACAGACAGCGTTATGCTGATTTAGTGGTAAACTCTCATGTAAAAGAAGTGTTTATAAAGCGTACAAAGCTTTTTAATGCCATGCGCGATTTTTTTAATACTGCTGGTTATTTTGAAGTAGAAACTCCAATTTTACAGCCTATTCCTGGAGGAGCAGCCGCTCGTCCATTTATAACACATCACAACAGTTTAGACATTCCATTATATATGCGAATTGCTAACGAGTTATACCTAAAACGTTTAATTGTTGGTGGTTTTGATGGTGTGTATGAGTTCTCTAAAAATTTTAGAAACGAAGGGATGGACAGAACCCATAATCCTGAGTTTACAGCAATGGAAATTTATGTGGCTTACAAGGATTATAACTGGATGATGGATTTTTGTGAGACACTTTTAGAGCATTGCGCAATTGCTGTAAACGGAACAACAAAAGCAACATTTGGAAAACACGAAATAGATTTTAAAGCACCTTATGCTCGTGTAACCATGGCAGATTCAATCAAAAACTTTACAGGTTTTGATATTACAGGTAAAAGCGAAGACGAGATTCGCGAAGCTGCAAAAGGAATGGGAGTTGAAGTCGATGAAACTATGGGAAAAGGAAAGCTAATTGATGAAATTTTTGGTGAGAAATGCGAAGGAAACTACATCCAACCAACATTCATAACAGACTATCCAAAAGAAATGAGTCCTTTATGTAAAGAGCATAGAGATAATCCGGAATTAACAGAACGTTTTGAACTAATGGTTTGTGGTAAAGAAATCGCAAATGCGTATTCTGAGTTAAACGACCCAATAGACCAACGCGAACGTTTTGAACACCAATTGAAGCTTGCAGCAAAAGGCGATGACGAAGCTACCGAATTTATAGATCACGACTTTTTACGTGCTTTAGAATATGGAATGCCACCAACTTCTGGAATGGGAATTGGAATGGATAGATTAATCATGTTTTTGACCAACAACCAAAGCATACAAGAAGTATTATTCTTCCCTCAAATGCGACCAGAGAAAAAAGCGTTAGCTATTAGTGACGAAGCTAAAGAGGTTTTAAAAACGTTAAAAGCTGCTGGAAAATTAGAACTTGTAGATTTAAAATCACAGTCTGGTTTAAGTAATAAAAAATGGGATAAAACTATTAAAGAACTCACAAAAAACAATCTAGCAAAAGTTGAAAAAACGGATAATGGATTGTTTGTGGAAATAGTTTAAAAAAAATATATATATTAGTTGTAACTAAAAACTTTAAAACTTATGAAAAAAGTATTGTACACCTTTGCTATTATAGCAGTAACATTAATGGCTTGCGAAAGCAATTCTGACGACCAACCTAATCCTGGAACTATGGAAGACAGCACCATTTTACCTACCAAATTGGTAATAGTAGAATCAGATGGTGAAACAGAAACTATTAATTACACTTACCAAGGCGAAAGACTTATAAAGGCAGAATATACTTATTCAGATTTTGATAATATTACCTCTAATTATGTTTATGTAGATGATAAATTAACAAATATAAATGATGTTTTTTTAAATGATGATGATATTTTAGAGTCTTACACATACGATAGTGAAGGAAGAATTAGTACTATAACAACAAATATTATTGGTGATGGTGTTTATGAATATAATGTAGCCTATAATAGTGATAACTCTTTAGTAACAGTATCATCAATTACAAATCCTTCGCCAGATTCTTCTACCTCAACCATTGCAAATGGAAATATAACTCAAGGCACAGAGCTTAATTATTATACAACAACATATACGTATGATAACAAAAATGCACCATTTAAAAATTTAGAGCATCGAGAAGTATTATTAAGGTTATTTTCAGAAAATAACGAGGGTACTTTTTATACATTAAATAACATTACAAATGAAACAGTTATAGACAACTCCACAATGGATAGTGAAATAACAACTTATTCATATACTTATACAGCTTCAAACTACCCAAGAACAGTAATTGAAAATTATGATGGCGATATTACAACATATACTTACACTTATAACAACGATTAATTTCTAGTTTGTAAGTTCAAACCAAATATGAAGCTCAACAAAAAACTTAAAGCGTATAGTCTTGGACTTTACGCTTTATTGCTTTTTATTCATTTTGGTTTAAAATTCAATGCTTTCTTTTGAATGCTTCTTAGATTGACTATTAAAATTTCAACATTCCCAATCCGACCATAAATTACTAATTGCTATGTTTACAGCCAAAAACTCAAATTAGTTTCAATCCTTCATTTTCAAACAATTTCACACTTCTTTTACATTTAATTGACACTTTACACTTAAGTATCTTCTAGTTTTACTTCAGTTAAATTAATAATCATAAAATTATCACATTATGAAAAAGAAGATACTACTTTTTACTGCAGTACTAATTACTTTAAGCCTAACAGCTTTTAATGTAATTAATCAATCTAGCAAAGCAACAGAACAAAAAAAAGATAGTGCTGTAGCTACTACCAAGGCAAATGAACCCAAAACTAATGCCCTTTTTACAGATTTTATTTACGATGTTGGACCAAGGTTTCAACCTTTTAAAAAATCTGATGTACACAACGCAAAACACATTATAGATTTTATTGGCGAAGAAGACACCAATAGTATTGCGACACTAAAATCTGTAGAGATTATTGTTATAAAAGACGAAAGACAAACCACGACTAAAGAAATTGGCTACTCGAAAGTTTTAACCGAAGCACAACGTAAACTTTTACAATCTTTTGATTATAATTCACATTTTAATATTAGAGTAGAATACACAAAAATAAACAAAGAAACTGGCCATTTAGAACATAAATTCTCTTCGCCTCATATTACTGTTGTAACCGAAAAACTTGCAGAGTATTCCGAAGGTAACGACGCATTAAAAACTTATTTAAGAGAAAATAGCAGAGATGCTAGACTAGAAGCAAATGTAGATCCATTAAAACTACAACCAGCAAAACTGTTTTTTATAATAACTAAAAAAGGATTAATTGAAAATATAAAGCTAGATAGAACATCTAAATATCCATTAGTAGATAAAACCATGATTAATCTAATTAAAAATTTACCAGGAACATGGACTCCTGCTAAAAATGAAAAAGGCGAAAATATAAATCAAGAGTTTGTTGTAAGCTTTGGTTTAATAGGATGTTAGACTTACATTAAAGCGAATTTAATAAAACAGAATTTACAAGTAAAAAAGAGACACTACCATCTTGTAGTTTCTCTTTTTTTTTAATATTAAACTTAAAATCTTTATTTTCACGTTTTTAAAATTTAAAGATGAAGAAAATTCAATTTTATTTAATGGCATTATTAGTTATAGTTTCATGTAGTGATGATGACGATGTAATTACAGTTCCTCAATGCGAAACACCTATAAATGTACAAGTAGTAAGTACTGGAATAGAAGATGCGACATTAACCTGGGAAAACAACAATGTAGATGCAGAATACACTATTGAGTATGGCATATCTGGTTTTACACAAGGTAATGGCACTTTTGCCACAAGTAGCACTAACAGCTATACAATTACTGGCTTAACTGCAAATACTACTTACCAAGCCTATATTACCACTCTATGTAGTAGTACAAACCAAAGTATGCCTAGTGATGCGCTTACGTTTACTACAAATCCGCCAAGAGTTGTTCCAGAATTTTTACCTAACCTGTCTCAATTACATATTTATAATGGTGCACTTAATGATTTACAACCTAGCATCTATGCGTTTAAATACGAATTAAATTCATCATTATTCTCTGATTATGCCTATAAAGAGCGTTTAATTGCACTTCCGGAAGGAGAATCTATGGCTTATGTTAATGCTACAGAATTACCAGATTTTCCAGATAATACTTTAATTGCTAAAACCTTTTTTTATTATAATAATGAAGGTGATCCAAGTCAAGGAAAAAAAATTATTGAAACACGTATCCTAATAAAACAAAACGGAGTTTGGGAGTTTGGCGATTACCATTGGAACAATGAGCAAACAGACGCTGTTTTAAACAACGATGGTGCAATTGTACCTGTTACTTATATAGATGCAGATGGAGGAACACGAAATTTAGATTATAAAATTCCTAATAATAACGATTGCTTTTCATGCCATAATAATGCGCAAGTGAGAACACCAATAGGTCCAAAAATTAGATCTATTAATTTTAATAACCAATTAGAAAATTTAATTGCTAACAACCAACTTACTGGTAGTCCAAACCCAAATACATTACCAACATTACCTAATTGGAAAGATACCAGCTACACGCTTGAAGAACGAGCAAGAGCTTATTTTGAAATTAATTGTGCACACTGCCATATAGACGATGGCTATTGTGGAGTACAGAGTGAATTACGATTATCTTACGAAACTAGTTTAACAGACTCTAAGATTGTAGAAAGAAGCTCTAGCATAGATTTTAGATTAAAAACGTATAACGAAGGTGTAAGTATGCCATTAATTGGTACAACAATGCAACATCCAGAAGGTTACGCATTAATTAAAGAGTATTTAACTTCACTTTAAAATTTACCTTTATACTATAAATAAAAGCCACATCTAATTCGATGTGGCTTTTTAAATTTTACTTTTTTTTTGATTAGTAATGACACAGCTTTATAACTGTGTCATTACAGGTTAATTGCTAACTTACAATTAACCAATCATCAAAACAAAAAGATCATATAAATAATAATACCTTCGGCAATTCCAGTAATAATGCTCATTCCTAAAATGTCTTTTATTTTACTTCTTAGAAAAAACACCATACTTAATATGGCCATTATAGCTGCTAATAAAATTTCTAAAGCATCAATCTCCGAAAGTAAGTGTGTTAAAACAGTAAATGCAGCTGTAATACCTATTGTAATTAGTCCAAAACGGAGAATTTCATGTTTACTATAATTTCCTTCCTTAAATCCTTTGCGTAAATCTCTTAAAATAGAGAGAATAAATAATAAAGGGACAACAGATAAAAAAGGTGCAAAAATAACTTTAATACCTTTCTCTATAGCTAAATTGTTATAGAAAAAAAACGCTATTGCTGTAAATGCTAGTAATCCAGTTACTATTATTAATTGAAATGTAAATAACAATTCACGTTTATTCACATTACTTTTTTGTTTTTGTTTTGGTGTTAAAAGTTCCATAAGTTTAAATTTTGATGATTAAATTTTTATTGCAATTGAAGCTGTTTGTCTTTCTCTTTTAAAAGATTTTATTAGCACATATAAGCCAATTGCAGATAATATGTGCTTTAAAGTGTGTCCACTAATTCCAAATAGTGAATTAAAAAATACTGAATCATAATACTCAAATAACTTTGCAACAACATAGGCGAAGAGCAAAATCCAAAATGCCTTTTTATTTCCATTTTTAGATTTAAAAAACATTAGCATAATAACAATAGCTAAAATTGGATAAAACTGAACAAATACATACATTCGTAAATCATCCATAAGCATCCAAAATAATACCGAAAACACACCTAATATGAGTAAAGGGAATAATAACTGCTTTCCGATTTTCGTATTAATAAACTCGCTTATTACTATAGATAGTATTGCCATAAAAGCAATTGTCATTGGTATTCTATCCCAAACTAAACTATTATTATTTGGATTTAAATGATAATAAGATGAACCGAAAGCTATGCCAATAATACCAAGGTATAAGAGCGTAAATTGAATATTTCTTTTCTGTTTAGAATTAAAAAATCCATAACACCCAACGATTAAAAACGGCAAATTGGAGATAACATTCATAAAATTTGGAATGCCAAATATCGTATTAGTGTCTATAAAATTATGGTACGATTGCTCTTGTATAATTATAGGTGCATTAAGCAAAACTATAGCCATCACTAAACCTGTAATTACTAAAATTAAAATTCCAATTTTTTCAATATGTCTTAGTTCTAAATTCATAAATTAATGAGATAAAAAGAACACGTGTATAGCTAGTGATAATAGTGTTCCGCTAAGTATTCCGTTTACTTTTAAGTTATTATACAACACGTAGTTTAATACGTAACTACCTATAGTTGTGGAGTTTATTAAGTGAGCAAAAATAAGCTGGTCTTCTAATTTTTGTTGTGTTAAAAACTCTACCAATTGCATAATTGCTAAGCCACTAACTACAGCGACTATAAGTAATATTGTTGCAGGTTTTTGGTTTTGCAGCTTATAATCGTCTGTGTTTTTTGGCATAAAATGTTCGATTAAAATAAACCGAACAAAAAATAACATAGGAATAGGAAACACTATCGAAGCGATAATTTTAATCACATCCTTTGCTGTTTTTATGTCATCGTATCCTAAAAAAACCAAATACACAAATACTAAAACCGAAACTCCTGTAGTAACAATAAATGCAGTATTTACTTGCTTCAGTTTCATATTAAACGCCTAAAGGTTGTATTGAAAAAGCATCTACATAAGACACACAATGCGTATAAGCATCAATAATCTCATGTTGAATAGATTTAGAAAAAATAGTAACTAGTCCTAAAACAACTATAAAGGCTGTAAATTTAATTTGAGTTTTCATCTTGTTTTGTTTTAATGATTACAGTACAAATTTGCGATATCATCATAATTTTAAAAACACAACTTTAACAAAAAACTGACGATATAAATTGTATATTTATTTTTTAAAATGAATAAAACAAACACTTATACATTTTTTTACTAACGATTAAATGACAGATTTAAACACCATAATACTCACCTTTTCTGAAGAAGAAAAGCAGAAATTCACAACATATTTAGAAAAAAAGAACAAACGAAAAGACACCAAAAACATACAATTATTCAAACTTATACACGCTAATAAGTGGACTTCAAGTAGCATTTGTAAAAAAATATATTCTAACAAAAACAAAGCTGCATATCATGCTTTAAGGAAAAGACTCTACCAATCGATTATCGATTTTATAGCAAACAATACTTTAGAAGAAGAAAATTCTACCGAAATGAAAATCATTAAATACATTTTGGCATCCAGAACATTTCTTCTTAATAAAAAATATAAAGTAGCTTACAAATTATTATATAAAGCGGAAGCAATAGCGCAAGAAAACTACCTTTTCCCTATTTTAAACGAAGTCTATCACACTAAAATACAATACGCTTATGCAAATCCAGATTTAGATTTAAACACGCTAGTTACTCAGTATAAAACCAACCAAAAAAATCATTATCTCGAAGATCAACTAAATATAGTCTATGCAAAAATTAGGCAAGCCATTACTAACGCTAATTACAATGGAGCTATTTTAAATTTTGAAACCTTACTTACTAAAACACTAAGCGAACACAATATTTCTATTAACGACTCTATGTCGTTTAAGTCGCTTTATCAATTAATGACTATTGTAAGTATTTCGGCATTTGCTACAAACGATTACCTTAAAACCGAACCCTTTTTAATCCAAACCTACTCCAATTTATTGCAGCATAAAAGCAAGGACAAAGAATTGTACTATCACATCCAAGTCCTTTACCTAATTGCAAATACGCTATTTAGAAACAAAAAATTTAAAGCATCAATTAGTTATTTAGAGCTTATGCACGACAAAATGATTCTTAATAAGAAAAAACACTACAACACCTTCTATTTAAAATACAATTTGCTTTTAGCACTTAATCTAAATTACTCCAACCAACAAGCTAAAGCTATAGCATTACTAGAGCCAATACTCCAAAAAAAATCCGAAGATTTAGAAACACTTTTAGACAGTTATTTAAGTCTAATTACTTTTTACATGCAAGCATCAGAGTATAAAAAAGCCTCTAATTTAATGTCTAATTTTTACCATACAGATCGGTATTACGAAAGTAAAGCAGGTAAAGAATGGATTATAAAAAAGAATTTAATCGAAATTATTTTACACATAGAATTAGAAAACTTAGACCTTGTGGACTCGCGTTTATTAAGTTTTAAAAGAAGCTATTACGACTATCTAAAAACCATAAAGCAACAACGCGTAATTACTTATTTAACTTTTATAGAAGCGTACTCTAAAAATCCAAATGCAGTTACAACAACACAATTTAAAGCTAAAGTTGAAGCTTCTTTTGAGTGGATAGATGCTAAAAAAGAAGATATTTTTGTAATGAGTTTTTATGCCTGGCTTAAAAGCAAAATGGACAAAAACGCACTATACACAACCACTTTAGAGCTTGTAGAAAAAGCACAGCGTGTTAATTAGGAGTTAAAATACAACTGCTAATTAAACTAATTCTAAAATTAACTGTCAAAGCATTAAATAACATTAAAAAACTATAAAATGAAAAAATTATTGATAATTGCTTTAGCTTTAGTAGGACTAAACGCAACTGCGCAAGACAAAGAAAAAAGAGGAAATGAAAGAGGTAAAGATAAAATGGAAAGATTTGAACATATAAAGGACATCTCACCAGAAGAGATGGCGCAAATCCAAACCAAAAAAATGACTTTACTTTTAGATTTAAACAATGCGCAACAACAACAAGTGCAAGCCATAAATCTTAAAAATGCCAAAGAGCGCAAAACGATGATGGAAAAAAGAATAAAATCGAAAGACGATAAACAAAAGCCCTCTAAGGAAAAGCGTTTAAAAATGACTAACGATAGATTAGACAAAGCTATAGCGCAAAAAAGACAAATGAAAACCATTTTAAACCCAGAGCAGTATGCCAAATGGGAAAAAAGATTTGCAAAAAAAGCAATGAAGAGAAAACATAAAATGAAAGGAAAAAAAAGAGGTAATAAAAAACAAAAATAGTTTAGCTGAATTTGATTTTAGTTAGTTTTTAGTTTGTAAAAAGTGTAGATTATCTAATCTGCACTTTTTTATTTGCTAATATGAACCAAAAAGTGTTACTTTGAGATATAAATACCTTTTAACACTATTATTATGAAAAAACTAATTACATTTTGCTTATTTGCTGTAGCTATACTTTTTAACACACAAGACTTACAAGCACAAAACAAAGTAGAGCTTAACAAAAAAGCTGCTGAAACAGCTGCAAATTTAAATCAATCTTTAAAGTTAAATAAAGATACTCAAGAAGAGGTTTACCAAGCATACAAGCAATACGAAACAAACATTGCAAAATTAGAAAAAAACAATACTGCTACACCATCTTCATCTTACGATATGGATAAGCAAAAAATAACAACAACGTTAATGACTAAAATGCAAGGTATTTTAAGCTCAGAACAATACGCAAAATTTACTAATATTTCCGGATTACAGCTTCCAACAACACAAGCTAAAGGCACAATAGTTTCAAAATCTAAAAAATAATATAAAAAAAAATTAGATTTTAAAATTTCATATAAAAAAGGCGACCATTTGGTCGCCTTTTTTATGTTCTAATGTTTGTGTTATACTATTATTTTTATAAAGTCTGTGCAACTTTATCGCAAGCTGCAATAGTAGCATCTAAATCTTTATAGGTTAACGCATCTGTAATAAACCAAGTTTCGTAAGCACTTGGAGCAATATAAATGCCATTATTTAGCATCCCATGGAAAAATGTTTTAAAGATATCGTTATCACCTTTGGCTGCACTTTTAAAATCTACAACCTCATCTTCGGCAAAATGCACAGAAATCATAGATCCTATTCTATTTATGGTATGAGTAATGTTTTGCTTCTCTAAAACTTCTGCTAAACCCTTATGCAAATAAGCTGTTTTTTTAGCTAAACGTTTAAAAACATCAGCATCAGCATTTAGCTCTGTTAACATTGCCAAGCCTGCTGCCATAGCTAGAGGATTTCCACTTAATGTACCTGCTTGATAGACAGGACCTAAAGGTGCTAAATAATTCATTATTTCCTCTCGAGCAGCAAACGCTCCTACAGGCAAGCCTCCTCCAATCACTTTACCAAAACACACAATATCTGCATCTACTCCTAAAAGTTCTTGTGCTCCTCCTTTTGCGAGTCTAAAACCCGTCATTACTTCATCTAAAATCAATAAAATATTATGGTTTGTACACAATGTTCTTAAGCCTTCTAAAAACCCTTCTTTTGGTGGAATACAACCCATATTACCTGCTACAGGTTCTATAATTATACAGGCTATTTCATTTGGATTAGCTTTTATTAAAGCCTTAACACTATCTAAATCATTATAATGAGCAAGCAATGTGTCTTTTGCTGTGCCTTTAGTTACACCAGGACTATTTGGTGTGCCAAAAGTAATTGCACCACTTCCTGCTTGTATTAAAAAGGAATCACTATGTCCATGGTAACAGCCAGCAAATTTTATAATTTTATCTCTTTTTGTGTAACCTCTAGCTAAACGCACTGCACTCATACAAGCTTCTGTGCCAGAATTTACAAATCTAATTTTATCAATATTTGGCACCATAGAAACAGCTAACTCTGCAATTTTTGTTTCAATTTCTGTAGGCATACCAAAGGAGGTACCTAATTTTGCTTTTTCAACTACTGCATTAACAACAGGCTGGTAAGCATGACCTAAAATCATTGGTCCCCAAGAATTTATGTAATCTATTAATTGGTTTCCATCCTCATCAAATAAATAAGCTCCTTTTGCTTTTTTTACAAATATTGGAGTACCTCCAACACCTTTAAATGCTCGAACTGGAGAGTTCACACCTCCAGGAATAACACGTTCTGCCTCAGCGAATAAGGCACTACTACGTTTATAAATCATAAAAATTAATAATCTTTTGGTAAGGGTTTAACATAAAGAACTTGGCCTACAAATAAGGTGTCATTTTCTAAACCATTTAAGGATTTTAGTTCTTCTATAGATATTTTATATTTTTTAGATAGTGAATAGAGAGTATCTCCTGCACCAACTACGTGTTTATCGTTTGGTCCAGAGGTTTTTCCTAAAACATCTGCATCAAAACGATACAATTGATAGCGTTCGATTATACTAATTAATTTTTGAGGGTATTTCCTATCTGTAGCATAACCTGCAGCTCTTAACTCTTTTGCCCAACTTTTATAATCATCTTCTTCAAGCTCAAAAAGCTTGTAATATCGTTTTCTTTCTTTTAAAAATAGTGAGTGGTCTCTAAACGAATATTTTGCATTATTATACTTTCTAAAACATTCTTGTGAGGCATCGTCATCATGGTAAATTTTTGCTCCTGTCCACTCATGGCATTTAATTCCAAAATGGTTATTTGCTTCGGTAGATAAACGGCCTTTTCCAGAGCCAGATTCTAAAATTCCTTGTGCTAAAGTTATACTTGCAGGTATTTTATATAAGCGCATTTCTTCTTGTGCAATATCACTAAAAATAGCAATATATTCTTCAGTTGCATTGGCATATACTTCTGGAGTGGATTTAACAACTACTTCTGGTTCTTCTGGTTTGATTACTTTCTTCTTCCTCTTCTTTTTTCGTTTAGTTTTAACAACAGTTTCAGTAGTATCTTGTTTTCCTTTTTTGGTAATCACTCGTTTCTTAGAGCCGCAACTCATTACAAAACTAGCTAGTAAAAAAAGTATAATTATTTTTTTCATTACTTATTGTATTAATGGTAAATTCTTCTGTTTCAATCTTGCATTCATACCATCAATTCCTTGTAAACCTCCTGTATGTATTGCTAAAATATTAGACCCTTCTTTAAAATAATTGTTTTTAATTAAATCATATAACCCAAACATCATTTTTCCTGTATAAATAGGATCTAAAGCAACATTTTGTTCTGCTTTAAACCTGTTTATAAACGCAACTAAATCAGCATTTATTTTGGCATAACCTCCAAAATGATAGGCTGTAATTAATTGCCATTGGTCTTGAGTTGCAAATTTACTAATATCTTCCTTTAAAAAATCACCTTTTAACGCAGGAAATCCTAAAACTTGTTGACCAGGTTTTAAACAATTTATTAAACCAGCGATTGTGCCTCCAGTTCCAACCGAAGCACACACGTAATCAAACTCAGCATCGTTAGCTTTTAAAATCTCTTCGCAGCCTTTAACAGCTAATGTATTTGTACCTCCTTCTGGTATAATATAAAACGCTCCAAATTGTAGTTTTAGTTTCTTAATAAACTCTTCATTATTTTTATTTCTAAAGCTTGTTCTGTCCACAAATTTAAATTCCATTCCTTGTGATTTAGCATAACTAAGGGTTGGATTTGTTTCTATTTTATCCTCTAATTCTTCGCCTCGTACCACACCTATGGTTTTGAACCCAAAAGCGTTTCCTGCAGAAGCTGTTGCTGCTAAATGATTAGAAAACGCACCTCCAAAAGTTAATAACGTATGGTGATTTTTTAACTTTGCATCTTCTAAATTATATTTTAATTTCCTGTATTTATTACCAGAAATAAAGGGATGAATGGTGTCTTCTCGCTTTAAAAACAATTTTATAGTTGTAGTAAATGGAAGTGTGATTTCTTGGTTTTCTATATTTTTAAAATTAAAAATCATTTAAAGACATATAATTTAAAAAATTCCAAAAAGGACGTTTTTGTAAGTAGTTAAAATTAGCTTCATTTTTGTAAGCCTCTCTTTCAAATGAAATATTTTTATAAGCTAAATGCCAGTTTTTATATTGAAATAATCGTATTATAAATTCTAAAACATATAGGATATAAAAAGGAAAAACTAAAAATTCAATTTGTTGACGCAAATGAATTTTTTCATGATTAATCAAAACCATATCATTTTTTAACGTTTTACTTTTTAGAAACACAAAAGGAAAAATTGTTATCCCAACATAACCTTTTGGCACTATATATTTTGAAAATAAAATCATTATCTAAATCGTCTGTTTTTTAACTGAATAATTGCAAGTATAACAAAAAATATTTCTTCGAATTTACATTATATTTGCAATATGAAGAAGATTATCCCAGTCGAAGAAGGCGATTATTATTTAACTCCCGAAGGTTATCGCTGTTTTACTGAGCAATACCACTTAAAACGCGGCTACTGCTGCCAAAGTGGATGCAGGCATTGTCCCTACGGATTTAATGCAAAAACAACATTAAAAAAAAAGTAAAGTCTCCAAAAAATATGACATTTAAAGACCAAATTTTAGAAGGAATACCAGAAAGTTTACCACAACCAAAAGCCTATGACACCTCAATTAATCATGCGCCAAAACGCAAGGCTATTCTCTCTAAAGAAGAAGAAAGATTAGCATTAAAAAATGCCTTACGCTATTTTGATAAAAAACACCATAAGACATTATTGCCTGAGTTTAAAAGTGAGCTAAACACTTACGGAAGAATTTATATGTATCGCCTTCGTCCAGATTACAAAATGTACGCAAGACCAATAAGCGACTATCCTGCAAAGTCCAAACAAGCAGCAGCTATAATGTTAATGATTCAGAATAATTTAGATTATGCTGTAGCACAACATCCTCATGAGTTAATTACTTATGGTGGTAATGGAGGCGTGTTTTCTAATTGGGCGCAATACAGATTAACAATGAAATATTTGGCCGAAATGAATGACGAGCAAACACTCGTAATGTACTCTGGCCATCCTATGGGATTATTCCCTTCTCACAAAGAAGCACCAAGAGTTGTAGTGACTAATGGCATGATGATTCCAAATTATTCCAAACCAGACGATTGGGAAAAATTTAATGCTTTAGGAGTTACGCAATATGGTCAAATGACTGCAGGTAGCTATATGTATATTGGACCTCAAGGTATAGTACATGGTACAACAATTACAGTATTAAATGGTTTTAGAAAAATTAAAAAAGAACCTAAGGGTAATCTTTTTGTAACCTCTGGATTAGGTGGTATGTCTGGCGCACAGCCAAAGGCTGGTAACATTGCTGGCTGCATTACTGTTTGTGCAGAAGTAAACCCTAAAATAACACAAGTTAGGCTAGACCAAGGTTGGATAGATGAGAAAATAACCGATTTAAATACACTTGTAAATCGTGTTAATAAAGCTAAAGCTGAAAAAGAGACGATTTCACTAGCCTATTTAGGAAATATAGTGGACGTTTGGGAAAAATTTGAAGAAGCAAACATACATATAGATTTAGGAAGCGATCAAACTTCACTTCATAATCCTTGGGCTGGAGGTTATTATCCTGCTGGCATTTCTTTTGAAGAAGCTAATGAAATGATGGCTAACAATCCTGATTTGTTTAAAGAAAAGGTACAAGAAACTTTACGTCGCCATGCAGAAGCTGTTAACAAACACACTGCAAAAGGCACTTACTTTTTTGATTACGGCAATGCCTTTTTATTAGAAGCGTCGCGTGCTGGAGCAAATATAATGGCTGATAATGGGATTGATTTTAAATATCCAAGTTACGTGCAAGATATTATGGGTCCAATGTGTTTTGATTATGGGTTCGGACCATTTCGTTGGGTTTGTGCCTCAGGGAAACCAGAAGATTTAGCAAAAACAGATGCTATTGCCTGTAAGGTTTTAGAAGACATTAAAAAGAATTCTCCAAAAGAAATCCAGCAACAAATGGCTGATAATATACAATGGATTAAAGGAGCTCAAGAAAATAAATTGGTCGTAGGCTCGCAAGCAAGAATATTATATGCAGATGCAGAAGGACGCATGAAAATAGCAGAAGCTTTTAATAATGCAATTGCAATTGGTGAAATAGAAACTGTAATTTTAGGTCGCGATCATCATGATGTTTCTGGAACAGATTCTCCATATAGAGAAACTAGTAATATATACGATGGATCACGCTTTACAGCAGACATGGCTATCCATAATGTTATTGGAGATAGCTTTAGAGGAGCCACTTGGGTAAGCATCCACAATGGTGGTGGTGTTGGCTGGGGAGAAGTTATAAACGGAGGTTTTGGTATGGTTCTTGATGGTAGTAAAGAAGCATCAAAACGTCTAAAATCTATGCTTTTTTGGGATGTTAATAATGGTATAGCCAGAAGAAGTTGGGCTAGAAATAATGAAGCCGTTTTTGCTATAAAAAGAGCAATGGAAGCAGAACCTAATTTAAAAGTAACGCTCCCAAATTACGTAAACGATGCATTATTGGATTAATAATTTAAATATTGTACCTATGAAAAAACTACTTACCATTACATCGCTACTTCTAATAGTTGTAGCTGTTTCATCATGTAGCTCAGTAAGAGTTGCTGCAGATTACGACAAACAAGCAAATTTTAATAATTTTAAAACCTTTGCTTTTTTTAAAACAGGAATTGATAAAGCCGAAATTAGTGATTTGGATAAACGTAGAATTTTACGTGCTATAGAATCTGAGCTAATGGCTAAAGGTTATACAAAATCTGAAAATCCCGATTTATTAGTAAGTATTTTTACAAAGTCGCAACAGCGAGTAAATGTTTATAATAACTCTTGGGGTTATGGTGGCTGGGGCTGGGGAGGCTTTGGTCCTGGATGGGGCTGGGGTTGGAATCAACCAGCAGTGTCAACAAGTACTGAAGGTCAACTTTTTATTGACTTAATAGATGCTAAGAAAAAAGAACTTGTGTGGCAAGGGCAAGGTAGTGGCTACCTTACTAGAAACATGGAGAAAAAAGAAGAACGTATTAAAGAATTTGTAACAAAAATAATGGAGAAATATCCTCCTGGTTTAGAAAAATAAGATATTAAAAAAATGCAACTCAATGAGTTGCATTTTTTTTAAGGATAATAAGGCTCTGCATGACCATTATCAACTAACCATTGGTTTACATCTAAACCATCTAAAACAATACTAGCTAAATAACGCCCATATTTACCTTGTTTATCTTTATAAGTATGTATTTCTACTTCCTTATCTAAAATCATCTCTCTTAAAATATCACGTACTTTTTTCCCTTCAACCTTTTCTGGACCTCTCATCTCTGGAGTATCTATACCTAATAAACGTAATTTCATTTCTTGAGAATGTAAAAATCCTAAATCCACTATAGCAGTAACAGTATCTCCATCATATACGCTTATAATTTTTGCTTTATAATGATACATAATTTTATTTTTAATGTTAAAACCTACAACAAGTTACTAATTAATACGCTAATAATTGCTTTATTTTTATCTTAACTTTTTCTGTTGAAGGAATCATAGTTTCCTCTAAAGTACTATTTAAAGGTATTGCTGGCATATTTTCACTTCCAATTGTCATTACTGGAGCATCTAAATATTTAAAACATTCTTCTTGTATTTTACCTGCTAGAGCTCTTGCAAAACTATTATTAGATGGCTCTTCTGTAACCACTAAACATTTCCCAGTTTTCTTAACAGATTTCATGATGGTATTTTCATCTAAAGGAAATAAAGTACGTAAATCAATCACTTCAATTTGATCTTTCATATCTAATACTTCAGAAGCGTTCATTGCCCAATGTACTCCCATACCATAAGTAACAATGGTTAAAGTTTCAACGTTTTCTTGCTTCCAAATTTCTTGTAAAACCCAAGCTTTACCAAATGGTAATACATAATCTTCACTTGGCTCAACAGAGGTTGCTCCTTCTGTGCCTTTTACTTTAGACCAATACAAACCTTTGTGTTCTAGAATAACTACTGGATTAGGATCGTAATAGGCTGCTTTCATCAATCCTTTTAAATCTGCTCCATTACTAGGATAGGCAATTTTTATACCTCTAATGTTTGTAATTACACTTTCTACAGAAGACGAGTGATAAGGTCCACCACTTCCGTAGGCACCAATAGGGACTCTAAGTATCATACTTACTGGCCATTTTCCGTTACTTAAATAGCAACTTCTACTTACTTCTGTAAATAACTGATTTAATCCAGGCCAAATATAATCTGCAAACTGAACCTCAACAATTGGCTTTAATCCAACTGCAGACATACCAACCGTTGAGCCTACAATAAAGGCCTCTTGAATTGGTGTATTGAAAACGCGATCATCACCAAATTTTTGTGCTAAAGTGGCTGCTTCTCTAAAAACACCTCCTAATCTTCCACCAACATCTTGACCATATAACAAACACTCTTTGTGTTTTCGCATTAATTCTTCAACGGCAAATAAAGCACAATCTACCATCACTACTTTTTCTGCTCCTTCTGGTGAACGTGTTCCTTTTTCTTCTGTAATTGGTGTTGGTGCAAAATCGTTCGTAAACAAATCTTCAGGTTTTGGATCTTCAGCTTTTAATGCTTTTTCAAAATCTGCTTGTACTTTCGCTTTCGCGGAATTTTCTATAACTTCAATTTCTTCCGAAGAAAAACCATTATCTAACAACTGTTTTTTAATAACTGGATAAGGATCTCGAGAACGAGCCTCTTCTAAATCATCACGATACCATTCCATTCTAACTCCTGAAGTATGATGATTAAGTAACGGAACTTTAGCATGTACTATAAAAGGTCGTCTTTCTTTTCTAATGGTAGTAATCACTTTTTCAATAGCTTCATAACTTTCTATAAAATTTGCACCATCAATAGAAATCGCTTCCAAACCATGAAATCCTTGCGCATATTCAAAAGCGTTTTGAGCTCTTGTTTCTGCAGCATTTGCCGAAATATCCCAACCATTATCTTGTACCAAATATAAGATTGGCATTTGTTTTAACGCTGCCATTTGGAAGGCTTCTGCAATTTCACCTTCGGTTACTGAGGCGTCTCCTAGAGAACAGACTACAATCCCATCCTCAATCCTTCCCGAAGGGAAGGAAGCCTTTATGTGTTCACTCAATTCTATATTTTCCGCGCCTTGTTTTTCTATGTATTGCATTCCCATGGCAACTCCTGTTGCTGGAATAGCTTGCATACCTGTTGCAGAGGATTGGTGCGGGATTTTAGGTTTATCTTCATCTTTTAAACTTGGATGCGAATAATAGGTTTTTCCACCAGAAAACGGATCGTCTTTTTTGGCTAATAGTTGCAACATTAAATCGTAGGGTTCTAACCCAAAAGACAACAACATCGCATCATCCCTGTAATAGGGAAATGCATAATCTTGTGGTAATAATTGCAAACCTAATGCTATTTGTATTGCTTCATGTCCACGAGATGTTGCGTGTACGTATTTTGAAACTTGTTTAAAATTTGCTTCGTATAATTCTGCCATAGCTTTTGCTGTGCAGAGTTTAGAAAATCCTTTTTTTAGTTTGTCTTTATTCATTTTTATATGCTTTGTCATTGTTAGAAAAGAAACTTGGTTGAAATCTCATCATAAGATTCTTCTCTTCGCTTTGAATGACATTTCTATTAAATTTTTCTATTGACGTCAAATTGCTCAAAATAATCTGCAACTCGTCTTACAAAACTACCGCCTAAATAACCATCAACCACTCTGTGATCAAAGGATAAGGACAGGTACATCATACTACGAATTGCGATTTCGTCTCCTTTTTCAGTTTTAATAACTTCTGGTCTTTTTTTGATAATTCCCAATGCTAAAATGGCAACTTCTGGCTGATTAATAATTGGTGTTCCCATAACGCTTCCAAAGGTTCCAACATTAGAAATTGTAAATGTACTTCCTTTTATATCGTCTCCAGATAATTTATTTTCTCTTGCTTTATTTGCAAGTTCATTGACGTTTTGAGCAATTGTTTTTAAATCTTTAGTGTCTGCATTTTTTACTACGGGAACTATTAAGTTTCCGCTAGGTAAAGCGGTTGCCATACCAATATTGATATTTTCTTTTACAATAATATTATTACCATCAACTGATGCATTTATATTTGGGAAATCTCTGACTGCTTTAGCAACTGCTTCAACAAATAGTGGTGTAAATGTTAAACGTTCTCCATGCTTTTCTTGAAATGCTTTTTTATTTGCATTGCGCCAATTTACCATGTTAGTTAAATCGGCTTCAACATAAGCTGTAACGTGTGGTGATGTGTGTTTTGAATACACCATGTGATCTGCGATCATTTGACGCATGCGATCCATTTCTATCACTTTTCCTTTTCCTTTATCGAAACTTAACTGAGGAATGCGATATGCTGTTGGATCTTTTTCGGCAACTGGTTGTGCAAACTTGTAAGGTCGTCCATCTTCTATATATTGAAACACATCACTTTTACGCAATCTACCTTCACGTCCTGTTGCTGGAATGCGAGCGAGTTCTTCAAAACTAATGTGATGTTCTTTTGCTATTTTTATAATTAATGGCGAAAAGAATGTATTTGAATTTGAAACTGAAAATGAAGTTGAATTTGAAGCTGAAGTTGGAGTTGGTCTTTTGACTTCTTTCTTCTTTTGAGACGTCTCGACTGAGCCTGTGCTGAGCGGAGTCGAAGTACTCGACGTGACAGTGGTTTTCTTTTTTGAAGACTTCACATCTTCGGAAACTTCCAAAATAGCGAGAACCTCTCCTACTGCAACGACATCTTTAGCTTGGAATTTGATTTCCTTTATTTTTCCTGCAGCTGGTGCTGGCACTTCGTTATCTACTTTATCTGTTGCAACTTCCAGAATGATATCGCCTTCTTCAAAGCTATCTCCTTCTGAAACTAGCCAATTGATAATGGTTCCTTCCGTAATACTTTCACCCATTCTGGGCATTTTTAAATCGAATTTAGACATTGTCTTTTCTTAGTTTTTTTTAAAATCTCAGTCTGCGTTAAGGATTGAGGCTTTGTTGGAGCTCATCTTTGATAGCGACTGCCGAAAGCCTGACCCTTGTGGTAACGCCAAACTACTTTTTCATAAAATCCCGAAGTGTTTTATACACATCGTCTTGTATTTTCATATGTTTTGGAACCTCTCTTAAAGGCTCCACTTCTTTTAAACTCTTATAACAATCTGCTGGTAATTGTTGATATAGTTTTGTTCCTTTTGTTTTCCAAGCTATCATTTCATCTGTAACTTCTTTGATAATCTTTGCAGGATTTCCAACTACTAAGCTTCGTTTAGGAATCTTAGTTTCAGCTTTTACAAATGCCATTGCTCCTACAATACTTTCGTCTCCAATTTCTGCATCATCCATAATTACTGTATTCATACCAATTAAACAGTTTCTACCCAAATTCGCACCATGAATAATGGCTCCATGACCAACGTGAGCGCTTTCTTTTAAGGTTATTGATTTACCTGGAAACATGTGAACTGTACAATTCTCCTGAACATTGACACCATCTTCTAAAATAATTTGTCCCCAATCTCCTCTAATCGCAGCACCTGGTCCAATATAGCAGTTTTTTCCAATGATAACGTTTCCTGTAACTGCTGCCAAAGGATGCACGAAACTGGATTCGTGAACGACTGGAGTGTAGCCTTTGAATGAATAAATCATGTATAATTATTATTTGTCATTCAGAGCAAAAGCGAAGAATCTCATCATGAGATTGCCATACTTCGACTGCGCTCAGCACAGGCTTAAACTTCGTCCTCGCAATGACAGTTTATTTAAATCCTTTTAATTTTTCTTTTGTAAAATCACTCAACACTAATCTTCCGCTGGTTTCTGCACGTTCTGCTAATAGGTTATCCCAATTTTCTGTACCTTTCCAGAACACTTTTTTCATTTCTAACATTGCTTCTGTATTGTACGTACATAAATGCTCTGCAGTGTTTTTTACAGCTTCATCTAAGATTTCTGTACTTTCATAAACATGTGCAAATAAGCCTTTTTCTTTTGCCCAATCTGGTGGATAAAAACTATTAGCATCTATGGCGATTTGCGACATCGCACTTAATCCCATTTTACGTTCAATTGCTGGTCCAACTACAAATGGTCCAATGCCTATATTTAATTCGCTTAATTTTATTGCTGCAAATTTAGTAGCCATACAATAATCTGTTGATGCTGCAAGTCCTACTCCACCTCCAACGGTTTTTCCTTGAATACGACCAATAATAAATTTTGGACATTTACGCATTGCGTTGATGACATTTGCAAAACCTGAAAAGAATACTTTCCCAGTCGCTGCATCATTAATGTTAATTAGCTCTTTAAAACTTGCTCCAGCACAAAAAGTTCGGTCACCACCACTTTTTAGAACGATGACTTTTATCGCATCGTTTTCTCCAGCTTCTCTAATTGTATTAGCTAATTTTGCTAATACATCACCTGGAAGTGAGTTATGTGCAGGATGAAAGAATTCTATGTATCCTACTTCGTTTTGTATTTCTAGTTTTACGTATGGATTTGTCATGTTATTTCTTTAAACTTAATTGTTCGATTTTTTTAATATAGTTTTTTGAGGTTTTCATGTCTGGATTTAACTCCAATGCTTTCTTGAAACTTATTAGTGCGTCTTTATAATCTTCGTTTACAAAATAGACTTCTCCTAAACTGTCATATAAATTTGCATTTTCAGGAAATTCTTCAGTTAAAAATTTGAATACTTCAATCGATTTTTGATGTTGTTCATCATTCAATAAATCGTAACCAAAATTATTTAGATCACTTACAGCAAAATCATAGGTTACAGTATCACTTTTACGGGTTCTGAAATTTTGATAAGCTTTACTAGGATTTTCGTTAAAATCTACTCTAAACATAGATGATAAATTGAGTTTAGGATAAGCTATAACCATCGGTTCTATATCTCTGAAAAATAAATTTACCCAATCATTTAATGCTGCATCTGATGTATTATTGACCATAACAATAATTCCATAATCAGAATCTGGACAAATTAATACACCACTCTGTACTCTGTTAGATGTTCCTGTTTTAGAATAATAATAACCTTCTTTTTCAGCAAAACCTATATTTTGCCATAGGTAACCAACTTGCTCATCTTCTTCTTTATCTTCAAAAAGTAATCGTGACGATTCCTTAATCCAAGGTTCATTTTTATTATCAACCAAATATTTCATGTAGGTCGCTAAATCTGGTAGAGTTGAAATCGCACCACCTGCTGCGCCATAAACTGGGTCGTAATCTATAGGTGCTAAAGTATCGCCTTTATAGCCATTTATTAATCGATTCTTATATTTTTGAGATTCATTAAGATAGGTGTCGTTCATTGCAAGTTCCTTGAAAAAAGCGTTCATTTGCTCTTTAAAAGGCTTATTGTTTACTTGTTCTAAAATGTAGGCTAGCAACTCTGGTCCAAGCGAATTATAAGCATAGACTTTTCCTGGTTTTTTGTCTAAAGTAACCGTTTTTAGGTCTTTTAATAAATCATCTATTGTATAAGTATCGGTTTTATAATCGTAAGTGCCACTCGTTACTTTTTCTCTAATCGCTTCAAAACCTTTTGTGAGTTTATTTTTTAATCCCATGCTATGGGTTAAAAGATGCTTTATAGTAATTGGTTGTCCTTGATATTCTAAATTTGAATAGTCATCACCTAAATATTTTCTAATATCATCATCTAAATTTAATTTATCTGATAAAACTGCTTTAGCAACTAGAGATCCTGTAAATGTTTTGGTTATAGATGCGATTTCATACAGCGTACTATCATTGGGTTTAATTTTGCTGCCTTTATCAATTTCGCCATAGTAGTTTTGATACATTTTACCATCTTTATAAATGGCTACAGCGAAGGAATTTACATTTCCTTTTTTGATACTATTTTCTGCAAAAGCATCTACTAAATTGGTGAGCTGAAAAAATTTATCATCTTCTATAACCTTATCTATATTAGGTGCTTTCGAATCCTTACAGCTAAATAACAGAAGTGCAATTAAAGTTGTATAAAATGTATTTTTCATATTATTTTTTTCTTTATGTTCGTTTTGTCTTGAAACAAAACGAACCAAATATTCAAGTTAAAATGAGGAAATTTTTAACGATTTGATTTTTATATTCTGTATTCCAACGGTACCCATCAGCTATCTCTATTCTAATTTCTAACTACGTAGCAGTCTATTTTTTTTTTTTTAAACTAATCCAAATTGTTCGAAATGGTGGTTAAGGTGTTTTCTTTCTAATAAATACCATTCATATTTATTTAATTCTCCAAAAACCATATTATTTAATTTAGCATCTGGATTTTCTTTAAAATATTCCAAATACTTAGCTCTTTGCTCTCTAAAGTTTGAAATAGCAGTTGCTAAATCTTCGTGCTTCAAATCATCTAATATATCTTTTTCTAACAAAGGAAATTGACTGTTCTGAGGAAATTTTTTATAGTTCCAAAGACTATTTTTTACCTTTTCCAAAATCTTTTCTGGCGTAGCGATTTCAAAATCTTGAATTTCCCCAGATGCAATTTTATAGGTGTATTCTAAATGTTCAATCATGTGTTGAGGCGTCATAATTCCCCATTTTGGTTTCATGTCTTCGGAAAGTTTAGATAAACACTCCTCAATCTTTTCCGAAGTCATTTCAGTAAACACCTCTTGCTTCTTTTGTACCATCGTTAAAATAGTAGCAATTGCAACTAATGGACTATCCTTTTCGGTTTTTTGGCTTTCGGGTCTGTTTTCAAAATTTGCATCGAATACTTCAACATGCCATTTTACGATTCCGCTAGGATGTTCTGCTGAAGCCACATCTCTATCTACTTTTTCTTTACACGTTAAACGCACATAGATGGTGTCATTATGATACAATGGTCTTAAAAAGCGAATACTATCTAAACCATAATTTGCAGCAACTGGACCTTTATTTGGATAGACGAATAATCCTGCAGCAGCCGAAATAATGAAATAACCGTGAGCTGTACGTTTCTCAAAAATACTTCCATCTAAAGAGGTAATATCTGTATGCGCATAGAAATGGTCCCAAGTTAAATTGGCAAAATTCTGTATATCGGTATCTGTTAACGTACGTTTATGAGTTTTCAATGACATTCCAGGCTGAATGTCTTCCCAATGGTATTGAAATGGATGTTGTTCTGCTTCTTTATACTTAGCATTTTGCTGATAAATACCTGTAATTTCTGTAATGGTTGTCGGTGAACCTTGAATGGCAGTACGTTGCAAATAGTGCTTAATACCTCGCATGCCTCCCATTTCTTCGCCTCCACCTGCACGACCAGGACCACCATGCACCAAGTAAGGTAATGGCGAACCATGACCTGTACTTTCTTTAGCCATTTCACGATTAATCACCATGATTCTTCCGTGATGACTTGCTGCATTGACCACGTAATCTCTAGCAATTTTATCATCATTAGTCGCAATTGAAGACACAAGCGAACCTTTACCCATTTGTGCTAAAGTAATGGCTTCGTCTAAATTTTTATATGGCATAATGGTACTTACTGGACCAAAAGCTTCACGTTCATGAATAACTGTATTTTGGAATGGATGATCTGCTCTTAATAAAATTGGACTAATGAAAGCACCTTTTTTAGCATCTGCTCCAATGGTTTCAATTGTATCTAAACTTCCATAAACGATTTGTGCTTCTTTAGCTAAATCATTTACAGAATCTCTTACAGCTTGTACTTGTTGTTGACTTACCAGAGATCCCATTCTCACTTCTTTTAATCTTGGATCTCCAATAGTTATTTTATCTAGCGCTTTTCCGAGGGAAATTTGAACATCTTCTACTAAATTTTCTGGCACTATAATTCTACGAATTGCTGTACATTTCTGTCCAGCTTTTACAGTCATTTCTTTACGGACTTCTTTAATAAATAAGTCGAATTCAGGCGTTCCTGGCACTGCATCTTCTCCTAAAATTGATGCGTTTAAAGAATCAGCTTCCATAGTAAATGGTACAGATTCTTGAATTAATCTCGGATGCGCTTTTAATAAACGACCTGTTTGCGCTGAACCTGTAAAGGTGACTACATCTTGAGATTCTACAGTATCTAAAATCGTTTTTACGGTTCCATTTATAATTTGAAGTGCGCCTTCTGGTAAAATACCTGATGCGATGATTTCTCTAGCAACTGCTTCAGCTAAATACGATGAAGAAGGTGCAGGTAATACTACTGCAGGCACTCCTGCCATCCAGTTTACTGCACACTTTTCTAACATTCCCCAAACCGGAAAATTGAATGCGTTAATATGAACAGCAACTCCCTTTTTAGGCACCATAATATGATGTGCCATAAAGCGTCCACCTCGAGATAAATCGATTGGGTCACCTTCTACATGATACGGTTGATTTGGAAAGAGCTTACGCAATGAAGCATTTGCAAATAAGTTTCCAAATCCGCCTTCAATATCAATCCAGCTATCTACGCGAGTTGCTCCTGTTCTGTAACTTAGCTCGTAAAATGCATCTTTTCTTTTTGTAAGATATAATGCCAGACTTTTAAGCATATTACCACGTTCTTGAAAGGTCATTTTCCGTAGTTTTTCGCCTCCTTTGTTTCTTCCATAGTTAAGAATTTCAGGAATATCTAAACCTTCAATAGCAACACTTGTAAAAGCTTCACCTGTTACTGCGTCTAAAATTGGTATTCCTTCTTCTTTACCTGTTGTCCAGTTACCAGTTACATAATGTTGAATCTTTTTCATAAGCTTTTTGCTTTATTTATTAAGATTTCCGTTTTCACGGAACCATGATGTTGTATTTTTTTCATATCAAATGCCTGCGCAGGCAGGTATCTTTTAATTATTACTACATTTTTGGCGTTACCTAAAGGTCGGGCTTTCCGCTATATCTTTTTTTCTTGTTCTCGATACCAAATTGCAAAAAAGCAATTTCACTCGAACTGACGTAAAAAAGGATGCCGCATCAATCCCTAACGCACTTACTTGTTATGTTCTTTCTTAGTCAAAGTTATTTTCTATTTGCTAAGAGATTTCTGCCTATACAGGAATTCGTTCTATTATTGCTGCGTAACCTTGTCCAACTCCTATACACATTGTAATTAGTGCATACTTTTTATTCATTTCCTGCAATTCTAAAGCTGCAGAATATGTGGTTCTTGCTCCTGTTACTCCAAGTGGATGACCAATAGCAATAGCTCCTCCGTTTGGGTTTAATCTTGGGTCGTTATCTGCTAATCCCCAAGCACGAGTACATGCTAGTGCTTGTGCTGCAAAGGCTTCGTTTAATTCTATCACGTCCATATCGTCCATTGTTAAGCCTGCTTTTTCTAACGCTTTGTTAGATGCTTGAACTGGACCAATTCCCATTATTCTTGGTTCGACACCAACTACTGCAGAACTTACAATTCTTGCTAATGGTTTTAGATTGTATTTTTTTACAGCATCTTCTGATGCAATTATGGTTGCTGCTGCGCCATCATTTAATCCTGAAGAATTTCCAGCTGTAACACTTCCGCCTTCTTTTTTGAATGCTGGACGAAGTTTTCCTAAAACCTCAAGTGATGTATTTGGTTTTACAAATTCATCTTTAGAAAATTGTATTGGGTCTTTTTTACGTTGCGGAATTTCTACCGTTACTATTTCTTTTGCTAATCGACCATTTTCTTGCGCTTTGGCCGCCTTCATTTGACTCCAATAAGCGAACTTGTCTTGGTCTTCTCGAGAAATGTTATATTTTTCTACAAGATTTTCGGCAGTATTTCCCATTCCGTCTGTGCCATACAATTTTTGCATTTTTGGGTTGATAAAACGCCATCCGAAAGTAGAATCGTATAGTTTAGCGTCTCCTCCATAAGCTGAACTTGGTTTTGCCATAACATAAGGTCCGCGTGTCATATTCTCAACTCCACCAGAAATAAACACGTCGCCATCGCCAGCTTTTATAGCGCGATTTGCGTGAATGATTGCTGATAATCCTGAACTACATAAACGGTTTACGGTTTCACCAGGTACTGTAAATGGTAATCCTGCCAATAATGAAGACATACGCGCTACATTACGATTATCTTCTCCTGCTTGATTCGCGCAACCCATAATAACATCGTCATACGCTTCTTTAGGAATGCTTGGATTACGTTTTACAATTTCTTCTATAACAATTGCTCCTAAATCGTCTGTACGAACAGCAGATAATGTGCCTTTGTAGTTTCCTATTGGTGTTCTAATTCCGTCTATTATATATGCTTTTTTCAAATTAAAAATTTTAAATTATAAATGTAAAATGTAAAAGGATTACGATGTTCAACTTTTACATTTAAAATTTTACATTTTTCGGTTTTACATTTTATTTTGTGTTGTCTTTATACTGGAAGTGAATATTGCTACTAATTCAGAATTTTCTTTTAAAACTTTTTTAAATTCTTCGATATCATTAACCAAATTTGCTTCTATAAGTATTTCAATATTAACTTGGGATTCTCTAAGTTCTTTTAGACATATTTTCATTTTATGAATAAAATCTCTTTTTGATTCTGCACTTTGAGCTTCTCCATAGTTTAGTGCTGCAGATGTGGCTGAGCGAATTAACTGTTTTGTTAAATGCTCTGATGCAAATTCTTTTTTAAGTGACTTAATACTTAGTATAATTAAAGCCGAAAACTTCACTAATCGTTTCTGCAAATTATATTTTGTGTCACTCATTATTATATTTTTATTAATCTATTTTATTTCCAATCTTTTTGAGTACGATAAACAACACCTTTAAAAAGCGCTACTAATTCTTCTCCTCTTTTTACTTCGATAATATTAAACCCTAGTTTATTATTCACTTTTTCAATTACAGATTCTGCGACCAAATAATCACCTTCATTTAATGCTTCAATGTGATTGATGCTTGTTTCAATTGACACTGCATATTTACCATGTGTATTTGCTGCAAACCCAAAAGCGGTATCTGCTAACGAATAACTAATTCCACCATGTGCTTTATTCATGCTGTTTAGCATGTCGCCTCTAATGGTCATTCCGACTTTGCATCGTCCGATTTCGCATTCTATAATTTCAATACCTAACCAAGTGCTGTATGCATCTTGGGATAACATTTTATGTGGAATTTGTTCACCAGTTAAAGGCATTAGTTATTTGGTATTAGGTATTAGTTTTACATTTCTTTCTAAAATTCTCTTTCTCAAAGAAGACATCATTTTTGTTAACTCTGATATGTGTTCTCTAATTCTCTCATCTTGTTCAAAGTCTATATAATTTCTTCTTCTTGCTTTTGTACTGCAACTCACGCATTCGTTTGCACTATATATAGAATGATTAATATGTTTTACAAATTGTGCATCTGAACCAGGATAACCTTCAGCAAGATTTAAAGCAATAGAATCAGCTGCTCTTCTAAATTGTGATGATAAAGCATATAATTCGTGATTAGGAAAATTTCTCACTAATTCATCAACGACTTCTCCAAAATCCATAGCTTTTTGATATACTAATAAATCTTCAAATTTAAAATGGTAGTTACTTTTCATACTAATTCCTAATACCTCTTTTATTTTTCAAAAAACCTCATGCCTGTTTTTTTCATTTTGCGCAGTAATGGACTACATCGATATCTGTCTTCGTGATACTCGTTGTATAATTCGTCCATTTTACTCACACACCAATCGATGCCTTTTTCGTCTGCCCAAGCTAATAATCCTTTTGGATAATTAACTCCTTTGGTCATGGCATTATCTATATCTTCTGCTGAAGCGATGTTTAAAAATAAGGCATCTGCAGCTTCGTTTATTAACATTACTAGTATTCTATCAAAAATAGTTTTAGAAAGAGACGTCTCGACTGCGCTCGACGTGACAGTTGAGTCTTCTACTTTTCTACCATTTTCATCATATTCATAATAGCCTATTCCAGATTTTCGACCTAAGTATCCTGCTTCTGCAAAACGCTTTTGTGTAAATGCTGGTTTATATCTTGGGTCGAAATAAAACGCTGTAAAAACCGTTTCAGTTACTGTGTAATTAACGTCATTTCCTATAAAATCCATTAGCTCAAATGGTCCCATTCTGAACTTACCAATAGTTTTCATTGCCTCATCAATAGTTGCAAAATCGGCTAATCCTTCTTCATAAATTCTTAATGCTTCTCCGTAAAATGGTCGAGCAACTCTGTTTACTATAAAACCTGGCGTGTCTTTTGCAACTGCTACTGTTTTTTTCCAACTAGCAATGGTGTCAATAGATTTTTCTAAAGTTTCATAAGAGGTTTGAATAGCTGGTATGACCTCAACCAACTTCATTAAAGGTGCTGGATTGAAAAAATGAATTCCGACACAACGTTTTGGGTTTTTAAGTGAAGCTGCAATAGATGCGATTGACAAACTCGACGTGTTTGACGCGATTATGCAATCGTCTGAAACATAACTTTCCAATTCTGAAAATACTTTTTTCTTGATGTCTAAATTTTCGATAATTGCTTCAATAGTCAAGTTAGAGTCTGACAAATCTTTTAATGTATTTACATAAGAAATGTTAGATTGAATTCTATTTTTTTCTTCGGAATTTATTCGTCCTTTTTCAATTAGACGATTTAAGATTTTCTCAAGGCTTGCTTTTGCTTTATCTAATGCTTTTTGATTAGTGTCGTATAACTTTACATTACAACCAGAAGTTGCTGCGACTTGTGCAATACCACTTCCCATTGTTCCTGAACCTATTATTCCTATGTTTATTCCCATCTTCCGTCTTCCCAAAGGGAAGATACTTTTTTTAGTTAAACTTTTATTTTAAATACCTACAAGGTTTTAAAAACCTTGCAGGATATACTGAGATTTAGTTACCTTTAAAATTTGGCTTTCTTTTTTCTATGAATGCAGCAACGCCTTCTGCATAATCATTGCTTTGTGCTGCTTCTATTTGTAATTTAGATTCTAATGCTAATTGAGATTCTAAATCGTTTGTCATGGATTGATTGAATAATTCTTTAATTAATCCTAATGCTTTGGTTGGCATGTTAGCTAATTTTACAGCGAGTTTATTTACTTCTTCTTCAAAATTTTCTAAAGCAATCATTTTGTAAATCATTCCCATTTTTTCTGCGTCGCCTGCAGAAATTTTATCTCCTAACATTGCTAGTGCTAGTGCTTTTTGAAAGCCTATTAGTCTTGGTAAAAAGAACGTTCCTGCACTATCTGGCACTAAACCAATTAAGCTAAATGCTTGAATAAAACTTACCTTTTCATGAGCAACCACTATATCGCAAGCTAATGCTATGTTTGCTCCAGCTCCTGCTGCAACTCCATTTACTGCAGCAATAATTGGTTTTTTAATTGCTCGAAGTCTTGTGATGATAGGATTGTAATGCTCTTCAAGAATTTTTTTAAATCCTGGATTTAATTCTGGATCTGTAACTTCTTTAAGGTCTTGACCAGCACAAAATGCTTTTCCGTTTCCAGTAAGTACAATAGCTCTTACGTCATCATTATTTTCACAAGCGTCTAGAGTGTCGTGAAGTAAAAATGCCATTTCACGATTGAAGCTGTTGAATACTTCTGGTCTGTTGAGCCTGATGTACGCTACTCTGTTTTCAATTTTAAGCTGAATGCTTTTCATATATTTTCTTTTATTGTGGATTCCGCATCAAGTGCGGAATGACAAAACTTTTTAATTTATATTCTCATTACTATTTATAAGATTCCCATTTTCATGGGAATTTGATTATTTCAAACACTTGAAATAATCAAAAGGTTCTTGGCAATCCTCACACTGAAATTGTGCTTTACATGCTGTAGATCCAAATTGACTGACTAATCGTGTGTTTTGCGAACCACAATTGGTGCATTTTACTAATCGTTTATTATTTAGCAACACGTCTTTATCTGCTTCTGCGCTTAAAGGTGCTGCTATACCATAATCTTCTAATGCTTTGCGACCTCTTGGTGTAATCCAATCGGTTGTCCAAGCTGGATGTAAAATCAATTCTATTTCAGATTCATATCCTGCTTCTTTTAGTGCTTTTTTTATATCGTCTCCAATCACATCCATTGCTGGACAACCACTGTAGGTTGGTGTGATTTCGACTTTAACTATATTATTTTCAATAACTGCAGAACGTACGACTCCCATATCCATGATTGATAATACTGGAATTTCTGGGTCTGAGACTTTTTCTAAAATCTCAATTAATTTGTTGTCTATGTTTTGTTCTGTTGTTGTCATTTCTTGAAATTGAAACTGAATTTGAAATTGAAATTGAAAGGCTTAACCAGTTGCTTCAAATTTCGAGTTCAAATTCGAGTTCATTTTTTAGATTCCTGCCTGCTCAGGAATTGGTTACCATTCCATATTTGGATACGTGCGTTGCATATATTGCAAATCGCTTAATAAGTATCCTAAATGTTCTGTGTGAATACCTTCTTTGCCTCCTTTTTGGAAGTATTTTGATTCTGGAACTTCTAATGTTGACTCTTCTAAAAGCTCTCTTACATTTTTGTAATAGACCTCTTTTAATTTGGTAACATCAACACCAATTCCTTCTGAAACCATTGCTTTATCTGCTTCCGTTTGATGAAATAACTCATCTGTATAGGTCCATAAATCGTTGATGGCTTCCTGCATTTTAGCTTTACTTTCTTCTGTACCGTCACCTAAACGCTTTACCCAATCTGAAGAGAAACGCTCATGATAACTTACTTCTTTGATACATTTGTTAGCGATTGCTGACAATGTTAAATCTGTACTTTTTTGTAATTCTGAAAGAAACGCTAAATGATACACATCAAATAAAAATTGACGTCCTAAAGTGTATGCAAAGTTTGTATTTGGTTGTTCTACTAACAATACATTTTTGTATTCACGCTCTTTACGAAGCATGGCAATATCGTCTTCTGTTCTTCCATCTCCTGCAATTTTAGCTGCGTATTGAAAATAGCTACGCACTTGTCCAAATAGATCTAATGAGATATTTGTACAAGCAATATCAGTTTCTAAACTTGGTCCGTGACCACATAGCTCTCCCATTCTTTGTCCAAGAATGAGTGAATTATCTGCTATACCAAGGATGTAGTTGTATAGGTTTTTGTTTTTCATGTTTACTTCCCACGAAAGTGGGAACCTTTTTAATTAAACATTTATTCTTTTAATGAGATTCTTCGCTTTGCTCTGAATGACATTTTATTTTAATTGATGAGTTTCCCACTTTCGTGGGAATTGTAATTTGAGCAAAACTCAAATTACATGTGCTTCACTTCGTCTGGTAAATCGTAAAATGTTGGGTGACGATATACCTTATCGTGTGCAGGTTCAAATAATTCTCCGTTATTTTCAGGATTAGATGCAGTAATGTGCTTTGACTCTACAACCCAAATACTTACACCTTCACTTCTTCTGGTATATACATCGCGTGCGTTTTCTAAAGCCATATCCTCATCTGCTGCGTGTAAACTTCCGCAGTGACGATGTTCTAATCCGTTTTTACTTCTTACGAAGACTTCCCAAAGTGGCCAGTTTTTTTTGTTTGACATAATTTTTAGTGCCTGTGAAAGCAGGTATCTTGTTAATTTAATCTCTATGTTTATTATAATTAAAATTCCAATTGGCGCTTATATCATTCCAACTAGGATTCATTTCTTCAATTAATTCTATTTTCCAATCTCTTTTCCACTTTTTGAAATGTCTTTCTCTTTTCTCTGCCTCATTTCCTTTTTCAAACTCTTCAAAATATACCAGTTTATCACAATTATATCTTGCTGTGAAAGATTTTGGATAAACCTTCAATTTATGCTCTTTTATTCTTTCTTCAATATTATCAGTTACTCCAATATAAATGACGCCATTGCGTTTGTTAGTCATTATATAGACATACCAATAGTTCATGACTATCGATTAAGAGACCTCTTTTTTCAAAGAGGTTTTGTGAGCATAAGCCATTGCCGCATCTCTAACCCATTCTCCTCGTTCCCATGCACCAACTCTAGCTTTCATTCTTTCTTTATTACATGGTCCATGACCTTTTACAACTTGCCAAAATTCATCCCAATTAATTTCTCCAAAATCGTAACTTTGACGCTCTTCGTTCCATTTTAAATCTGGATCTGGTATTGTTAACCCAATTAATTCTGCTTGTGGTACTGTTTGATCTATAAATTGCTGTCGCAAATCGTCGTTAGATTTGCGTTTTAATTTCCATTTCATAGATTGTTCTGTGTGCACAGACACATCATCTGTTGGTCCTAACATCATTAAGCTTGGCCACCACCAACGATTTAAAGCATCTTGAGCCATTTCTTTTTGCTCAGGTGTTCCGTTTGCTAGTTTCATCATAATTTCGAAACCTTGACGTTGGTGGAAACTTTCTTCTTTACATACACGAATCATTGCTCTTGCATAAGGTCCGTAAGATGTGTTGCACAATGGTACTTGATTAATAATAGCTGCACCATCTACTAACCAACCGATTGCTCCCATATCTGCCCATGAAATTGTTGGGTAGTTAAATATTGATGAGTATTTTGCTTTTCCTGTATGTAGCTGCTCATACATTTCTTCTCTTGAAATTCCTAAGGTTTCGGTTGCGGAATATAAGTATAAACCATGTCCTGCTTCGTCTTGTACTTTTGCCAAAAGCGCTACTTTACGTCTTAAGGAAGGTGCTCTTGTTATCCAGTTACCTTCTGGAAGCATCCCAACAATTTCGGAATGTGCATGTTGCGACATTTGACGAATGTGGGTTTTACGATACTTTTCTGGCATCCAATCTTTGGGTTCGATTTTTTCGTCTCTTGCGATACGCTCTTCGAACTGTCTTTCTAAACTTCTAATTTGTTCTTCACTCATGATGATTAACGATTTTTGATTAACGATTTTTGATTTCTGAAGTTTATATTCTGAAGTCTTTATTCGTTTATCATAGCTTTTAGCTTTTGGCCTTTAGCAGGTTGAACTTTAATTTTTCTTTTTCTTTTTTTTAGCTGTTGGCTGTTGGCCTTTTGTTGTTGGCGCGTTAAGGATTGAGCAATTGTTGGAGCTCATCTCTGATAGCGACTTGCGAAAGCCTGACGCTTTTTTGCCATTAAAAGCAAAAAAGGGTAACGCCATAATTATTATTTTATACCTACAAGGTTTTAAAAACCTTTCAGGATGCTACTTTTATACCTACAAGGTTTTTAAAACCTTGCAGGATGCTATATTTCAATTTATTAACTAGATTCCCATTTTCATGGGAATGCTCGCCTTTGGCTCACACATCAAAATCAACGACTACTTTATCTGTTGTTGGTACTGCTTGACAGCTTAGTACTAAATTTTGACTGACTTCTTTTTCATCTAAAGCGTAATTGATTTTCATCTCTACGCTTCCTTCTTTTACTTTGCATTTGCAGGTGCTACAAACACCTCCTTTGCAGGCAAATGGTAGGTCTGCTCCTGCGCCTAATGCTGCATCGAGAATGTTGTCGTATTCTTTTGTCATGGTGAACATGAATTCTTTTCCACCATCTACAATAGTTACTTCTGTTCCTTCTACATTTTGTTTTGCCAGACGTTCTGCTCTCTTAATATCTTCTTCTGTAAGTCCTGTTACAAATAGCTCAAAATGAACCAATTCTTTTGGCAATCCTGCGTTTATTAAATACTCACTTACGTAGTTTACCATTTTTTCTGGACCACATAAAAACACTTCGTTTGTATCTGGTATATCAATGAATGTGTTTGTTAGCACGTCCATTTTTTCGTCATCAAATCTTCCGTTAAACAACTCAATATCTCTTCTTTCTTTGGTTAAGAAATAATATATTTCTAATCTGCCAAAATATTTATTTCTCAATTGTTCTAATTCTTCTTTAAAGATAATGGATTTTGCTGTTTTATTTACGTAAAATAACTTACATGTTGCATTTGGCTCTGCTGCTAAATGCGATTTTATCATAGATAATACTGGTGTAATACCACTACCTGCAGCGAAAAATAAATAGTTTTTTGATTCTTTAGGATTGCACTCTACACCAAAAGTTCCGGTTGGTGCCATGACCTCTAACTGATCTCCAGTTTTTAGAACTTCATTTACATAAGTTGAAAATTTTCCGCCAGGAATCATTTTTACCGCAACTTGCCACTTTTTATCAAGAGGACTGGAACATAAAGAGTATGAGCGACGAACATCTTCATCATTGATATCTGCTTTTAGTGTTAAATGTTGTCCTTGTCTGAAATGGAACGTATCGTATAGCTCAGAAGGGACATCAAAAGTTATTACAGATGTGTCTTCCGTCTCTTTATATATGTTTGCAACTTTTAGGTTGTGAAAATCTGCCATTGCTGTCTCTAACTCTTTCCAAAGGAAAAAGAACTGTTGTTTTAAATTATTAAAAACTGTAAGGTTTGTAAAACACTAACAGTTTAAACTAACACTTGTTAGTTTAGGTAACAAAGATACTAAATAATTTTCAGATTCCCATTTTCATGGGAACTAGACTAATTGTTAATTCCGTCTATGAGAACTTGACTTAAACTATTTGCTAAATCGTTTGCGTTAAGGTCTTCTTTTTTTGGAATCCATAAGTAAAGTGAACGTAGAGTGGATAACATAGAAAACATAATAATTTCTGGGTTACTTTGTCGAATCTCTGAAGAACTTATGCCTTGTTGAATGATGTTTAAAAAATTTGTTTCGTATTCGTTTCTTAATTTTAAATAGTAGTCTAATTTATCTTCAAGATGCATCCAATCGTTGTTTAAGGATGCCATACCATTAGTATTTTGTGATGTAATTGTAACGTGCAACTCGACTATTTGCTTTAATTTTTGAATTGAGGTATTTTCGGTGTTTATAATCTGGTTCATTCCATTTGTAAAATCTTCGGCAATAGATATAATAATTATTTTAAGGATCTCTTGTTTTGAACTGATATGGTTGTATAAACTTGCGGCTTTTATTCCCATTGCTGTTGCCAAATCGCGCATAGTTACTGCACTATAACCTTTTTCTTTAAAAAGCTTGGCTGCTGTTTTAATTATTTCTTCTTTACGTGTTGGAGTGTTCAAATTGTTATAACGTTAATTCTTTGTAAATTTATAGAAAAAAGAAGACTATGGGATTATTGGATTTTATTTTTGGCGCGAAAAAGCGTGAGGTTGATACTTATTTGGAAAATGGAGCTGTTATTTTGGATGTAAGATCGCAACGAGAATGGGATAGTGGACATATTGAAAATTCAATTCATATTCCAATAAATGAGCTACACAATAGAGTTGAGGAAGTAAAGGCTTTAAATAAGCCTATAATTGTCTGTTGCGCAAGTGGAGTACGCTCTGCCAAAGCTGCAAAGTTTTTAAATTTAAATACTATTGAAGCTACTAATGGTGGAGGTTGGTTAAATCTAAAGAAGAAATTATAGTTTGAAAGTATTTAATTCTTCTGCTTTTTGAATTGGTGTTTCGTTGTATTGGAGTGTCCAACCTAAAGAGTTTGTGAGTATATAGAATTTAGCAAGCTCGCTTAACAATCTATTTTTTGCATTGGATTTTAAATCGGAAGCTTCAATTTTTTTCATCAGCGATTGGTTTACTGTTTGCTTAATAGAATTATAGTCTTTGGCTTCGAATTGATTTAAAAAATCGGCTTGAATATCGTAGTACTCAAAATCTGGACTGATTTTAATTTCTTCTTTAGGAATGCTTAGAATTTGGAGCGTTTTTGTGGCTTCGTCTATTTTATATTCAATTTTACTTAAATCATAACTCACAGTAACATTAGCATTAACAACAACTAATGCTTTTTTTTCTGCCTCTATTAAATCACCAAAAATAGCTTTTGAGTTTTTATAGCTAAAGACTTCGCTAAAATGACCTTCTGTTACTACAAGTTTTCCAACATTTTTTATTTGCTCTTGGATAAGTGCAGAATGTTCTTTAACCTCAATTCTTGTTTTATTTTGGTCTCCACAGTATTTAAATGTAAAGAGTATAATTAATGTTAATATTACTCCAAATAGTACTTTTCGCATACGCTAATGTACATAAAAAACATTAGTTTTTATGATTCAAAAAAAAATCGCAATAGGCAATAGTGATAGCTATAATTGTAATTAAATTTAAGATTAAACAGGAGTATTAAAAACAAAAAAGCATTAAGCTACACTAGTTAGTTGTACTTAATGCTTTTATTAGGTTGATTAATAGCGATTTGAATATACTATTAAAATCCTTTAGCAAACTAAATAATCGTTAAAAAGATGTTAAAAAACGTTAAAGGAATTATAGTTAGAGTTTTCCTACTAAATTTTAAATTAACATTATTTATTAAAAAGTTATGTGGCTATGTTTTAATTCTATAGCCTGTTGTTTTTTATTTAATTTTGATAGAAACTTTTTATGATTTTCGGCATTTGGATTAAAAGGTTTGTGTGCCAATCCCTTTTGAATTTCGTTAATAGTTTTCATGGTATTTTGAGCATCCTGAGCTATCCAAACTGTTTTAAAACGCTCCCAAATATAATTTACTGCTACAGAGTTTGGATGCAACATGTCTTCTTTATAGAATCTATAATCTCTGAGTTCGTCTATCATGATTTCATAAGATAGAAAATAACTTGTTTGTTTCTCTTTACTTATTAAAGTATGAATTGCAGTTATTAAATGTGCCTTGCTTTGCGTGTTTTCAATAAAACCATCTTTTATATGACGTACTGGAGAAACTGTAAAAATTATAGATGCTTTAGTATTTATCTCTTGAATTTTATGAATTATATTTTGAAGTGATATTATAATTTCTTCTACAGAAAGTAATTTTTTTTCAAATTCTTTTTGTGGAATTTTATGACAATTAGCTACAGTTTTATTGTTGTGTATATGTTTATAAACCCAAGCTGTTCCTAAAGTGATAATGATATGCGAAGCTTTGCTTATATGCTGATTTGTTGCTTTTACTTTATCATTTAATTGTTGCAACAATATTTCTTTAGAAGCATTACTTAATTTTGAATGCGCATCAAAACAATGCCATTGCTCGTTATGAAAAAATATATCTTTTTCTGTATAAACTTTTTCATGAATTGCATTTTCTATTACTATTTCAATTGCTTTTGGGTGAAATAATATACCAAAAGGATTAATAGCATTTTGAAACTTAAAATACTGCAATTTATCTCCAATGTTTTCTGAAAAACAGGAACCTAACAGCAAGAGTTTGGAGTTATAATCAATTAGATTATTTTCTTGTTGTTTTAATGGTATTTTGGTTTGTAAATTCATTTTCTTATCTCGCGAAGTCGCAGAGTCGCAAAGCTTACTCTCATTTGATTACTCTAATATGCTATTAACTAATCTAAACCATTAACAATTCTGGTAATTCCTGTTTTTATCAATGGACTATTAAAATTGATTAATAATCCCAGTTTAATTTCGGTTAACTTTAAATAAGTTAATAATTGTTTAGGATGAACTGGATGAATTTCTTGAACGGATTTAATTTCAATAATAACTTTGTTTTCTACAATTAAATCTGTTCTAAAACCCAAGTTCAATTCTTTGTTTTTCCAAAATACTGGTAAAGTTTTTTGTCTTTTAACCTCAAGTCCTTTCTCCAATAATTCAGTATATAAAATTTCTTCGTAAACAGATTCTAGAAGACCAGGACCAAGACTGACATGAATATGATAACAACAATCAACTATAATTTTAGCCAAACTATTTTCGTTGTGTTCATTATTCTGCTTCAAATCCTTTTTTTATTTATTCAACTTTGCGTCTTCGCGATAAACTTTAATCTAAATAATTCTTACTTTCATTAAGTGCAGTTTCTATTCCAGCAGGATTTTTCCCTCCAGCTGTTGCAAAGAAAGGCTGTCCTCCTCCACCTCCTTGAATGTGTTTACCAAGTTCTCTAACCACTTTTCCTGCATCTAATCCTTTTTCTGCAACTAGTTCTTTAGAAATATAACAAGAAAGCAAAGCTTTTCCGTTTTGTTCGGTTGCAAATAAGAAGAATACATTGGTTTCATTTTGACCTAAATTAAAACATACATCTTTAATTCCTGCAGCATCTAAATCTAATTTTTTAGCTAAAAATTGCACACCATTTATTTCGGTTAATTCATTTTTTAACTCGCCAATAATATTTTTGGCTTTATCTTTTAATAAAGTTTCTATTTGCTTTTTTAAATCTGTATTTTCTGATTGCAAATTTTGCAATGCTTTAATGGGTTCTTTAGCATTATTAAGCATTTCTTTCATTTCAAAAAATGCTTTATTATTTTCATAATAATAATCTTTTACAGCATCACTAGTTATGGCTTCAATTCTACGTATTCCTGCTGCAACTGCACCTTCAGACACTATTTTAAAATGCCATATATCTGCTGTATTTTTTACGTGAGTTCCTCCACAAAGCTCAATAGATTGACCAAATCGAACAGCACGAACAGTATCACCATATTTTTCACCAAAAAGTGCTAATGCGCCTTCATCTATGGCCTGTTGCATTGGTATATTGCGTTTTTCTTGTAATGGTAATTTGCCATAAATTCTTCGGTTTACAAAGTTTTCTACTTCCTGTAATTGCTCTGCAGTTACTTTTGAGAAATGTGAAAAATCAAATCGCAAATATTTTGAATGCACTGCAGACCCTTTTTGTTCTACATGGTCTCCTAAAATTTCACGTAGTGCTTGATGCAATAAGTGCGTAGCTGTGTGATTGCATTCTGTTCTGTAACGCTGTTTTGCATCAACCGAAGCTTTAAAAGTTTCTTGAATATGTTTTGGTAAATTTTTGGTAAAATGTATGACTTCGTTATTTTCTCTTTTAGTATCAATTACATAAACCACATCACCATGACTATCTTCTAAATAACCTTTATCACCTACTTGCCCTCCTCCTTCTGCATAAAATGGTGTGATATTAAAAACTAATTGGTATAATTCGCCATCTTTTTTAGAGGTTACTTTTCTGTATTTTACAATTTTTACAGCAGCTTCTAGCGTATCGTAACCAATAAACTCTTGTTCTTCATCATCTATTAAAACTGTCCAATCATCAGATTTTAACTGTGAAGCTTCTTTACCACGTTGTTTTTGTTGTTTTAATTTATTGGTAAATTCTTCTTCATTATAAGTAAACCCTTTTTCGCGAAGAATTAAATCTGTTAAATCTTCTGGGAAACCATAGGTATCTTTTAGTTCAAAAACTTTTGCTCCAGAAATTTCTTTTGTTTTTGTGTTTTCTACAATACGATCTAAAAGAATTAATCCTTGTTCTAAAGTTCTTAAAAACGAAGCCTCTTCTTCTTTAATTACATTTTCTATTAGTTGTCTTTGTACTTTTAGTTCTGGGAAAGCTTCGCCCATTTTTTTAACAAGTACATCTACTAATCTATAAATAAAGGGTTCTTTTTTATCTAAAAAAGTAAATCCGTAACGTACTGCACGACGTAAAATTCTACGAATTACGTAACCAGCTCCTGTGTTACTTGGCAATTGACCATCTGCAATAGAGAATGCTACTGCACGAACATGATCACTAATTACACGAATAGCAACATCTATTTTTTGGTCCTTACCATATTCTTTATCTGTTATGGTTTCAATTTCGCGAATTATTGGCGTAAAAACATCTGTATCATAATTAGATTGTACATTTTGTAAAACCATACAAAGACGCTCAAATCCCATTCCTGTATCAATATGTTTGTTTGGTAAATTTTCTAGCGAACCGTTTGCCTTTCGGTTATACTGCATGAATACCAAATTCCATATTTCTACCACTTGTGGATGATCCATGTTTACCAAAGACTTACCATCTACTTTTGCTTTTTCTTCGGCAGAACGAATATCTACATGAATTTCACTACAAGGTCCACAAGGTCCTTGTTCTCCCATTTCCCAGAAATTATCTTTTTTGTTTCCTTTTAAAATTCGGTCTTCAGAGATATATTGCTTCCAAATATCATACGCTTCTGTATCCATTTTAAGATTGTCTGCATCATCACTTCCTTCAAAAACAGTAACATATAAAATGTCTTTATCAATTTTATATACATCTACTAAAAGCTCCCAAGCCCAAGCAATTGCTTCCTTTTTAAAGTAATCACCAAAACTCCAATTCCCTAACATTTCAAATAAAGTATGATGGTAAGTATCATAACCAACTTCCTCTAAATCATTATGCTTACCAGAAACACGCAGGCATTTTTGGCTATCTGCAATTCTATTGTTTTTTGGTTGTGCATTACCTAAAAAGTATTCTTTAAAAGGAGCCATACCAGAATTTACAAACATTAGAGTTGGATCGTCCTTTAAAACCATAGGTGCAGATGGAACAATACTGTGCTTCTTGCCTTCAAAAAAACTTAAAAATGTTGAGCGAATATCTTGAGATTTCATGTAACTAAATAAATATCTTGTTGCTGTTAAATTACTTCTAAATACAATCTTAATTTATAATCAACGCACTATTTTTGCTAATTGTAAATAGGACTTACTTCAATTCTCAAAAACTTATTTGATAATATTTTGTAAGTTTGTTCGTTTGCTGTTACACTTAAGATAGATTTCTATTTTAATAATAATTGCAAAAATAGTATAAATTAGGCAATGAGTAAGGTAAAATATTATTATGATTCTGAAACGTTATCCTATAAAAAGATAGCGCGTAAAAAGAGGAGAACTTTTAAATACGTTTCTGTATTTTTATTAGGCGCTGCATTATTTGGTTTGCTTTTTGTTTTTATCGGTTCTCAATATTTTGAATCTCCTAAAGAAAAAATGCTGAAGCGAGAGCTTTCAAACATGCAGCTACAGTTTGAGTTGCTAAACAAAAAAATGAATGAAGCCGAAACTGTTTTAGCCAATATAGAAGACAGAGATAACTCTATTTACAGATTATATTTTGAAGCTAATCCTATACCAGAAGAGCAACGCAAAGCAGGATTTGGAGGAGTAAACAGATATAAAAATTTAGAAGGGTTTGATAACTCAAAATTAATTATAGAAAGTAATAAGCGCATAGATATATTACAAAAACAGATTGTAGTGCAATCTAAGTCGCTAGATGAAATCGCAAAATTAGCTGTAGAAAAAGAAAAACTATTAGCTTCTATACCAGCAATACAACCCGTTAAAAACGAAGATTTAACACGTATGGCTTCTGGTTATGGCATACGTACAGATCCTTTTACCAAAGCACGTAAAATGCATTGGGGAATGGACTTTACTGCTCCAAGAGGCACACCTATTTATGCGGCTGGAGATGGTGTTGTAGAGCGTGCAGATAATGGTAGTTCAGGTTATGGAAACCATATTAGAATAGACCATGGTTATGGTTATGTATCACTTTATGCGCACTTATACAAATACAATGTAAAGAAAAACCAAAAAGTAAAACGTGGCGATTTAATAGGTTTTGTTGGTAGTACAGGACGCTCTGAAGCACCACATTTACATTACGAAGTTTTTAAAGATGAGGAGCGTATAAATCCAATTAATTTTTACTATGGTAGCTTAACTGCAGAAGAATTTAGCAAACTACTAGAAAGTGCTTCGTTACAAAACCAATCTTTAGATTAATGCATATTGAACTTCCAGAAAAGCGGTATTATGCTATTGGCGAAGTAGCCAAAGCTTTTGGAGTTAATAACTCTTTAATACGTTTTTGGGAAAAAGAATTTGATGTTTTAAAACCTAAAAAAAATGCCAAAGGCAATCGTAAATTTACTCTAGAAGATATTAAAAACTTAAAATTAATCTATCATTTAGTAAAAGAAAGAGGCTTTACTTTAGAAGGAGCAAAAACACATTTAAAAGAAGATAAGCACAAGACGCTAAATAATTTTGAAATTATTAGTAAATTAGAAGCAATAAAGAATCAACTTATTAAAATTAAAAATCAACTTTAAAACTAACTAACATGAAAAAATGGCTCATTCCATTAGTAATCCTAGGATTAATTGCTTTTGCATTATTTACTTGGGGAAAAAACTTTAATAATACTGCAGTAAATTTAAAAGAGTCTGCGACAAAAACTTGGGGAGATGTAGAAAGCACCTACCAACGTAGAAATGATTTAATTGGAAGTTTAGTTAAAACTGTACAAGGTGCAGCGGATTTTGAGCGTACTACGTTAAGAGAAGTTATTGAAGCTAGAGCTAAAGCCACCTCTACAACGATAGATGCTAGTAACTTAACACCAGAGAATATGGCTCAATTTCAACAAGCACAAAGTGGGTTGAGTGGTGCATTATCTAAATTATTAGTGTCGGTTGAACGTTATCCAGACATAAAAGCAAATCAGAATTTTTTGGAACTACAGAGCCAACTAGAAGGTACAGAAAACAGAATTAATGTTGCTAGAGATCGATTTAATGAAGCTGTAGAACCATACAATAAACACATTAAAACGTTTCCAAATACCTTACTTGCTGGTTTTCTAAACTTTGAACCTTTAAGTTATTACAAGGCAGAAGCAGGTAGTGAAAAAGCACCAGATATCGATTTTAAATTCGAGTAGTTTTTAATATGAAAGATTGCGTTGAAGATTTCCTTTCTACTATAGAAGAACAAGAGATTGTTGCTGCCATTAACTTAGCAGAACAAAACACCTCTGGAGAAATCCGCGTACATATTGAACACACCTCTAAAGGAAAGGTTGACAAACGTGCTTTAGAGGTGTTTTCTATTTTAAAAATGCATAACACCAAACAAAGCAATGGTGTATTAATTTACATTGCTGTAGATGATAAAACCTTTGCCATTTATGGCGACAAAGGTATAAATACAGTAGTACCAAATGATTTTTGGGATAGTACAAAAAATGAGATTCAAACACAGTTTAAAAAAGGTAATTTTAAACAAGGCATAGTAGATGGTGTTTTAAAAATTGGACAGCAACTAAAAACCTATTTTCCTTGGAATCCTGATGATACTAACGAACTCTCTAATACGATCTCTAAAGGATAATACAAGTATGCAACAGCGTTTTACAAAACACATTATCCTATTTATTAGCATCACTTTATTGGCGTTTAGTTTTGCCAATGCTCAGTATCCTATTCCTGATGTACCTTCTAAAAAAGATGGAGGACAAACTAGTGTTTACGATTATATAAATTTACTCTCTGCATCAGAAAAAAACACTTTAGAACGCAAACTTATAAACTATTCCGATACTACTTCAACTCAAATAGTAGTTGCAATAATACCTTCTACCAACGGAGAATATATTAACTATTTAGCGACACAATGGGCACATAAATGGGGAATTGGAGGTAGTAAAGAAGAAGATAATGGTGTATTTATTCTGCTAGCAAGAAACGACAGAAAAATAGCCATTGCAACTGGTTATGGTGTTGAGCATTTACTTACAGACGCACTCTCTAGACGTATTATAGAACGTGATATCATCCCTTATTTTAAGCAAAATAATTATTATGGAGGTCTAAATAGAGGTGCAGACGCTATTTTTGAAGTCATGCAAGGTGAATACCAAGGCACGAGACAAACATCGAGCGAAGGGTTTCCTGTTGGCGCAATAATTTTACTGTTTATTATATTTTTAATCATACTCATTTCAATTTCTAAAAACCGAAGAAATGGTGGAGGACATGGAGGTCACAATAATAACACTACAAGCATTCTCGAAGCTATAATTTTAAGCAATTCTGGACGTGGAGGCTACAGACGAGGTTCTGGTGGTTTTGGCGGAGGATTTGGAAGTGGTTCTAGTGGAGGTGGCTTTGGAGGAGGCGGATTTGGTGGTGGCTTCGGTGGAGGTGGCTTTGGAGGTGGAGGCGCTTCTGGTGGTTGGTAATTATTTGGTTTTGCACCAAAATCCTAATTCATTATCGTAATACCAACCATCTGTATAACCACCAACTACTATATATTCTACTTTAGTGTTTTTAGCATAGATTGATTCACAATTGTTATCATCTGGTTTACACTTATTTACAACACCCTTATTACCTACTGGACTTATAATTATATTACCAGCATCTAATTTTAAAGTGTTTACAAATTGTAATAAAACTGAAGCTTTTTGTTTTGAACTATTAAAATTTACTGAGTCTGAAGCTTGTGAGTCATGATAAATTTTAATTTCAACAGTGTATCCTTTATCTGTAAGTTTAGTGATTTTCTTTTTTATTTTTTTCTTGTCTTTTTCACTAATTTCAAATGTTTCTTGAGCAAAACTAATAGGAAGATTTTTGGACTTATAAATTAAATCACAATTAGTTTCTTTCCATTTTTTAAGACCATTACGTTCTGTTATATAGCTTACATAGCATTTACCAGCTTTAGGATTTTGCGGTAAATTCTGAGCACTTAAAATAAGAGTTGTAATTAAAAACAATAAAGTAGATAAGATAGATTTCATTGTACTAAAAATATATAATTAATCTATATAATACATTCCATTATTACCTGTTTCACCTTTAGCACCTAAACTATTAAATTTCCAACTAAAGCTCAACATAAAATACTGTTGTAACACTGTACTCTGAGAATCTTCAATAAAATCCTGAGTTGCTGTACGCCTTGCATTGGTGTTTTGATTTAATAAATCGTAAACCTTTAAGGTTACTGCTGCTTTATCGTTTAACATTGAATAGGCTACAGAAGCATTCCAAAACCAAGCACTTTTCTGGAAACCATCTGCTATATTAGGATTATAATTATATCGTATATCATTATTCCACTCAAAACGCTTAGGCAAATATGTAGTGGTAGTTAAACTTAAATTATGAGACATAAAATTTCTATCTTCAAAAGCTTCAATTCCATAAGAATTATTAGTAAAATTAACGCTGTAGCGTGGTTTAAAATCAAATACCTTATTCCATGTAAACTCCAAACCTAAATTAGGTGATAGAGAAGTGACTTTACTATTGTACTGTACCTCATTATTAAAGTTTATATTTTTAGAAAAATTAGACCATACTCCTGCTCTAATACGTAATTTTCTAATGGAATCTAACTTTATATTCTTGCTATAACTAGTTCCAATACCAGCATTATAATTACCATCAACATTGGCGTAAGTAGTTGTTCGTTTTAAAGTTTCGGGATCAATAGTTGTTTTAGAAACTACAACATTATTATCTGCTGTTAAATTTCCGTACAAGAAAAACCCAGCACGTTTTTGAAAATCGTAAGAGTTATAACCAACATAGACATTATGGCTATTTGTAGGTTCTAGATTAGGATTACCAATAATTGTATTTAATGGATTAGAGACATCTTCAAAAGCCTGTAGTTGCCTTAACGCTGGAGGTCGATTTCGCAATCTGTAATTTGCATACATCGAAGCTTTTTTACTAAATCTATAATTAAAATAAGAGCTGAGTTGTAAAGCTTCAAAATCTCTCTCCACATTAAATTCTGGTCTTAATAAATCGTTATTTTCAAGAGTTCTATAAACATAATCTACTCCAAATGCGAGATTTAATTTTTCTGAATTATACCTTAAATCTAAAGCAGGTGTTTTAGTAATATTGGTATATTCAAAATCTGTACTTAATTGTGTATTGAATTGATTAAACAAGTTATCTCCATCGTCAAAATCGAAAGTACTTTGTCTATTTTCGTCTTTTTCGTTTCTATAACTATATTCAAAATCTAAAAATAATTTTTTCGAAATTATTGGAAGCCTATATTTTATTGAAGATTCAAATACATTAGATTTGTTTTCACCATCTGTAAATTGATTTCTTTCTATAATTTCTGGAGAGGTACCAAATACTTCTGTAGAAGAATTTAAGAAATCATCACTTTGGGTTTTACCAATTTCATTATCAATATTAAATCGTAAAAAAGCACCTGCTGTACCAAATTTTTTGGTCATACTTAACTCATTAGAAAAATTTTGACCATTATTTTCTACTGAAGAATTTACAGCAGATTGGTTGGTTAAATTTAAGTCAGAATCTAAAGTTTCTTCATTACTATTAAAGCGTGTTGTTGTTTTAGAATATCTAAAAGAAGGCTCTATATTAATTACAAATGTGGAATCTATTTCGATATCAAACTCCATATTTGCACTATGTGCATCTGTATCGTTTTCTGAATTTGAACTAGAATTAGAGAAAAATCTGGAATCTGTTAAGATGGTTTCTCGTTGCGATGACGATTCGTTTTCCGAGCTACTTCCTGAGTAAAAATAATCGCCAGAAAGGTCTAATTTCTCGCCAATTTTATCTGCATAATTTGCACCAACATTTTTTGACGTTGTAATCCCTTCTCCACCTCCAAAAGAGCGACCATCAATTGAAAAAGAGCCATTACTATTAAAAGAGCTACGTCCACGACCAAACATTTTTGAGATTTCGCCAAAACTAAATCCTGGCGAGTTGGTGTTGTTGCCTCCTGCAAGCACACTTATTCTCTGGTCGTTATCAAATCTATTTAACATTCCTGCAAACTCATAACGTTTATCTGTTCCTGCTCCTGCAGCTACACGACCAAAAACACCTTTATTATTTTCTTCCTTTATGGTTAAATTAATGGTTTTATTTTCTTGGTCGCCTTTTTCTCCAGTAAAAGCTTCAGATTTAGATTTGGTATCAACAATCTGAATTTTTTCAATTATATCCTTCGTTAAATTCTTTGTAGTAATTGTTGGGTCGTCACCAAAAAACGGCTTGCCATTTACTAGTATTTTATTAACTTCTTTTCCGTTAATAGTAATTTTCCCTTGCTCATCGACCTCAACTCCAGGAAGTTGTTTAAGTAGCTCTTCGACTGTAGCATCTTTTTTGGTTTTAAAAGATTTTACATTAAACTCTAAAGTGTCTTTTTTAATGGTTACAGGAGCTGTAGATCTAATAAGTACTTCGCCTAAATTGCTAGAGTTTGTTTCTAAAGGAATTGTACCTAAAGCAATCTCTTGCTTATCGATTTTAATATTTTGTAGGTAGGTTTTGTAACCTACGTAAGAAATGAAGAGATTTAAATCGCTGTCTGAAGTTTTATCTTCCAGCTGAAAGTTTCCGTTTTTATCTGAAATTGTATAGGTCACTAAGCTACTATCTTTAACTCGTTGCATGTAAATAGTTGCAGCTTCTAGTGGACTTTGGTCGTCTTCTGCAATAAGGTTTCCAGTAATTTTAAAGGGTTTACTTTGCGCAAAAGAAAAGCTAACGCATAAAAACGCGAGGCAATAGATTAGGTTTTTCATACTTATAATTGATGTAGTAATAGCGATTAGTTTAAAAAAACGAATGTACTACTCTTTTAGTATGATTTTTCTTAAAAAAATAATAAAAAACTAAAGTGAAATGTTATTTTTTACGCATGTAAACACTAATTGGCACTCCAGTAAAATCGAAGTGTTCGCGTAATTTATTTTCTAAAAAACGCTTGTAAGGATCTCTTACATATTGCGGTAAGTTACAGAAAAATGCAAATTGTGGTTGTGGTGTTGGTAATTGCATTATGTATTTTATTTTAACAAATTTCCCTTTAAGTGCTGGTGGAGGATAATGCTCAATAATTGGTAAAAACGTATCGTTTAATACACTTGTTTTTATTTTTTTACTTCTATTATTATAAACCTCTACAGCTGTTTCTATGGCTTTATAAATACGTTGTTTTGTTAAAGCAGAAATAAAAACAATTGGCACATCTGTAAATGGTGCAATTTGTTCTCTAATATATTTTTCGAATTCTTTAGTAGTTTTTTGGTCTTTCTCTACTAAATCCCATTTGTTGACCAGAATAACTATGCCTTTTCTATTACGCTCTGCTAGCCAAAAGATATTTTGCACTTGGCCATCGAAACCTCTATTAGCATCAACCACTAATAGACAAACATCACTATGCTCAATTGCTCTAACGCTTCGCATAACTGAATAAAATTCTAAATCTTCTTTTACTTTAGATTTTTTTCTAATTCCTGCAGTATCTACTAAGTTAAAGTCAAATCCAAAACGGTTGTATTTGGTATCAATAGCATCGCGAGTAGTACCTGCAATGTCTGTGACAATATATCTATCTTCGCCAATAAGCGCATTAATAAATGAAGATTTTCCAGCATTTGGACGACCAACTACTGCAAAACGTGGTAAATCATCCTGTTCAACTTCTTCTACTTCTGGTAGTGCTTTAACAAGATCATCTAATAAATCTCCTGTTCCACTTCCGTTAATACTTGCAATGGTATAATATTCGCCTAAACCTAGTGAGTAAAACTCAACAGCATCTTCTGCTCTTTTGCCATTATCTACTTTATTAACAACAAGAAAAACTGGCTTTTGAACTTTTCGTAATAGCGTTGCAACATCCTCATCCATTCCTGTAACGCCAGATTCTACATCGACCATAAAGATTATAGCATCTGCTTCTTCAATAGCTAATTCTACTTGTTTATCGATTTCCGCTTCAAAAACATCATCACTTCCTTTTACATAACCTCCTGTATCGATAAGCGAAAATTCTTTTCCGTTCCAATCACTTTTTCCGTAATGTCTATCTCTTGTTACTCCACTCACTGCATCTACAATGGCTTCTCTACGCTGAATTAAACGATTAAAAAAAGTTGATTTTCCAACATTTGGACGTCCTACTATGGCTACTATATTACTCATAATCTTAGTTTTATGCATTGCATATCCTGCAAGCGGTTGCAAATGTAGTGTTTCTAATTCAACAAAAAATAGTAATTTAACAGCATTATTAAAAATTATGGATGATAATTTAAACGAAATTGTTTTAAGGCCTAGATTTAAATTGGAACTGGACCAAGATAATGCAACACTTTTATCTGCTTTTGAAACGAGCAAAACCACACAAGAGGAATTTATTATTAGTAGGATTGATGATCATGTGTTTATAAAACTCCCAAAACACAAACAAACGTTTTGGTCGCCTCAATTGCACATAGAAATTAATGAAACCGAAGACAAAAAAAGCATTTTATATGGCTTGTTTGGTCCCAACCCAACCGTTTGGACACTTTTTATGTTTCTGCATTTTATGGTTGCAGGTCTATGTATTGCATTTTGTATTTGGGCATACTCCAATTATGCCTTAAAAAAAGAGTACCTTTTACAAGTATGGGGAATTATTGCAATGGTTATTTTGTGGTTTCTACTCTACCTTGCAGGAAGAGTTGGAAAAAACTCTAACAAAGAAGAAATGCGAGCACTATACAATTATATGCAACGTATTTTAGCACAATAATTTTACTAATTATTATAGCCAAATCGCCTTAATTGTCTTTGATCGCTTCTCCAATTTTTATTCACTTTAACGTAAAGCTCTAAATGCACTTGTTTGCCAAAAAATTGTTCTAAATCTTTTCTGGCTTCGATACCTACACGTTTTAATGCAGACCCTTTATGACCAATAATAATTCCTTTTTGGGTCTCACGTTCTACCATTATTACAGAACGCATTTTAATAATAGTCTCTTCTTCAAAAAACTCCTCTGTATCTATTTCTACAGCATAAGGAATTTCCTTTTTATAATGCATAAGTATTTTTTCTCTAATGGTTTCATTTACAAAAAAACGCTCTGGTTTATCTGTTAATTGGTCTTTTGGGTAAAATGCTGGAGACATAGGAAGCAGTTCAATAATCCTATTAAACACTTCTCTTACATTAAACCCTTCGAGAGCAGAAATAGGGAAAAATTCAGCATTTGGCACTTTTTTTTGCCATAACTCTGCCTGCTCTTCCATTTGTTCTTGGTTGGATTTATCGATTTTATTCAACAATAGTAATACTGGTATTTTAGCATTGGTAATGCGATTAAAAAAGGCTTCGTCTTTAAGTTCTTTTTCGCCAATTTCTACCATATAAATAAGCACATCTGCATCGTCGAAAGCAGATTTCACAAAATCCATCATCGAAGATTGCAACTCGTAAGCAGGTTTAATAATACCTGGTGTATCACTTAAAATTACCTGAAAATCTTCGCCATTTACAATACCTAAAATACGATGTCTTGTGGTTTGCGCTTTTGAGGTTATAATCGATAGTTTTTCGCCTACAAATGCATTCATTAATGTTGATTTACCAACATTGGGATTTCCAATAATATTTACAAAACCTGCTTTATGACTCATTTTTATTTTATTAAATAGATTGCAAAGATAAGGCTATTATTTAGAGTCTTTACTTTCTTTAATTGCTTCACTGTTTTCTTTTTCTAATAGGTCTTCAATTTTATTTTTATAGGTATGAGAATCGTGACCATATTTAATAGAGTATTGCCTAGTAAACTCTGCGCCAAAAAAGAAAATAAGACAAGAATAAGACACCCAAAGTAACACTAACACTATGCTTCCTGCTGCTCCATAAGTGGATGCTGGATTAGACCTGCCAAAATAAAGGCCTAACAAAAACTCTCCCAAAACAAATAATATTGCAGTTAAAACAGCACCAATCCAAACTGTTTTCCATCTAATTTTTGTGTCTGGCATATACCGAAACATTAACGCAAATAATGTTGAGATAATACCAAGTGATAGTATAAAGTTTACACTATAAATTACATATAATATAATGTTAGGAAATGCTTCTTTTATATAATCTGTTAACGCAGAGATTACTGTTGTTAAAACAAAACTAATAAGCAACAGAAAACCGATAACTAATATAAATGCAAAGCTTTTAGCACGATTAGTTAGTATTTTTTTAAAACTGAATTTAGAGATGCTCTCCACTTTCCAAATTTTATTAAGCGAAATTTGCAGTTGGTAAAATACACCTGTAGCACCAAACAGAATTGTTGCAATACCAATTATTGTTGACACAATATTAGTTTCGGCATCAACAGTTTGCGCTATAATGGTTTTTATGGTTTCTGCAGACTCGCTTCCTAGGATTGAGGCAATTTTACCAGTTAGTTTTCCTTGCACAATTTCTTTTCCCCAAATACTACCTACCACATTTATAATAATAATTAGTAAACCTGGTAATGATAATACTGCATAGTATGCAACGACTGCACTCATGCGCCAAGGGTCGTTAGAATTCCAAGACTTATAAGTGTCAATTATTAATTTGGGTAAATCCTTAATGTTAAACTTTGATTTTGCCATAAAAAACTTGAGTTTTACAAGTTTACATTAAATTGTAAACTATGTTTTGCTCATAGCCTAATCATTTTATTCCATTTGAAATTATTAAGGCATTTTAAAACTACTACTCATGCACAACCAAAAATGGAATAACGGGTTGAAAACCAATCTTTTTAACAACAGGTTCATTAATAATATTTTCTATAAAACTATGTTTATGGTTTACCATTACTAGAATATTAATCTCTAATTCTTCAATAAAATCAACAATTACTGAGGCTTTTTTATCGTAATCTGGCATCCAATGAAAGCTGTGCTCAAAATCTGCTAATTCTTTATCTAGATGTTTAATATTATTATTTTGTGTTTCGCTTAATTCTTTTTCTTCTTGAATATGCAATATCCTAATTTTAGAATTGTACAACTCACTTAAGGTCTTTAATGGATTTAAAACTTTCTCATCGTAGAATCTGTTATAATCTGTTGGAAATGCAATTTGTTTAGGTTCTATAAAATCAAATTCGTCTGGTATTGCTAACACAGGACATGATGTTATTTTTTTTAATACACTTACAGTATTACTGCCAAAAAATATGCCTTTTCCTTTAGAAACGCCTTTGGTTCCCATAACTACTAAGTCTATATTTTTAACAGCTATAGTTCTATTTATTCCGTCTAATAGGCTTTCTGTACTTAAAATAGTTTCAAAATCATGTTTTTCGTTCGCATCTGCTATTCTTGCCAATTTCTTTAAGTCTAACAACTCTTTTTTAGCCTTTTCTTGCATTACGCGTAATAGTTTGTTAGACATGCTTGACATTGTAGAGGCTTCAACTTTACTAGAATTAATAAAATAAAAGGTGCACTCCATATTAGCATAAAGCTTAAATGCATATACTGCAGCACTCCAAGCGTTATCTGAAAAATCTGTAGGAAGTAATATGTTTTTTTTCATAATATTTAGTTTTAAATTTTTGAAGGAATAATTAAAAAAGGAATATTTAAATGAATACTAATTTGGTTAATTGTTGATTTAAAAAATAAATTCTCAAAAAATGAACGCTTATTATTAATCATAACCAGCAAATTAATTTTAGTGCTTTTTTGAAATTTATTTATAGCATTATCAACATTTTTATTTGTTTTTACATGAAACAGATGTGCTGTCTCTTTAAAATAGTTAGCAAGCTGTACTTTGCTTTTTTGTTGTTGTTCTGAAAGTTCTTTGCCATAATTAACGTGCAAAATGTTAATACGAGAATTATAAACCGAAGCTAAGTCTAAAAGTGGCGCAATGTGTTGGTCTTTAAAATCTATTTGATAGTCCGAAGGAAATAAAATTTCCAGTGGTGTTTCAAAAGAAAAACCGCTAGGAATTGCTAAAACAGGACATTTTGCATTTTTAATAACATGCATAGTATTGGTGCCAAACAAAACGTCCATTGCACCAGTTGCTCCTTGAGTTCCCATAATAATACTATCCATTACATTCCCAGCATATAACTCGTTAATTTCTGTAATCAGTGTATTAAACGACGAGAGATATGAAAAGGTGTGTTTTGGATTGTTAAATTGAGTTTCTATAGTCTGTTTTATTTCTTCTAAACCCTTGTTGGAAGCTTCTTTAATCGCATCCATAACATCAAATTGTGCAGATCCTACATCAGTACGAGACAACCTGTAAGTTATAGGTGTATAGGTATTTAAAAACGTAAAGTTGCAACTTTCATTTTTATATAATTGAAGTGCGTATTTTATGGCATTCCAAGAATTTTCTGAAAAATCTGTTGGTAATAAAATTTTTTTCATAATCATTAAATTATTTGCTATTAACGTCTAAAGTTTTGTAGTACTAATAGCGGAATTGCAATTTTTAAACTTATTTTTTCTATTGTAGATTGAAAGATAATATTCTCTAAATACGATTGCTGTGTATTAACCATTACTAGAAAATCTATACTTTTTTCTTCTACAACACTATTTATAGCCTCATCAACTTGCTTACTACTTTTTGTAAAATAATTAATTTCATTATCGCAAATTGTGTTTTCTATAAATGCCTTATTATCTTCTTGCCTAAAGGATAGCGCATTAGTACGAGACACATATAACAAATCTATTTGTGTACGATAAGGCAACAATAAATCGCTTAGTAATTTTAATTCTCTTCGTTTAAAAGGGATTAGAAAATTTGTTGGAAATAATGCGTGTTTTGGTTGCGAATATTTAAACCCTTCTGGTATAGCCAAAACAGGACATTTTACATATTTTAAAACCTGTAAAGTATTACTACCAAAAGTTAAGTTTCGGTTATTAGACTTCCCTTTTGTTCCCATTACAATAAGATCTATATTCTTAGTATCTGTAATAATATCTGCTTCATCCAACAAAGAGTTATTGGCAGATATGGTAAAATAACTAAACCTTGGATTAGGAGAAATGTCTTTAACTTTTTGCAAAAGACTTTCTAAGTTAGTTTCAGATTCTTCTTTAACACGATTTAAAATAGTATTAAAATCCTCTCTACTCAATAAATCTTTATGGTTATAAACATCGGCTTGGTAAGCATGCATAAAATAAAATTCGGCTCTTTGGTATTTAAAAAATTCTAATGCATAATGAATTGCATTCATTGCGTTGTCCGAAAAATCTGTAGGAATTAATATTTTCTTCATAGTATTAGTGCTTATTTCTGATTTACATAAATATAAAAACTAACGCCTTCAAAAACAATGACATTTGTCAGCTTTAGCTCTTTATTTTTAAAGTTTCACTATTTTAAATATTTGGTTGAAGCTGATATATATCATATATTAATTAATAGGAAAATTGTATTTTTAAAAAGACTATTATTTATTACCTATGAAACACACAACTGCATCAAAAAATTTATTTTTAAACCATTTAGGAAGATTGTTTTTTGCAATTGCAGCAACAGATAACACAATAGAAACTAAGGAGATTGAAACATTACAATCAATTTTAAAAACTCGCTGGTTACCATTAAAATATATAGGTAAAGATGGTATAAAACAAATTGAATCTACGTTTAACAAACTGCATAAAGAACAACACAAAGATGCAGAGGCATTATACCAAGATTTTGTAAATTATAAAAACAAAGAACAGCAGTTGTTTACAAAAAAGATTAATAGTTTACTATTAGAAACTTGCTATGAAATAGCTAGTAGTTTTGCTAAAATAAATAAATCTGAATTAATTATGCTTACAAAACTAAGTAGTGAACTAAAGAAAATAAATCATTAATTTAAAACACCTAAAAAGAAAACAATATGGCATTTATAGATTATTATAAATCACTAGGCGTTTCTAAAACAGCATCGGAAAAAGAGATAAAAAAAGCTTACCGAAAGTTAGCGCGTAAATACCATCCTGATTTAAATCCAAACGATAAAGACGCTGAGAGAAGATTTAAAGAAATAAACGAAGCAAATGAGGTGTTAAGTAATCCGGAAAATCGAAAAAAATACGATAAATATGGAGAACATTGGCAAAACTCTGAAGCTTACGAACACGCAAAACAGCAACAGCAACAACAAAGAAACTACCAAAAGCAATCCCAAAGTTCTGGAAGCTATAGCCAAGAAGATTTTGAGGATATTTTTGGTAGTATGTTTGGTGGCCAAACTTTTGGAGGAAGTCAGAGAAATGTGAGGTTTAAAGGTCAGGATTACAACGCAGAGCTTCAGTTAGACCTTAAAGATGTTTACGAAACTCATAAACGCACACTTACAGTTAATAACAAAAACATACGTATTACCATTCCTGCAGGAGTAGAAAATGGACAGACCATTAAAATTAAAGGTCATGGAGGAAAAGGTGTTAATGGTGGACCAAATGGCGATTTATACATTCAGTTTACTATTAAAAATAACACAACATTTAAAAGAGATAAAGACAACCTTTATAGTACTGTAGATTTAGATTTATACACAGCGCTACTTGGTGGAGAGCTAATGGTAGATACATTTAATGGTAAAGCAAAACTTACTATTAAACCAGAAACCCAAAACGGAACCAAAGTAAAGTTAAAAGGCAAAGGGTTCCCTAAATATAAAAAAGAAGGACAATTTGGAGATTTATTTATAACCTACACCCTTAAAACACCAACAAACCTTAGCGATAAAGAGAAAGAATTATTTACTCAACTTCAAAAACTAAGATAATTATGGAAGTAAAAGATTTAATTTCAATAAAAACATTTTGTACACATTATGATGTTCCTGCAACTTTTATAACTGCTTTACAAGAGTACGAATTGGTAGAAATTGTAGTTTCTAATAATGAAAACTATATAAAAACAACACAAATTAATGAGCTTGAAAAAATGATGCGCTTGCACTTTGAACTTAATATAAATTTAGAAGGTTTAGATGCTGTTTACAATTTATTACAGCGTGTAGAAAGCTTACAAAACCAAATTACTACACTTAATAATAAATTGAGATTGTACGAGGATTTATAATCAATTTTAGATTTAAAGTGTAACACTAATTAATTTAGATTACCATGATTAAAAACCTAGAAGATAAAGAGAAAACACACATTTTAGAGACTAATTATATAGGTCATTTAGGATATATTTTTGAAGGTAAACCGTATGTTGTACCTATAACATATTTTTATGATAAGCAAAACAATAGTATTATTTGTTATTCTGGCGATGGACATAAAATGAATGCTATGCGACAAAATAATGCTGTTTCGCTTCAAGTTGCAGATATCAATTCTGTAAATGATTGGAGGTCTGTTTTAGTTCATGGCACGTTTAAACAATATTTTGCAAGTGAGGCAAAAGCTTATTTACATCAATTTTCTTTAGGAGTAAAGGATATTATTACTAATAGAGAACAGTATAAACCTGACTTTATAAGTGAGTTTTCAAGTTCAATTTACAAAGAAAATATTCCCATTGTTTTTATTATAAATATTGAAAACATTACAGGTAAAAAAAGGAAAACTACTTAATTACTAATGTCACACTAAAAACTGAAACAAAATTGGCTTGTCATTTAAATATTCAGCATAAAAATTACTTGCTTTCATTCTAGCTATTAAAGGCTGTAAATCTTCTTTTTTTTCTAATTCAATACCTACTACAGCTGGACCATTTTCTCTATTTGTTTTTTTAGAATATTCAAAATAAGTAATATCATCATTCTCATCCAAAACATGCATTACAAAGTCTTTTAAAGCTCCAGATCTTTGCGGAAAACGAATAATAAAATAATGTTTTAATTGTCTGTATAACAATGCTTTCTCTTTAATTTCTGCAGTTCTAGTAATATCATTATTACTACCACTAACTACACAAACAACGTTTTTTCCTTTAATTTCTTCGGCATAAAAATCTAATGCAGCTAGTGTTAAAGCTCCTGCTGGCTCAACAACAATAGCCTCTTTATTGTACAAATCTAATATGGTTTGACACACTTTTCCTTCCGGAACTGTTATCATATCGTGTAAGTTTTCTTGACAAATTTTAAACGTTAAATCACCTACTTGTTGTACAGCTGCTCCATCAATAAATTTATCAATCTTTTCTAATCTTACATTTTTATTTGCCAAAAAAGACGTTTTCATAGAAGGCGCTCCTTCTGGCTCCACTCCTATAATTTTAGTGTTAGGAGACAACTGCTTGAACACACTTGATAAACCAGAAGCCAATCCTCCTCCTCCAACTGGTACAAAAACATAATCAATTACATTTTTAGATTGGTTAATTATCTCCAAACCAACAGTGGCTTGACCTTCAATAATTTTTTTATCATCAAAAGGATGAATAAATACTTTCCCAGAAGTTTTGCAAACTTGTTTTGCCAAGGTATTAGCATCATCAAAAGTATCGCCAGATAATAGAATCTCCACATAATCACCTCCAAACATTTTAACCTGCTCTATTTTTTGTTTTGGTGTTGGAGATGGCATTATAATAGTACCATATATTTTTAGTTTTTTACAAGCAAAAGCTACTCCTTGCGCATGATTTCCTGCACTAGCACAAACAACTCCTTTAGCATGTTCATGGTCTGATAAAGAACTTATTTTATTATAAGCGCCTCTAATTTTATACGATCTAACTTGTTGTAAATCTTCTCGCTTTAAAAACACATTTGCTTTATACTGCTGGGAATAAATATAATTTTCCAACAACGGAGTTTCTGCAGCTACATTTTTCAATCTAGCTACAGCCTCTTCTACAGCTTTTAATGTTGGTCTATATGTTGTTTGAATTTGCATACTTTTAATGAAAAACTACTGTTTCTTTTTTTTCTTCTTGACTCAATGTTTTCATTGCAGTCATGGAGGCTCTTAATGTTTTTCCTATTTTTTCAATGGGATGGTTTTGTACTGTTTCATTAACTGCAATCAGCTCTAAATTATCTACTTGATTAGAGGTTGAAAATGGTTTTCCTATAACGGAAACATCTACTTTTTTCATAAAGTCAACCAACAAAGGTTTTGCAGCATGGTCAAATAAATAGCAACCATATTCTGCTGTATCAGAGATTATACGATTCATTTCATATAACTTCTTTCTTGCTACAGTATTTGCTATTAATGGTAATTCATGTAAAGATTCATAATAGGCTGATTCTTCTTTAATTCCGGAAGCTACCATTGTATCAAACGCTAATTCCACTCCTGCTCTAACAAATGCTACCATTAAAGTGCCATGATCAAAATACTCTTGTTCATTTATTTCAATCTTTGTTGCAGTTGTTTTTACAAATGCCGTTTCGCCTGTTGCTGCTCTCCATTTTAACAAATTAGTATCATTATTTTCCCAATCTTGCATCATTTTGTTAGAAAAATGTCCAGACATAATATCATCCATGTGTTTTACAAATAATGGTTTCATTAGTTCTTTTAATTCTTCTGAAATTTTAAAAGCTGCTATTTTAGCTGGATTTGATAAACGATCCATCATATTGGTAATTCCTCCCAGTTTTAAAGCCTCTGTAATTGTTTCCCAACCAAATTGAATTAATTTTGAAGCATACGTAGGTTCTATTCCTTCTGCCACCATTTTATCAAAAGACAAAATAGAAGCTGTTTGTAAAACGCCACATAAAATGGTTTGTTCTCCCATTAAATCCGACTTTACTTCTGCTACAAAAGAAGATTCTAAAACTCCTGCTTTATGTCCTCCAGTTGCTACTGCATAGGCTTTTGCTTGTGTCCATCCTTTATTCTCTGGGTCGTTTTCTGGGTGAACTGCAATTAATGTTGGCACACCAAAACCTCTTTTATATTCTTCTCTAACTTCTGTACCAGGACATTTTGGAGCTACCATGATTACTGTTAAATCTTCACGAATTTTCATGCCTTCTTCCACAATATTAAATCCATGCGAATAGCTTAATGTTGCTCCTTTTTTCATTAAAGGCATTATAGTTTTTACAACAGGAGAGTGCTGTTTATCTGGAGTTAAGTTTAAAACTAAATCTGCTGTAGGTAGTAAATCTTCAAAACTACCAACGTTAAAGTGGTTTTCTGTAGCATTTTTATACGAAGCTCTTTGCTCTTTAATTGCTGCTGGTCTTAATGCATACGAAACATCTAAACCAGAATCTCGCATGTTTAAACCTTGATTTAAGCCTTGTGCTCCACAACCAATAATTACTACTTTTTTATTTTTTAATGCTGAAACGCCTTCAGAAAACTCGGAAGCTTCCATAAGCCTACATTTTGCTAATTGCTCTAGCTTTCCTGCTAATGATAGTGTATTGAAATAATTTGTTGCCATTTTTTTTTAGTTGTTGAGTGTTTCTAATAATGTTGATATTTTCATTTCGCCTTTGCTTACAGAAATTCTTCCAGAACGTGTAAATTGCATGATTCCAAAAGGACTTAACTTCTTGTATAATACATCTATTTCTTCTTTTGTTCCTGATTTTTCAACAACAAAAAATTCTTTATTTACTGTTACAATTCTTGCGTTATTTTCTTTAATAATGTTTGTATCGTGCTTTTCTTCAAACAATAAATCAGTCTTCATTTTGAAGATGCAGGATTCTTGGTAAATAATTTCGGATTCAGTATGATAATAGGCTTTAATAACTTCTACTTGTTTTTCAATCTGACCTATAATTTTTTTCATTTGTTCTTCGGAAAGATTCACCACCATAATCCACTTGGTTACATTTTCAATTTCCGAAACGGAAGAATTAATACTTTCGACATTAATATGTCTTCTTTGAAAAATTGCTGAAATTCTATTCAACAATCCTATATTATTTTCCGTGTAAATGGATACTGTATATAATTGTTTTTCTGTGCTCATATTATTCTAATCTTATATCTGAAACAGATGCTCCTGTTTCTATCATTGGAAATACATTATTCTCTTTTTCTACACAAACTTCTAAAAAATAGGCGTCTTTAGATTGCATCATTTCTTGAACTTTACTTGCTAAATCTTCTCTTTTTGTAACTCGTTTTGCCTCTATACTATAGCCTTTTGCAATGGCCACAAAATCTGGATTTGTCATTTCGGTAGATGCATAGCGTTTATCAAAAAATAATTGTTGCCATTGTCTAACCATTCCTAAATATCCATTGTTAAGCACTACAATTTTAACTGCTGCTTTGGTTTGTAAAATGGTTCCTAATTCTTGAATAGTCATTTGGTAGCCTCCATCTCCAGCAATCATAACTACTTCTCTGTTTGGAACACCCATTTTTGCTCCAATTGCAGCAGGTAAAGCAAAACCCATTGTACCTAATCCACCAGAAGTAATATTACTTTTTGTTTGATTAAATTTAGCATAACGACAAGCAAACATTTGGTGCTGACCAACGTCTGAAACAATAACAGCATCTCCACCAGAAGCAGTATTAATTTCTTTTAAAACCTCTGCCATTGTTAAGCCATTTTTGGTTGGAAATAAATCGTCTTTCTTTACTTTATCAAATTCAATAGCTTCTAGTTTTGTAAACTCTTCTAACCAATTTGTATGTGAGTTTTTATTGATGAATGGTAAAATTTGCGCTAAACTCTCTTTAACATCACCTAAAACTGCTACATCTGCTTTTACATTTTTATCTACTTCTGCAGGATCTATTTCAAAGTGAATAACTTTTGCTTGTTTTGCATATCTGCTTAAATCTCCAGTCACACGATCATCAAAACGCATACCTACAGCAATTAATACATCACATTGGTTTGTTAATACATTTGGAGCGTAATTTCCGTGCATGCCAACCATACCAACGTTTAACTCATGTTGTGTAGGCAATGCTGATAAACCTAAAATTGTCCATGCAGAAGGGATTGTTGCTTTTTCAATAAATGCTTTAAATTCTTGTTCTGCTTCTCCTAAAATAACACCTTGACCAAAAACTATCATTGGTTTTTTTGCAGCATTAATTAATTGTGCAGCCGCTTTTAAAGTATTTAAATCAACTTCTGGTTTTGGTTTATAACTACGTATGGATGTACATTTTTTATATTCAAAATCAAAAGTTTCAAACTGTGCATCTTTTGTAATATCAACTAAAACAGGTCCTGGTCTACCAGATTTTGCAATGTAAAATGCCTTGGCAATTATTTCTGGTATTTCAGAAGCTTTTGTTATTTGATAATTCCATTTAGTTACTGGAGTAGAAATACCAACAATGTCTGTTTCTTGAAAAGCATCTGAACCTAATAAATGAGAAGCTACTTGACCAGTAATACAAACCATTGGTGTAGAATCTATTTGTGCATCTGCAATACCTGTAATTAAATTTGTAGCTCCAGGACCAGAAGTAGCAACTGCAACACCTACTTTACCTGTAGCTCTTGCAAAACCTTGTGCTGCATGTGTTGCACCTTGCTCATGACGTGTTAAGACATGATTAATCTTATCTTGAAATTTATATAACTCATCATAAACTGGCATAATTGCTCCACCAGGATATCCATAAATTAAATCTGCTCCTTCTTCTAATAAACACCTTACAACAGCTTCTGCTCCTGAAATATGTAATTTTTGTTTTAAATCTGTTTTAGATTTTAGTTGTGTTTTTGTAATCATAATTTCAGTTATTAAAATGCATCTGTTACGCATCCTTTTGATGCTGATGCTACTGTTTTTGCATATTTATATAATATTCCTTTTTTGTGTTTTAAAGCTGGAGCAATCCATTTTGATTTTCTTTCTGCTAATTCTTCATCAGAAATTAAAACATTTATAGAATTGTTTTCTGCACTAATTTTAATAGTGTCTCCTGTTTTTATTAGCGCAATTGTTCCTCCAGATTGTGCTTCTGGTGTAATATGACCAACCACAAAACCATGGGTTCCTCCAGAAAAACGACCATCTGTAATTAATGCTACAGATTTACCTAAACCTGCTCCCATAATTAAGGAAGTAGGTTTTAACATTTCTGGCATTCCTGGACCACCTTTTGGCCCAACATATCTAATAACAACAACATCTCCACTTTCTACTTCTCCTTTTGAAATTCCTGTATTTGCAGCTTGCTCACTATCATAAACCACTGCTTTACCTTCAAAAATTAATCCTTCGTTTCCTGATATTTTTGCAACTGCACCTTCTGTTGCTAGATTTCCGTATATAATTTGAATATTTCCTGATGATTTTAAGGGATTATTTTTTGGATACACTACATCTTGTTCTTCAAACTCCATAGCCTTCACATTGGCTAAATTTTCTGCTAATGTTTTTCCTGTAACGGTTAAACAATCGCCATGTAAATACCCATTATCTAATAAATATTTCATGATTGCTGGTGTACCTCCAACACCATGAACGTCTTCCATTAAATATTTTCCTGAAGGTTTTAAATCTGCAATTAAAGGTGTTCTATCACTTACTTTTTGAAAATCATTTAAGGTAAAATCAATATCTGCAGCATGAGCAATTGCTAAAAAGTGTAATACTGCATTTGTAGAACCACCTAAAGCGTTTACTAATGCAATGGCATTTTCAATAGATTTTTTAGAAATAATATCTAAAGGTTTTAAATCTAATTTTAATAAGTTTTTAATTGCTAAAGCTGTTCTTTCTGCTTCTGATAGTTTACTTGGATTTTCTGCTGGAATTGAAGAGTTAAAAGGCAATGCAAAACCCATACATTCTATTGCTGATGCCATTGTATTTGCCGTGTACATTCCTCCACAAGCTCCTGCTCCCGGAATTGCTCTTTTAATAATTTGTTTGTATTCTTCTTCGTTAATTTCTCCTGCAACTTTTTGTCCTAAAGCTTCAAAAGCAGAAACAATGTTTAATTTTTTTCCTTTGTACATTCCGGATGCTGTTGTACCACCATACATCATTATTGATGGACGATTTAAGCGTAACATTGCAATGACTGCTCCAGGCATATTTTTATCACAACCAACTACAGAAATTAAGGCATCATAACTTTGTGCTTGCATTACAGTTTCAATAGAATCTGCTATAATATCTCTAGAAGCTAATGAATAATTCATACCAGAAGTTCCCATGGAGATTCCATCTGAAACACCTATTGTATTGAAACCTAAACCAACCAAACCTGCAATTTTGCTTTCAATTTTTACTTCGGCAGCTAAATTGTTTAAATGCATGTTACAAGGGTTTCCATCATAACCAGTACTTGCAATACCAACCTGTGCCTTGCTCATATCTTCATCTGATAAACCAACTGCATATAGCATTGCTTGAGATGCTGGTTGCGATTCATCTTGCGTTAATCTTTTACTGTGTTTATTTAATTCCATTATGAAACAGCTTTTTGTGTTTTATTTAATTCTAACACTTCATTTTTGTATAATTTCATTAGTTGAAATCCAAAAGAATTTTCCCATTCTAATGGAAATTTATTATCGTCTAATGATTCAATTCCAATAACTTCGGCTGCTGTTCCTGTAAAAAAAGCAGCATCTGCATGTTTTAACTCTTTTAATGTGAAATGTTTTTCTTCTATAGAAATCCCTAAATCTTTACATAAATCAATTACAGTAGCACGTGTAATTCCTGCCATAATATGTCCACGAGGTGGTGTATAAAGCTTTTCTCCTTTTTGCATAAAAATATTTGCTCCAGAACCTTCAGCAACATTTCCATTCATATCTAACAATAATGCTTCGTCATATCCATTATTTTTTGCTTCGTTTGTAGATAAAATGGAATTAATATAATGACCTGTAACTTTTGCTTCTACAAAACAAGCTTTTGGGTTTGGACGTTCAAACGAAGATGTTCTAACCCTTAATAACTTATCTCCCATATATTTTCCCCATTCCCAACATTGAATTATTAAATTGGTTTCATTAGAGGTTTTTAAACTCATATCTGCTCCTGTTGTAATTAAAGGACGTATGTAAGCATCTTTTAATCTGTTACGTTCTAAAAGCTCATAGGTGATTTTGGTTAATTCTTCTTCTGAATAATGAAACGGAATACTCATTACTTCTGCTCCATACTTTAAGCGCTTATAATGCTCATGTGCTTTAAATATTTTAGTTCCATTTTGTGTATTGTAAGCTCTTATGCCTTCAAAAACACCATTTCCATAGTGTAAACTTTGACTGTATGGATTTTCTGAAGTTGCATTAGCTTTTACAAATTCTCCGTTTTTATATACTACACTGTTTTCGTTATAATACATTGTCTTTTTATTTAGTTAATCGATTTTATTTTATTGTTTTTCTAGTTTTAGGTTATGCTTTAAAAACAAAAAAGTCTGTATCAATATTGACACAGACTTTATTATATAGCAATAAATAGTTGTATCAACTTGGTGACAGACTAATAATGATAATAATAATGTTGATAATTAAATTCATGTGGTTATAATAAAAAAAGGCTTCCTATATTTAGGAAGCCTTTTAAAAATTTATCTTTTTTTTAAATACACTTCCTTAACCTTGTGAAATAATCACAATGTTAATAATAGAAATAATATTTAAAATTTGTTTTTTCATTTGATTGTGTAAATATGAGAATTATTTTTTAATCAGCTCAAATTTATTTGAAAAATTTTCCATTTATTTTAGTTTGAATTGTTTTGAAAATATATTTAGGAAAAATAAAAAAGCTTTTCAAGAAATTAAAAGGCTTCGTGTTTTTAGGAGCGGAAACTGGATTAACTCGCATAAGTTTGTTTGGTTTTAAAGGGAAGCTTGCACAAACAAAACCACTGTGCAAGCACAGTATTAGTTTTTGTATTTTCAGAAAATTAAAGCAATCTTCATTTTTCTAAAAATGCAAAAACCAGATACTTTCGTATCTGGTTTTCTTTGTAGCGGGAACTGGACTCTCACTTGACTTAAAAAAGTTAGCACACATAGTACATGAGCATTATATTAGTAAATAGGTATGCCTAAAAGTATGCCTATTTAATGTATTACATTTAGCATTTTTTCTAATATTATCTTATTACAATATAATAAAAGTACTGTTCTCTTTTTATAAAAAATACTGTAAGCTAGTTTATTTGGATAGTCTTCACACTCTAATGAAAACATAATATCCAGTCCTCCTAGTTTCTTCAAATATGATAATATCATCTCTTTTAACTCCTTATAAAAGTATAATGTTTTATTCTCAAAAGTGATGATAACTCCTTGAAGTATATCTAAACTGAAAATTAGTTCAGTTTTATCTGTATGAACATTCATAAATTTATTTAAAGATTCATCTATGTTTAAATAACTATCAAGTCCTTTAATTTTATCTGAAAGGATATCCAGGTTGAATTCCCAATTTTCATATTGCATACCAATTTTGAAAGGTATTTTGTCTTTTTTCATAACTATTATATATAAAAAAACCACCTACTATGAGGTGGCTATATTATTTATTGATTATTTCTAAAATGTATTACCAATAAATGTAGAATAAGGAGCTTCTAAAAGTTCATCAAACTCATAAATTGGAGTTGTTTCTCCTATTAATGTGAGTTTGAAACTAACATTCACATTTACATTATCTGTATCTAAAAATATTCCTTGAAAACCAATTCCTTTAACTATAGTATTATAATTTAAATCACCCGTTTGTTCTGTCATAGTCAAAGGAAGTATTTCAGCTTCAATTGTAACATTGTTATTATCATCCAAAAAACAAGTAGCTGTTGGAGTTCTATATGAATAACTAAATTCTACATCATTTCCAACAGGGGTTATTATTAATTCATAAGCATAATCATCAACTGTTTCTAAATAACTATCTATTAGTTGTTGAGAGCATCCTGTTACATTAGGGTCTTCATTGGAATCATCTTCATTATTACAATTAAAAAAGGTTATGCATATTACAGTTAATAAGTAGATTTTAATTCGTTTTTTCATTGGTTTAAATTTTAATGATTATTAATTTATTTAGAGTAATAGCATCTAGAATACAGTTTTTTAAATGCCCTAATATTCTTAAATTCTTGGTTACTTAAAGGTATTTCAATTTTAGTGTAAGGAGTCGTGGAAGTTTTAATCCTGATGATTTTATTAAAGTGTGAATTCTGCCATATAGATTCATATTTTTCAAGCCATAGAGAAACATCAGTTTCATTATTCTTGATTACATTATACTCAATAACTAGCTTTTCAAAATGCACTTCTTTTTTCTCCAATTCTGAAGCTTTTAAAAGCTCAAAATACATTTCAATAAAAATACAATCTTGTTCTCTTATAGGACAAACACATGGAAATACATGAATAGAATTATCTCTTATCCATTTAGTCCATTTTCTACAATTAGATTTCGGTATAGCATTATAAAAGTCATCTTCATACTTGATAAGCCACCAATTGATATGGTGAATTGAATATTCAATTTTTTGTGAATGCTCTATTAAATCATTTAAAATTTCAGAATAGATATTCATCTAGAGAATAAGCATATTGTAATAAAGGTTGACTACATCATTAGTCTCTTTACACCTTCTAGTTAATTCTATATTTTCCTCTAAATCAACTTCGAAATTAGTTGTTCTGAATTGATAATTAGTTTCTTCAAAATATATTTCTCCATTATCAAAAAACACTTCACCATCATATCCTCCTTTTTGTGCTTTAGACATAATTAATTCTTCGGAAATCAATCTCCCGAATTTATAAATTTCATCATTTGGATTGAAATAAAACCACAAATGTTCATAGAAACAATCAGGATTTCTGTTTTCAACAACCCTATTAAATAACTTGTTGAAAAATGACCCATTAAATTCTTTATCAGTATCAAAATCTATCTTCCTAACAAAAACGCACCTATTTAAATAATCTTTTTTTTTCATAATAAAAAACACACTTGCCATATATGGCATTAAACTAAACAAATATAACTCATTTCTTGACTTGTCAAATATGTCAATAATGGAGAAGTCAGAATTATTAAAAATAATTGGTAAAAGAATACAAAAAATTAGAAATTCAAAAGGATATTCTCAAGTTGATTTAGCTGGTAAAATTGAAGGTGTGTTTGACACTACAAATGTCTCTAGAATAGAATCTGGAAGAACAAATCCCACAATATATACTCTACATAGAGTATCTGAAGCATTAGAAGTTTCACTTTCAGAATTGCTCACTATTGAAGATTACGAAGATAACATTTAGCTATTTATTACTTAGTGATTAAAACCTAATATTGACTAGAGGTCTAGAAATGTATTTAAATAATTCATGTTATAATTTGATAAATCTCTCACTTATCAATAAGATTTAGCTATAATATATAATCTATTATATATTCATTATGATTCAAGATGGCTCAAAATTGACACATATTTATACATTCATACAAATGAAAAATATAAAACTACTAACATATTAGATTAGGGATAAGCATCATATATTTCCTTCATCTTTGAAACTATAATATCCATCCTTTGATATAATCAAGTGGTCTAATAGAGAAACATCTACTAGTTTACTAGCTTTATCTAATTTGTTGGTTATGCTTTTATCAGCCTCACTTGGTTTTAAGTTACCACTTGGATGATTATGAACCAATATTATATGTGATGCAATTGCTTTTAAGGCAACACTTAGCACTAATTTTATATCCACTATACAACCTGTTATCCCTCCTTTAGACAAGTCATAAATACCAGTGACTATATTAGCTCTATTAAGTAGAACAACTTTCACTTCTTCCTGAAGTTCAATTAAATTGTCATCCCAATGACACTTTATAAGTTCATATACACTTTGACTATCCTTTATTATTACTTTTTCAGGATAATCATTAGAATATGAAACCTTAATTTCAGATACCTTCATCTTTTTAAAAATTAAATCCGTCCAGTTTTGATGTCATGCTATATAAGTACAATTTCAATTTTGGACGGATTATTAATTAATCTACTAATTATCCTCTAGAACACCATTCTGAGAAAAAATATGCTCATCAACTAATAACTCTTGAATAGCTTTATCTTCCTTGGTTAGTGCTTCTAATTCAGGGATATATACATATCTATGATTTAGAATTATCATTTCTCCAGTTTCTTTAACTGTATACTGATAAGCCTCACATGTTTGTTTTTCTATCTTTCCAGGCATAGAAGTTCCTATTAATGCTTTACAAGTTTCTTCATCAAAAGTTGATGAAATAAAAGCTTTTTTTGCTGTTGCATAGAACTGATTAGTCTCTTGGCTCATTACCATTTCAACACCTCCTTGCAGCTCTAAAACAAAGAAGATTCTACCATCTTCAACTTGTCTTTCTTTGTAGTTAATAATACGTACCATAAATTTTAATTTTTGAGTTGAACTTAAACCCTACAAAAGATTAAACATTTTAAGACAAAAGATATCAGCTATCAACTTGTATCATATCTGCCTAAAAAAAAGTAAAATCCTTTAATTGGGGTTGGGGGAGTTTTCTCCCCCAAACATAAGTGGGGGTATTTTCTGGGGTGGAATGCGTGTGTGTGATAATTAGGTTTTAATTTTTTTAAAAAAAATATCAAACTTAGTTTTCACAAGTACTTAATAAATAGTAGATTTAAAATCCCTATTGAATTATTTTATTAATAATTTTCTCCTTAATACAAAAAATTAAAATACTATGTTTTATATAATCATCTTATGCGATTATATGAAAGGTTAAATTACACATATGCAAATTGAAATAGTTAACTATAATGGAAATAAAGTAAACACTAATAATGAGGTGGATTTTATAATAGAACAAGATAATTGGAATGATTATTCTTACTATACGCATTATTACCTACACCAAAAAAACAAAAAAGGTTCTTGGTCTCTAATTGGAGGTTTAAAAATTATTAAAAAAGGTCAGCAAAAACTTGAAATGTATTTATTAGAATTAGGTATTATTAAAAATCTCCCAGAAGATTTTTGCTCTCTAGGAAATGATTTAGATTATTACTCAAGAATTTCAGATTTAGAAGACAATTTAAAGACAAACTTACTTGAGTCAATAAATGACATTATCTATAATCCAAGCATTATTCCAAAATACCAAAATGAAGATAGTTTTAATTCATCTTTTTTAAGAGGAAAAAGCTTAGATGATGACTTCTTTTCGTTAGCTCCAATTATACTATCAAAACAATTTGAAGAAGTCCCAGACTCTAAAGATTTTAAGTTTTCATTTAAGCTAAATTCAATGGAAACCCCAATGCAGTTTGATTTTTCAACTCCAAAAATAGAAAATTCGTTTTATGATAATTTATTACCTAGTAGAATTTCTGTATTAGTAGGTAGGAATGGTTCTGGAAAAAGCACTTTACTATCTAAAATTGCAAGAGTCGCATTTAGTTCCTCTGAAGAAAGAAACTTTCTAAAAGGTATTGGCAAAATTGAACCTCAAGGATTAGGGTTCCCTAGAATAATTAGTATATCATATAGTGCATTTGATTCTTTTCAGGTTCCAGGAACAAAAATATCAGAAGTAAGACAAATTTCTGATGATATAGACAATAATAAAGGTAGATATATTTACTGTGGCATAAGAGACTTATCTAGAGAATTAGATCTAGAATTAATAAATATAAAAACTGATAAGAAAGGAAGAATTGATTCATCTAGTATCAAAAATGATAAATACGAAAATAATTTATTGAAATCAATTACAAATATAAACTCAGAAATAATTCAAGCCATTGATAGCATTAAAAGTAATAGCTATAAACAAGAGATTTTACTAAAATCAATGGAGATTTTAATGCAAGAGACGTCTTTAGACTTCCTTAATGATTTGGTAGAAAATAATTTCGAAAATAAAATTCTTAATGATAAAATAAATAATATCAGTACTGGACATAAATTTGTAATTCATTCAATAGTAAAAATGATTTACCATATAGAAAGGAGAAGTCTCGTTTTATTTGATGAACCAGAATCGCATTTACATCCTCCACTCCTTGCTATCTTAATGAAAACCATAAGGTATATTCTGGAAAATCAAAAAGCATATATGATAATTGCTACACATTCACCTGTGGTAGTTCAAGAAACTTTAAAAAGAAATGTTTTAATTATGAGAAGAGAGGGTAATATATCAACAGCTAATTCCCCAAATTTTCAAACATTCGGAGGGAGCATTGGCAACATTACAAGTAATGTGTTTTACTTAACTTCTGATTATACTGATTTTCATAATGATTTAAATAATATTGTTGATTCTTATTTGGGTTCTGAAGAAAGCTTTGATGGTTACTTAGATAATCTTTTTGAAGGAGATGTTAGTATGCAAGCCTATGCATATATGGCTTCTCGTTATAAAAACCAAAAAAACTAATTATGCTAAAAGTGAAATTACCCGATGATTCTAATTCTATGTTAGATTTAGAAGCTGCTTTAAAATATAAAAATGGTTCATTTAAATATGAATTAAATAAAGAAGAAAAACTATTATTAAAAGATATTTATAAAAAATATGATTCTAAAATAGGTGAGCCAGACGATGATTTCAAAAGTGTTTTACTACAACCTAAAACAAACCAAGCTTTATATGAAGCCTACAATGAAATACAAATTCAAGGACGCCTAAAGAAACTTAGAAACAAGATACTCTTGTCTTCTGAATTTTGCCCTTATTGTGGAATATTACCTCCAGATGAAATTGACCATTACTTACCAAGGTCTATATTCAAGGCTACCTCTGTATATATAAGGAATCTTGTTCCAATATGCCATACGTGTAATAATAAAAAAAGAATAGCTTTTGATGATGGTTCAGACAAAACATTTTTTCATGCCTATTATGTCAAATTTCCAGATGTTCCTTTTTTTAATGCACATGTTAATTTTAAAAAAGATATTCTTACAGTTAATTTCTCAATTGACAAAAGTAACATATCAAAAAGTCTTAAGAATAAATTGAATTTTCAAATAACAAGAACTAACTTAGAAGAGAGGTTAAGGAGGCAAATAAACATTATTCTGTTTAATGACCAAGAATCTTTAGATACTATTTATGAAAGTAATGGTGTTGATGGTGTCAAAAAATTACTAACAAGAAAACACAAGCAATACCAAAAAGTTTATGGTGATAATTTTTGGCAAACAGCTTTCATTCTTTCCTTGTCAAAATGCACAGAGTTTTGTGATGGAGGATTTAATGCATATTATCAATATTTAAGACAGCAGAGATTAACTAAATAGCATCTATAAACTTAATAACTATTACCAATTAACCACAATTGAATGAATAAAGACTGGTTTGTACTAATTAAAAAATTCACTATATCTGGAGCTAGAGATAAGTTTGAGACAATTTGCGGTACTCTATTCAAAAAATTGTATCCTAATAAGAATGTAAGACTTATCAAAGTTAATCAAGGAGATGGTGGAATTGATGTATTGATTGGAGAAATTGGCTTAAAACCTATAAATGTTATACAGTGTAAATTTTTCCCTAGTGAATTTGGAGAATCTCAAAAAAGTCAAATAAGAAAATCTTTTCAAACTGCTATTAATTCTAAAGAATATAAAATGCATAATTGGACTTTATGTGTTTTCTGCACACTAGATTTAAAAGAAAATATATGGTGGGTTAAATGGAAAGAAAAAATGATAAATACATATAATCTTTCAAGTGACTTTATAAAGCTTATTGATGGTGATGATTTGATTGATAGATTAAATGAAACAAACTTATACAATACGCTATTTGAAAAAGAAGATTCAATAAAAATAAACGCATTATATGAAAGCATAACTCCTGAAATAACAATACCTACACTTAAAAAAAGCTCATTAAAAGCATCATCATTTCTGCATAATATTAAAAATTATTTTGGAAATGAACCTACTACACATATTAAAAGAAAAGAAACTATTAATATTATAAATTGGATTAAATCCGATTTAGATTCAAACAAAAAAAACATACTTATTCTTGAAGGAGATAAAGGTTTAGGTAAATCAGTAATCCTAAAAGATGTTTATGATATTCTTCGTAATGAAAATTATTTAGTTTTTGGAATTAAGTCTGACAAATACTATGCTTCATCACCAAAAGAACTAGAAAATAAAATATTCGTAAATGAAAATATTTCTTTTTCTAAAATAATTGAATTGGCTAATTCAAGTGAAGAGCAGTTCGTCTTAATTTTTGACCAATTGGATGCTCTATCCCAAACCCTTTCTTCCAACAGAGAGTATATACAAACATATAATAGGGTAATTAATGAATTAATTGATGAAAAAAATATTAGAATAATTATATCAACAAGAACTTATGACCTTAAATATGATGCAGAATTAAGTATATATAAATCTAACAAATACCAAAAGGTTAGAGCTACACTTTTAAATGAAAATGATGTCAGGAATACTTTAAACAAATTCAATGTAAATTGTTCTTTAAATAAAGTAATTGAGCTTTTAAGAACTCCTAATCACCTAGAAATCTTTTGTAAACTCCCGAATAAACAAAAATTAAACCTTAATGCTCTTTCTTCTTTAAAAGATTTATATGATGAGTTATGGAACACTTTAATCCTAAACAAAAGTGAATTACAATTAGGTAACGTGCTATATACTATAGCTGATGAAATGTATAAACAGCAACAAATTGTAGTTAGAAGTCAAATTGTTTCAAAATTCATTTCTGAATTGAATTACCTCTTTAGAAACCAATTATTAACTAAAGAAAATTCTAACATCCAATTTTTCCATCAAACATTTTACGATTATTGTTTTGCTAGACAATTCGTAGAAAATGGTAGAGATATATACATTTATTTAAATCAAAATCAACAAAACCTTGAAATCAGGTCAGTAATTAAAATGGTTTTTGAATACCTTAGAGAATATGACCCAAAAAAGTACATTAAATACACAAAAAAAATATTAAAATCTTCTAAATACAGATTTCATATAAAGTCTTTAATCATTAACAACTTGGGTTTAATTACACCCTCAACTGAGGAAATAGAAATTGTTGAGAAATATATACTTAACAATAAAACTTATGAAGATGTATTCATTAATTCTGTATTTTCAGAAAAATGGGTTGAATATCTAATTAAGAATAAAACTTCTGACCAATACTTGTTTGTCAAGAAAAAATACAAACACTCAATTTATGATATCTATAAAAAACAATCATTTCTTGAAATACAGTACTTTGAGGAACTTAATATTAAAAAAGTAATTGAATACAAAAGAAATGCAATTTGGATGCTTTTTAGAAACAACATAAACAAAGCACCATATCAAATTTTAACATACTTAGATAATTTACCCGAATTCCCAAACAAGCATATTTTCATAGAGAGGATTTTATACAACTTAGATAATTGGGATGATGAAAGAATGTTGCATTATTTTCAAAAATATATTTCATGTGATGCTACAACGAAAAAAAGAGATGACTTTTGGTTTTATCAAATATTAGAAAAGATATTTGATTATAATTCTAAATATGTATTTAAAAAAACTGAATCAATATTTACAAATCAGTTTAACAATAATGACTCGTGGAACTCTGTTGATTTTTCACACTATCAGGAAGATTTATTAAAAAAGATGTACCGCATAGCTCCAGATGATTCTTTTGACTTCTTACTAAACATATATGAAAGTGTAATAAATGAAAATAAAGAAACCCAATCTTATGAAAAAATAGATTCTCCTTTTTATAAATGTAATAAATTCTATGATGGCATTAGTGCTTCTAAACAAGGAAACATTTTTATTCAAGAGTTTTTATTAAACCACCTATTAACTAGAAAAGAGCAAAAAGAGTTTTTTTTAATTTTCTATGAGAAATATAAAAATTCAAATTCAATATATATTTTAAGATTAATTGTATTATTCCTTAAAGAATCAAAACTATGTTATAAGGATAAAGTTTTTGAAATTCTAAATATAGTTCATTCAAAAAACGGTTTTAATGGCTCAGATGATATATTTCAACTTAGCTTAAGACAACTTATTGGAAAAACTTTTATCCTATTTTCTGATGCTGAAAAGGAAAGAATAGTTGATATATTATTGACTATAAAGCACCCCTATGATTTGAAAGGAAGAAAATATAAAGATTCAAATGGAAATGAAAAGGTCTATTTTACAGGATATGGAAAAAAACAGTATTTATTTATAAGCTCAATCCCAAAAGAAGAAATAAATAAGCATCTTAGATTGAAAAAAGTATTTCAAGAATTCAAAAGAAAGTTTGGAATAGTAAACTCGAATGATGCAATGGATGTATCCTCTGATGGAGCATATGTTGTGGGTGCTCCTTTAGAGCTTCACGCATATACAAACATGAATTTACAAAGTTGGAAAACAAGTATTTTAAAGTTTAATGACAACTATAATGAAGGTCATGGTCCTAAAGGAGGTAAACTAGAACACTCAAGAGTTTTTAGTGATACTGTGAAAGAAAAACCAGATAAATTTTACAATTTTATTCTAACCTTATTTGAAGATAAAAATGTATCTATTACCTATATATCTTCTGGCATAAATGGACTTATAGATGGAGAATATAACCCTGAAAAAGTCAAAATACTATATAAAAAATTAATAAAGTTAAAATTAGATACAACTAATACTTTATACACTATTTGGAAAACAGGGTATTTAATAAAACATAAATTAATTGATGAAGATATAATTATCTTCTTAGCTGAAAATGCTCTAAACCATCCTAATCCAAAAGCACATTTAAATGAAAATGACCCTCTTTTAGATAGTCTGAATTCAGTAAGAGGCGCTGCAATACATAAAATCATCAAATGTTTTGAATATAAAGAATATTCTGAATTAATTTTTGAAACAATAGAACAAGCAACAAATGACTCTCAATTATCCGTAAAAGTTGCTATACTTCAAGAAATAGCTTTTCTGAATCATATAGACATTGAAAGAAGTTTCAAAATTTTTATGAAATTGTTAGAAGAAAACAACATTCAGCTTTTAAAAAATTCAATTAGAGCTTCTCAATATTTCAATAACAAATACCATGATAAAATGTATTCATATTTTGAAAAATTTATTACTCATAAAGAATTACATAAAGATGGACATGTTATAGTTTTAAGCTGGTTGTTTGAAAGTATTAATGACAAAAAACTTTTTGAAAGATTCTTTAAATCTAGTAAAGAAGCTAAGCTGTGTGCTATAAATGTAGCAGAAGCTAATCTTATAGACAGCAAGGAAAAAATAAACATTAAATCATTAGACATACTAAAAAGGTTATTAAAACAAAAAGACAAAGAGTTTTCAAGTGCTTACTCTGGTCTAATCTTAAGGAAAATTAAAAAGAATAATTTTAAACAAGTTTATTCATTTTTAATTCTATACTCAAAGACTAGTTTATGTATGGATGAGCCAAGATATTTTTTAATGTTATTACTCACTTGCACTAAAGATTACCCATTAGAATGTTTAAGATTATTAGAAAATATGAATTTTAAAAGAATTCCTAATATTCAAGAAAGCGGACATTATAGAGAAGAACCTGTGCAGTTAGTTCTTGCAATTTATTCTAAACTTAATATGGATTTAAAAAAGAATAAAAAGCATGTCAGAAAATCTTTAGACATTTTTGATTCCATGCTAAAACACAATCATTTAAGAGCCTCTGCTAACAAAGCTATTGAGCTAACAATTTCGTAAATATGAACAAAGAATATATAAATATTTGGCTTGATTTAGCTATGAATGATTTGAAAACTTCACAAGTGTTATATCAAAATAAATTATATTCCAATTCCTTTTATCATTTTCAACAAGCATCAGAAAAAAGTTTGAAAGCTTACGCCTTTCTGAGTAAAATATATTCTTCAGAAAAAGAAGCTAACCAGACAGGTCATTATACTTTAAGTGTTTTCAAAAACTCTCTAGAAAATAGACTTTCTGACTATACAATTCTTAAGCAACTTGACTTTGAAAATGTAATTGGAATTAAAGAATTTGAGGAATATGGCTTAGGCTTAAATACAAGTTTGGATATCATACCTAAAAAGAAAGAAGTGTTTGAGTACTCAGGAAGCATATTAGAAACCATATTTAAAACTATTGATGAATTAAAAAAATACAAATTTTCTTTACCAGATGATTTCGAAAGTATATTTAAAACAAAAATAGATATACTGCTTGACACAATATATGAGTTAAATCCTTCTGAAATTGAAAAAACTAAAACTGAGTTTAATAGAATACTAGAAAATAAAGATGAATTTGCCGAATTAAAAAAGAATCTTGAAAAAATTCTTAGTGAGATGTTAAATGAAAACTTTCATGTTTTAGTGATTTATTTCTCTAATTTGATTTCTCATAACCATAATAATATTTCCAGATACCCAGAGGCAAATTTTAATCCTTTAAAATATTATAATTTAAGAAGACCAATAATAAAAAAACTTCCTAGATTTTCCAAAAATCTGTATTCAACTATTACTCAATTAAAAAAATGGAATAAAATAAACCCAACCTCTAATTAAAGAAGTTGGGCATCATTCAACTCAAAAACCAATGATGGTTAGAATCATCATTGAGAGTTTGTGCTAGTCCATTAGTAAACTCAAATGCATTTACATTTCTATCACTAAAAGTGTCAATATAACTGCTCTTATTAGCTGATGTGAATAGGTTATATACATTCCAAAGATTAATATTTCCATCTTCATTTTTACAGAACCTTTCATCTTGATAATAATCTTTAGCTATAGTAGAAACTTGCCCATCATTTAACAACAATTGTGGAATCTGCATCTTTTCACTCTTTGTTAGATAATTGTAAAGTCTAGACCTACCTATTAGCTGAGCAAACTGTCTTTCAGTAAGGCTATAATCAGTTAAAGCTAACATCTCTTTTAAATGCTTTTCTGAATCATAATTGGCAATTAACTCTTGCACTTTTACTGCTAGCTCATTTACACTACCTACACGCATTTCTGACTGCATACCATCTGTACTAATACATAAGTTACAACATACGAGATTTTGAAAGCCTATAAAAACTTGAAACTTCTCTACAGACTTCTTGCTATAAAGGTTCTCCTTGTTATATGCGCGTACTCCACCTATACAAAGAGCTAACTTATCACCATTAATAGTTTCTGTAATACTAGGCACACGAATTATAAATGCCATTCTTTCATAATAGATAGTCTTTTCGTGGTCTAACAAATCTTTAGCAGACTTATGTATTGCACTAGGTGTTCTACCTTTAATTTGATGACTTATGCGCACTTCTGGAACATCTATACTATGATGTGAAAATGATATACCTACAGAATCCTGAACCACTTCAATAAACTCTTGATGTGCAATAGTTTTCTCATTGTCTTTTGAAAAGACTGGAATTATGCAATCCTTTTGTAAATGAGAGAGGCTAACACTTTTTGTATTAGCCTCTATAAATGGGTTCTGTTTGTACTTCTTTGTAACTAGTGGTATTGAACTTACCTCTTTTTGAATAACAGGTGTAACTGGGACTAATGAAAGATTAGGCTTGTGTATGACTTGTGTGTCCATTTTGACTGAAATTTTTAGGGTTTAACAATTGAGCTTTAGATTGGATAGTCTCCTTTTGTAATCTAAAGTCATCTTCTAAATCTTTTATGTTATAATGTTGCTTATATAGTAATCTTAATTGCTCTAAATCCTTACAGTTTTTGATTTGAGCTTTCACATCATCTATAGTTAACCCATTATTACACCAATCTAGTATCTTCTTACCTGTAGCAGAATTTATTTTAAACTCACTCTTTCCCATAAAAAGACCAGTCCTATCTTTAGAACTAGTAGCAAAGTTTTTAATGTCTATATCAAAAACTAGAGTGTACTCGTAATCTGTCCCATCACGAGAAATAGATTTTAACCCTACTTTTTCAGGAACATATTTTCCATCTTTTTGGTTAAGCACGTAATCCTGTTTAGTTCTCATTGTAGCAATTATATGGCAAGGTGACTGCAATATTTTATTTAAAAACACTTTCTCTAAAGGCTTTATTTTAGCCCAATTAGTAAATGAATTGCCTGCCATTTTGGAATGATAGTCTAATAGATACTCCCAGCAATGGCTAGCACTATCAATTATTACACATTCCATCCCTGCTTTTTCACAAACATCAATAGCTTCTGCATATTTCTCTGGTGTAAAAGGAGGAGCTAATGACAGTACATTATATTGCCCTAAATGAGCATACAAATCTGCACTTCCATTTTCTGTATCAATAATAGCAACTTTTGAAAAGTCTCCATTAGTTAGTCCTTTTGCTAGAAGTAAACTAGAATATGTTTTACCACTTCCTGCACTTCCTTGTAATGCCATTTTTATCTTGGCAAGTTTCCTTTCTGATTGTCTTAAGTTCATAATTTATTTTTTTAAAGGTTAATATGTATTTGTTTTAGTGTTAAGTTTAAATTGAAAAAGCATCTTACAAGGAATGTAAAATGCTTTTTTATGATATTTTCAAGAAATGGCTATTAGCTATAACTTTTGATTTAGACTTGATTATTATTTTGGAAAGCCTTAACTTTGTGTAGCTTACATCTACAAAAGATTAAGTTCTTTACAGACTTCCTCGTCCAGAGCTCCTGCGTTGTTAAAATATATAATTTTGAAGGGGAAGGTGTTTTATAAAGAGGAGGGGAAACTTTTGTGAGATTATAAGCAATATATTTATACAAACATTTATAATTGTCCACTTTTGTAAACCCACCTATATAGTAAAAACACAAAATTGGACGGATTTATTCTTTTACTAAAACCCCTTCAACAACTTTATATGTATTGTTTTTATAAAATTCCTCTGAATGAATAGATCTTGGCAGAGAAATAAGTTCTAAAACTTCACAGGATTTTGGAATTTCATATATAGCATTAATAATCTTTACATGGCTTCTAGTTCCTATAGTCAATTTATAATCACTAGTTTCAAAAAAATCAACTAAAAGAATTTTTGAATAAAATGACTTTATTTTTTGTTTAGTGGTATAAGTACTTTTGAATCTAGTTTGGTTGAATTTAAAAACATTGTTTTTAATGAAATAATCTTCATTGATAAAATAATCAATCATATCTTCAAATATTTGAACCTCTGAATCCAATACAAATTCTGCAAATGGTGATTTTGGAAGATACTCAAATTCTCCTTTTCTAACTGTAGAACCAATCTTAATATTAGTAATCAATTTATTTCTAAAGTACGCTAAAGTTTTAAATGAATTAACCCTAATTATGTTTTCAATTGACAAATCAACTTCACTCACATGTGAAAGACATGATAAAAAATAGTCCTTCCTTTGATAAGTATAATCAAATAAATCTCCATTTAAATAAAATATAGATTTGGTGAATTTACTATTTGGGTAAAGGAATCTTTGAACAAAACCTATAATATGTGCTTCTATTTCAGGATTATTATTGACTTTAATTGGTATAGATTTAGCATTTTTTATAAATCTTACATTATACTCAAAAAAATCATTTTTAAAATCTAAATAAAAATTAAAATCATTAAGACTCCTATATGTTTCATACATATCTTCACTTACGTAATTTTCAAAATACAAACCAAGAAGCATTTGTATTTTATTCTCTTCAAAAGTAAAAGTTGAATTAGAAGTAAAACCACTAAAATTGCAGTTGACAAATTGATTAGTTATTGCAGAATAGGTTATAAATGCTGATAAATCTCCTCCTGAAAATTTAAATGACTGTGCAAGATATTCTTCTCCATGGTTCAAAACATATGATTTAAAATCTGGAAATTTTAAACTTAATTTATCAACTCTATTAGCTTCTTTAACAGCTTTAATTTCAGATTCAATATTCTTCTTTAACTTATTCTCATAAAAATCATAAATAAGCATATTTTGAAGCCCAGTTGGTATATGTAAAACCTTATCTTTAGTCTTTGATTTAGATTTAACCAAATCATAAAACTCAACAAAATTATTGTATTGCACCCTATTCTTTTTGAATGGCAGAGTAGCATAATCAAACTCATCTGGAGGAGGTAATATTACGTGTATTTCACCTCCTCTTTTCCTTTGCCTAGCTAAAGCTTGAATAATAGAATTTACTCCTCCAGTAAATATCCCTTGTAAATTTTTAAAAGGCAACATTGAACCTTTAGGAGGCAGAATTATCAAAAATGCATGATTCTTTTTTTCAATACTTACACCTGTTTTAAAATTAGTTCCAATATTACACTTAGAATTATCAAACCTATTTTTTACCTCTAACCTCCCTAACCTTTGGTTAATTCTTAAATCAGATGTGCAGTTATTTAAAATTTCATATTTATCATATAATACTTTACCAACTCCTGTATTTTTCTTTGATATTATAGCATCTGCTAAGTTCTTTGAGTAACATAAAACATCTATCTCTTTACCTCTAGATACTATATCTTTTACCACTCTAACCAATCCTTCATTATCACTTTTATAATATAAAGATGGATTGTAATGTAAATAAAGAGCACTCTGATTTCTAGGTATTCTAACTCTTTCAGATTCAATAATTTTAATACTTTTATTTGTTAGTTCTGCTAGATACTCTATAACTATTTTTGAAGCTTCACTGTATGTAGCACTCAACACAAAATTCTTATGAATCACGTCCTTCCATTTCCATAAATTAAAAATATACTCCTGTTTAAAATTATGAACAGCATCATGTATCTCATCATAGATAATTACCACTTTTCTCTTTTTCAATTTACAATTCTCAACTAAGTTATTTAAGTAATCTCTTTTAGCTTGAGAATTTACAAATGCATCTTCTCCTGGGTTACCAAGTAAACCATTTACTGTTATTATTTGAACTTTCTTATTTAAATATGAAACATTATTTCTCTCACCAATAAATTCATATCTATAAACCTGACTTTCAGGCACACCTTCAGCTATTATTTTATTATAATACTGTTCAACTAAACTTACAAAAGGAGAAGCTACAAAGATTAAATAGTCTTCATCCTTTGCTTCATAAAACCTCTTTACTATTTTAATAATTGAGGTGGTTTTACCTTGTCCTACTGCAGCATTTATTACAACTGTATTCTTTTCATTGATATCCGTACTATCCTGTAATGATTCATTAATATAACCTTTATCATTAGGTTTAATAAGTATCTTTTTACTTGTTAGATAAGTTGAAAAATCACTAGACTCAATTTTTTTAAAATCAACAGGAAAATCTTGAAAGTGGATATTTGGAAGTTTCATATAATAAATTTACTGTGTTATAAATTTAGTGTAACACTCTCAATTCTTATTAATTAATTTTAATAATTTTGAAAGACCTAATAATAAAATGCTAAATTTAGCATTCTAAATGAATGAACAATTATCTATATATATTAATCTCTTTAAGAAATTAAACAGAGGTTTTAACAAAGGTTTAGGAAGAGCTCCACATAAACCAATCTTGCTCATAACAATAATACAATTAATTAAAAAAGGGATTATTAATTCTAAAAGAATTCATATTACTCCAGAATTGCTTTTAGCTTATAAAGAAAATTGGAAAAATCTAGTAGATACTGAACATATTCCTAATTTTGCATTACCATTTTTCCATATGCGAAGTGAACCTTTTTGGTTTTTAGTCACTAAACCTGGTATGGAACTAAAAGTAAATAAATCAAAAAGCATCAAGAGTTTTAAAAATCTTAAAGAATCTATAGCATTTGCAGAAATTGATAAAAATTTGTTCATCTTATTATTAGATACTTTAACAAGAAGTGTACTAGAAGATTTTTTACTAAATGAATATTTCCCTAGTACAAAATCCCAATACAACACTAATCATACAAATAGTGAAGAAGTAAAAATTGAAGAACAAATTTTAAATGATGATAAAGCAGAATATCAAAGTCATCTAAAACAGTTAAGAATAACTTTAGATGATGATGAATATGAAGAAGAACTATTTATTAGAGGAGGTTTATTTAAAAAAACAATACCCAAAATCTATAATTACAGTTGTTGTATTTCTGGAATGAGGATTGAATCATCACAAAATGCACAAATGATTGATGCCTGTCACATCATACCATTTAGCATTTCAAATGATGATACAATCCCTAATGGAATTTCCTTATCTCCAAATTTACATAGAGCTTTTGATAGAGGTTTAATAACCATAAACCAAGACTATATTGTTAGAATTTCACCCACTATAAAAGAAAATGAATCTGTCTTTTCATTATCACAATTTAATGGTAAGCAAATTATATTACCCAATAAAGTTACATGGTTTCCATCTCCAGAGTCACTTCAATGGCATAACAAAGAAGTTTTTGCACTCTAATTTTTAAGTTTTTCACTTAATCTTTGAACATGCTCACTTACTTTTTTTTGTACTACTTTAGCATAATGTCTTTGAGTAATATCTACTTTTGAATGACCTAATAACTCCGAAACAATTTCCATAGGCACATCATTGTATAAGAGTACTGTAGTTGCAAAAGTCTTTCTAGCTATATGATGTGTAAGTCTCTTTTCTATCCCTAGCACTTCTGCTATTTCTTTTAGATAAGAATTAAATTTCTGGTTAGATATAACTGGAAGCATTTTATCATTGCCACACTCCTCTTTATACCTATTCAAAATTACTAAAGCTTTCGGAAGTAAAGGAATAGACACCTTAGAACCAGTCTTTTGTCTATACATTTGTATCCACATATTACCATCAAATCCTTCAACAATATGTTTACTACATAATGCATACATTTCTGCATAAGCTAAACCAGTATAACAACAAAAAACAAACATATCCTTTACTTGTTGTAATCTGATTTGAGCAAAAGTATGTTCTTCTAGTTTACTTAGTTCTTTAGTATCTAAAAAGATTACTTTTCGTTCATATTTTTTAGGCTTATACATAATGAAAGGGTCTAGTTTTAAATAACCTTCAGCTAATGCAAGTTTGACTATTTTACGCAATCTTTGTATACTTTTATTTATAGTGATTTGTTTATGACCTTTTTCAGATTTTAAGTAATAGTCAAAATCTGTTATAAACTTCATATTTATCTTCTCTAGTAAAATATCATTTCGATTATATTGGTGTTTTATAAATTCATATGTATGTTTTTTAGCCTCTATAAACTTGCTATAAGTAGATTTGGTATAGTCTATACCAATTAGCTTATTCATGCGCTTATTATGTAAATCAAACACCTCTAACAAAGTCTTTTCAGACTTAATACTCTTTCCTTTAAATTGTAAATAAACATCTTCTACATCAAACACATCTTGATTAACCTGTAGAAATAAAAAAGCCTGATTAATTTGTTGTTTAATCAGACCTAACTGTGTGTTAATAAAGTTATTTTCCTTATTGTTGGGAATAGCTTGTTGTTGTTTACTATTCCAATAATCTGGTTCAATAAATAATCCAGTTGAAAAAGGTTTTCTTTTTCCTTTTAAAGTTAGCCTACAAATAATAGGAACTAACCCTTTTTTGTTAATCCTACTCTTGGATATAACAAATAGTGTTTTGACTCTATTAGCCATAGTTATTGTTTAGTTTTTTTGTGATTATTATTAAATAAAATATATGCAACCCATCTATTAAAAGTTGCAACCCTTTAAGTATGCCTAAATTTTAGAAAAGCTATAAGAATTGAAAAGAGAGTAGAATTTGATAAGTACTGTGTTACTTGACTTTACTGCATAAAAAAAGAGTAACCATTTCTGATTACTCTTACTTAGTAGCGGGAACAGGACTCGAACCTGTGACCTTCGGGTTATGAGCCCGACGAGCTACCTACTGCTCTATCCCGCGATTTTAATTTTGAAATAATTTACTTAGTGATACACAAACTAGTTGAGCATAAACTTTCGGTTCATAATGCCGACCAATTATTTCGGACTGCAAATATACAATCCTTTTTAGATATTACAAGCATTTAAATATAAAAATTATTGCTCTATATTAATTGCATCAAAACCAACAAGTTCTGCAGATTCAAAAACAGGTGTTAATTGTATTGGATTGCAACACACCTCACAATCTTCTACATAAGTTTGCTGATTAACACTTGGATCTAATAGCATTGAAATGGTTTCCCAACAATAAGGACATTGAAAATGGTGTTCGAACATTTTTTTGTTTAAAGGTAAAAAAAAAGAGAAAGCAAAGCTTCCTCTTTTTTGACTTTCAATCTATAAACACATATAATTAATCCTCTTCTTCTTCAAGTTCTGCGAAACGTGTTGACGTTTCAAAAAGAGAATTTACATTTAAATTATTTGTATTAATAACGTCATCTTTAACAACGCTTACATAGTCTTTATTAAAATTGTTATCGCTTAGCATTAACACGTTTAAATTATTTAATGCTGTAAATTCTGTTGGTACTGCTCCATGGAAGTTATTATCTGACAACATTAATTCTTTTAAAGTAGAGATTTCAGTAATCGCTATTGGTAATTGTCCTGTTAACTCGTTATCTATAACACTAAAACGTTCTAAATTCTGAAGTTTATTAATATCTTCTGGCAATGTTCCTGTTAAAAAGTTACTTCCTAATAATAATACTTCTAGGTTTTTTAATTGCGTTATTGTGCTTGGTAATGCTCCTGAAATTTTATTAGCATATAACTTTAATTCTTTTAAGTTATCTAGGTTTCCTATTTCTACTGGTATTGCACCTTCAATTTTATTAATAAATAATTCTAAAGTTTCAAGGTTTTCTAAATTACCAATTGTTGAAGGTAATTGACCTTCGATTTTATTTAATGCTAAATTAATATGCTTAATATAAGTTAAGTTACCTATTGCCTGTGGTAAGCTTCCGTTTAAGTTGTTAAATTGTAAATCTAAAGCTACAATTTGATTATTTTCTATCGTTACACCATACCAAGTATGTACTGGTGTTTCTAAATCCCAAGTGTTTGTCCACTCACTTCCATTGGTTGAATTATACAAGGCAATTAAGGCTTCTTTTTCGTTTGAAGACACGTTTGCAAACGATAAAATAGTTGCAAAAAAACAAGCGAATGTTAATGATAGTGATTTCATAGGTTGGTTAGATTTGGGTGTTAATCTTAATCAAATATAACCTCCAAGTCGTTTATTGGCAAATGTTTTCGACTAAACACACAAAACGTTAACATTTGGCGTAAAAAAAGGTGTTGTTGGTCGGAAATAGATAATTTTGAGAATAACGCGTTCAGTGATTTTCGACGTATGACATTGAAATTGAATGCTTTGTTTTAGAAGTTGACCTCTAATAATTGACCGCTTAATTGCAACAATTCTAATTCGGCTAATTTAGCTGAAAATTTTGCCTGATTCCTGGTTAATTCTGCATTAAGCAAGTCTATTTGTGCTTGCCTAAACTCAATGGAGTTGACTTGTCCGATTTTAAATTTTTCTTGGGTACGATTAAAATTATTTTGCGCTGTAGTTATATTGTTTTCTAGAAGATTATAAATCTCTAATTTGTTTTTATAATTATCCCAAACATTATTAAAATTACGTGTTATACCAATTAGTATATTGTTTTTTTGAAGCTGTTGAGTTTCCAAATTCACTTTCGCATTTCTTTCTCTAGTTATTGTATTTCCACCATCAAAAATAGTCCAAGTTAAGTTTAAACCTGCAGAGAGACCAGTGTTTATAGAGCCCGAAACAAACGAAGCCGCATTATTATTGTTTTTATTCCATCCATAACTACCTACCAAACCAACCGTTGGTAAATATGCGGATTTTATAGATTTAATATTTAATTGGCTAATGGCTATGTTTTTTTCGTTTTGTAGTAAAGCTATATTTCTTGTTTTAGCTTTTTGTAATAAACTGTCTTTTTGAAATTGTAGAGCAAAATTTATTTCTGTTTCTACATTAAAATCCTCTTGTAAAGCAGCACCTAAAACAACGTTTAAATCGCGTTTTCCATTTTTTAATTGCTGTTTAGCATTTATAATATTTATACTATCTGTTACAATATCTACTTCTGCATTTAAGACACCTAGCTTAGTGTTTTGTCCATAATCGAATTGATATTGCGCTCTTACCAACCTATCCTTAGTAATTTTTAGAGTTTCTTCTAAAGCAGAGAGGTTTTCTGCTTGTTGAGCCACCTCGTAATACACAGAAAATAATTGAACAATTGTATTTTCTATGGTTTCGCGTGCTTGTAGCTCTGATAGTTGATATTGTTGTTTTAAACTTTTGTAGTTATAACGCCTTCCTAAGCCATCAAAAATGGTATAATTTAAATTTAATGATGCATTATAACGCGAACTTTCTGCACCATTTAATGTTGTGGTTGTTCCGTTAGAAAACTCTGCTTCAGTAGTATCTAAATTATAGGTTGTGCCTGCATTACCTGTTAAAGTTGGTAAATAACCAGAATTTAAAATACTCGTATTATTTTCGGCTATTTCAACAGCATTTGTAGCTATTTGAATATCGTAATTATTTTTTAAAGCTAATGCTACAGCTTCGTTTGGAGTAAGAATTTTTTGCGCATATCCTAAAGAAACACACAATAATATGGCTAAAATTAAACTATTCTTAATGTTCATTTTCTTCTTTTTGTTCTATTATAGCGCGTTCTACTTCTTCTTTAGAAATAGCATTACCTGTTGCTAACCACTTTGTGTTTTTCTTTATATTATTGCTAAACGATAAAAATAAAGGCAATACTAATAGTGTTAAAACTGTTGCATAAGCGATACCAAAAGATATGGAAATTGCCATAGGTTTTAAAAATTGTGCTTGTCTGCTTTTTTCCATTAATAATGGTGCTAAACCTGCAACTGTAGTTAATGAGGTTAAGAAAATAGCTCTAAAACGCGATTTACCAGCCTCAGACAGTGCCAAATCAAAGGTCATCCCTTCTTTTAAATTGTTGTTAAAACGTCCTATTAATACTAAACCATCGTTAACCATAATACCTATTAAGGCAATAATACCTAATAGTGATAATACGTTTACAGGGAAATCTAATAACCAGTGTCCCCAAGCAATTGCCGTTAAACTAAAAGGGATTAACAACATTAATAATAATGGTTGTGAGTAACTCCTAAAAGTAAAAGCTATAGTGAAATAAATAAGTAATAAAATAATACCTCCTGCAACTTGTAAAGAGCCAATTAATTTTCCTGCTTCACGGTTTTGACCTTCGAATGATGCTGTTATTGTTGGATATTTAGATTGCAATTGTGGTATAAAATTAGTTCGAATATCCTCAGTAATATCTGTTGCACTTGTACTTGGATCTTTTAAATCTGCAAATACCTGAATTTCTCTTTGTCCTTCCAAGTGGTTAATGGCAACTTCTCCACGAACAATACTATAACTTGCTATATCTTTAAAAGTAACGCGTTCTCCTGTTGGTGTTAAAATACGCATATCGTCTAAATCGTTAATAGAGTTTCTATTGTCTCTATCGTAACGTACCCAAACTCTAATTTCGTCTTGTCCTCGTTGAAAACGCTGTGCTTGAGCTCCAAAGAATCCTGCACGAATTTGGCTCATTACTGTACTTAAATCTAAGCCTAATAAGTAAGCGCTTTCTTTTAATTCTAATCTAATTTCTTTAATACCTACAGGATCATTATCTGCAATATCTTTAAGTAATGGATTAGATTCTAAATAGCTTTTTAATTCTTTTTTAGAGGCTTTTAACTCGTTTATATTATTACTTAACAGCGACACAGACACTGGACTACCACCAAAGTTACCACCAGAACCATAAATTAAACGCTCTGTTCCAATTACTGGACCAACTAACTCTTGCAACCTATTAGTTACCATAAAAGATTGAATAGCATCTGGACGCTCTTCACCAGGCAATAAGTTTATTCTTAATCTTGCACTAGAGCTGCTATTAATGTTAATTATGGTGTTTTCAAACAGTTGTTTTCCTGTGCCTTTTAAATATTTTTCGGTGAGCTCTTTGTTTACTATAAAGGATTTTTCTTCTATCATAGAAATAATAGAATCTGTTATTTTAACATTAGTTCCTGCTGGCATTTCTAACTCAATATTAGCTGCATCACTTGCTATTCTTGGAAAAAAAGCAGTATTAATTATTCCTCCTCTTAAAGAACCAAAGGTTAATATAAATAAGGCGACAAAAATTCCAAATGCAAATAATTTATGTTTAAGTACAGCATCTAAAGTTGGTGCATAAATGGCATCTCTTAAATACTTCATAAATCTATCTCCTGCTCTATTTACACCTCTCATTACATGAAAAAAGCGTTTTAATTTTGAAGGATTTTCTTCTTGTTTTTGAGGTCTTAATGCTTTAGAATGTGCTAAATGCGCAGGTAATATAATAAGTGCTTCTATTAGTGAAACTAAGAGAGTTAAAATAACAATAACGGAAACTTCTCCAAAAAACTCACCAATTCTACTGTCTAAAAAGAAAAATAATGAAAAGGCTAAAATTGTAGTAATAATAGCAGATACCACTGGAGGAATTACTTCCATTGTACCATCTATTGCAGCTTGTTTTGGCGTTTTACCTTTTTCGTAATGCTGGTAAATATTTTCTGCAATTACAATGCCATCATCTACCAAAATACCAATTACGATAATCATACCAAAAAGCGATAATACATTTATGGTGACATCAAATTGGCTGGCAAAAACAAACATTCCTAAAAATGAAATTGGTAAACCAAACGCTACCCAAAACGCTAATCTTGTATTTAAAAATAAAGATAAAAATAGGAGTACCAATAAAATACCTGCTAAAGCATTTTCTAATAACAGCTTAGTACGTTGTTTTAATGTTATGGATAGATCTCTTACAACATCTAATCTAACATTAGTATTTTTTTGATTGTAGGTTTCTATATACTCCTTTACATTATCTGCAGAGGAAATTAAATCTTCGTTATTAGTACTAGTTATACTAATATCTAAGGATAATTCTTGATTAAAATAGGTTGCATTTGGAGTTTCAGAAAAACGATCTCTTACTATAGCAACGTCTTTTAGTCTCACCACTTTACCATCTGCAGAAGCTTTTATAATAATATTTGACAAATCGTCTGCGTAATATTCTCTATTATTAGCTCTAATTAAAAACTCTTCGTTATTGGTTTTAATGTTTCCTCCAGTAACTAAAATGTTTGATGTACTTACAGCTCGTGCAACATCGTTAAAGGTGAGATTATAGGCTAGTAAATCTAACTCGTTTACAGCAATCTCAATTTCTTCTTCTGGATAACCAGAAATTTCTATTTGCGAAATACCTTCTATGGTACGTAAATCGTTTTCAACTTGTCGCCCTAACTGTTTTAAGGTTGCTAACGGAATGTCTTTTCCGCTTAAAGCGAAAGAAATTGTTTCTCTTACCACCTCTCGTTTAGAGACCACTAAAGGCTCCATTCCTGTAGGAAAACTTGGCACTCTATCTACTGCGTTTTTAACTTCAAGCAGCATGAAATCTAAATTTTCGCCTTTTTCAATTTCTACAGTAATAGTTCCACTATTTTCTCTAGATACAGACGTTACTCGATCGATGCCTTTTAATCCTTTTAAATTATCTTCGATTTTAAGTACAATACCTTCTTCTATCTCTTGTGGTGAAGCACCTGGATAAACCACACTTACATTTATTATTTTAGATTCGGTTAAAGGAAAAAATGATGATTTAAGTGAAAATATTCCAATAACACCCAAGAAAAGAAACGCTAAAATAATAACGTTTACTGCAACATGATACTTAATAAAATAGGTGATTATATTTCTCATTTTGTTGCTGTTTCATTAGAGTTTTCGCGTTCCACGTAAGGCTTTATTAGCATACCAGCAAAAGCACCAGGAACAGGCCGTTTTAAAATAATTGTTCCGTTTGGCACTTCTTTTAAAACTACTTTAGACTCTGAAAAATGTATTGGTTTTGCAGGTAAAACAGCTAAAATACTATCTTTAACAATAAATATTTCTTGATTATCTGTTAATAGATTTCTATCAATTTCTATAGCATTTTCTATACTTTGTGCTTTTAAATTGGCTTCTAAAAACATGCCTTCCTTAAGGTTCTCATCCTTAACCTCTATAAAAGCTGTTATGGTTTGTGTTGAGGCATCTATGCTTCCGTTAACTCTAGAAATTACACCTTTGTATGTTTCAGTTTCATCTAAATTAGTTAAGGTTACAGTTTCTCCTGCTTTTAAAATTTCGGCAAAACTTTCGCTAATGGCCACTTCCATTTCGTAAACCGAAGGATTTATAAACTCACCTAATTTTTGTCCGTTTCTAATTAAAGAGCCTTCTGTAACTAAAGCTTCAGTTAAAATACCTGAAAAAGGTGCAGCAATAGTATATTTTGCTAGACGTTGCTCTAAATTTTTTACATTGTAATAATTGGTAACAATGCCACGACCAGTAATGAAATAGTTTTCTTTTTCTGAAGTCATTTCTGGTAATTTTGGTGTTGTTTTATTTAAATCGAAACCATTTAAATACGATTGCCATTTAGGGAATACCTCTGGAAAATCCAAACGTAAATCTGGCATTATTGCAGCAATAGAATTGTATAAATTACTTTTTGAGGATTGCACACTTGCGTAATACTCTGAAGCATCTACACGAATTAATGTTTGACCTTTACGATAGGTTTGACCTGCTTTAAACAAGTGGCTGCCAGAACGAAAAATACCTTGAACCTCAGAATACAACTCTACGCGTTGCTTGGCTCTTAAGCTTCCATTTGCTGGAATAATTATAGGAATTGTAGCGTTTTTAACAGTATCTGTAAATACTGTTTTAACCACTTTTGCAACAACTGGCTTAGGTTTGTTTTTACTGTCAATTAATTTTTTAGATAATAAAAACGAAGCAACAATAAGTAAAATACCTACTATGGAAAGTATAATTTTGCGCATTAATTTGGTTTTGATGGTTTGACTGCAAAATTATACTTTAGTTTAGCCTAAAGACGTTAAAAAAACCTTAAAAAAGACTAATTAAAAGCCTCTAACTGAAGTGTAATATCTTCCCAATCTTCCATCAATTTTGCAAGTTTATCTTTTTTGGCTTGATAATTATCGAAAAAGCCTTCTTTAGCTACAGTTTTATCGTAATTAACCGCAAGTTCAACATCAATCTCTTTAATTTCTTTTTCTAATTGATTGATTTTAGATTCTGTATTGCTTAGTCTATTATTAAGTGATTTTAGTTTTTTCTGATCTTCGTAAGATTGTTTGTTGGTAACTTTAGGAGTTGTTTTTACAACCGTTCGTTTTTCGACTTCGCGTAAATTATCAACTTGGCGTTTATCTAAATAATAATCGATATCTCCTAAGTATTGCTTTATTTTTTCGTCTTTAAACTCGTAAACTGTATCTGTTAAGCCTTGTAGAAAGTCTCTATCGTGCGAAACTAAAATTAAAGTTCCTTCGAAACGTTGTAGCGCATCTTTTAAAACATTTTTAGATTTTATATCCAAGTGGTTTGTAGGCTCATCCATTATAAGCACGTTAAAAGGTTGTAACATTAACTTTGCTAATGCTAAACGGTTACGCTCACCACCAGATAGTACTCTTACATATTTTTCTACTTCGTCTCCACGAAATAAAAAGGATCCTAAAATATCTCTAACTTTGCTTCTATTGGTTTCGTTAGCAGCATCAATCATGGTATCTAAAACAGTTTTAGTCCCATCGAGATATTCGGCTTGGTTTTGTGCGAAATAGCCAATTTGCACATTATGGCCTAATTTAAGTACTCCATCGTGCTCTATATCGCCAACTAAAATTTTAGCTAATGTAGATTTACCTTGTCCGTTTTGTCCAACAAATGCCGTTTTTACATCGCGTTCTATCATTAAACTCACATTAGATAATACTTGATTATCGCCATAGTTTTTAGAAATATTCTCTGCTTCAACCACTACTTTTCCTGGCGTTATAGATACAGGAAAATTTAAAGTCATAACACTATTATCGTCCTCATCAACCTCAATACGATCTATTTTATCGAGTTTTTTAATAAGTGATTGTGCCATAGTTGCTTTACTAGCTTTGGCTCTAAATTTTTCGATTAGCTTTTCGGTTTGTTCTATTTGCTTTTGCTGGTTTTTTTGCGAGGCTAATTGTTGTGTTTTAATTTCGTTTCGCAATACTAAATACTGCGTGTATGGTTTTGGATAATCGTATATACGTCCTAAAGAAATTTCAATAGTTCTGTTAGTTACGTTATCTAAAAACATTTTATCGTGAGAAACAATTGCTACTGCTCCTGGATAATTTTTAAGAAATCCTTCTAACCAAATAATAGATTCTATATCTAAGTGGTTTGTAGGCTCATCGAGTAGTAATACATCGTTGTTTTGAAGTAATAATTTGGCCAATTCTATTCGCATTCGCCATCCACCTGAAAACGTATCTGTTAGTTTTTCGAAATCTTGGCGTTTAAATCCTAATCCTTGAAGAATTTTTTCGGTTTCGCCTTGATAGTTATAACCTCCAATTATTTCGTATTGGTGTTGTACTTCATTTAAATCAATCATTAATTGATTATAGCCTTCACTTTCGTAATCTGTACGTTCTGCTAATTGGGTATTTATATCCTCCATTTTAGCTTCTAATGCTTTAATTTCGGTAAAGGCTTGGTAAGATTCTTCTAGAACAGTACGTCCTAAAACGAAATCAATATCTTGTTTTAGAAACCCAGTTTTTAATTCTTTATCTGCTGCAATTTGGCCAGAATCTGGCTCTAACTCCTTAGATAATATTTTGAGCATTGTAGATTTACCTGCTCCATTTTTACCAATAAGTCCCACTCTGTCGCCATTTCCTAATTTAAAGGTGATGTCCTCAAACAAATATTCTCCTTGAAAAGAGATGGATAAATTATGAATATTTAGCATAGAATTGTAACTTATGTTACTTAGTTTAACCTAAGAAAACGTAATTTTGTAAATGATTTTAAGAATGCAAAAATACACTAAATAATATGTTTAAAAAAGGTAATAAAATATATGGGATTTTAACAGGTGTTTGCCCTAAATGCCATGAGGAATCTATGTACACAAATCCTAATCCTTACGCATTGTCACAATTATTTAGAATGCACGAACGTTGTAGCAATTGTAATACAAAATATAAAATTGAGCCTTCGTTTTTTTATGGCTCTATGTATGTAAGTTATGGTGTTGGTATTGCTTTTGCTGTTGCTGCTTTTGTAATTAGCTATGTGTTTTTAAAAAGTTCTACAACTACTGCTTTTATAGCTATTGTTGCGACTCTAATTGTATTTTACCCAATAATTGTTAGAGTGTCTCGTAATATCTGGATTAACCTCTTTATGAGTTATAATAAAAATTTAGCTAAGAAATAGTTTTAAATCTATTGTAATTTATAACCTCTTCTAATTGAATATTGTTTTCTATTAATTGATATAACTGATTAGCGACATAAGGTGCAATCATTACACCTCTTGTACCTAAACCGTTTAAAACATGAACATTTTTAAATGTATTGTGTGTTCCAACCAGTGGTTTTCTATCACTAACTGTTGGCCTAATTCCTGCAACTTGATTTACAACTTCAAAATCGCATGATATAATTGTTTTTAGTTTGCTTAAGAGCTCTTCTTTAGCTTTGGGTGTAATTGTATTTGTTTTATCTGTACGTTCGTAAGTGGAGCCTATTCTGTAAATATCATTCCCTAACGGAATAATAAATACACTAGATTTTAAAACAAAATCTAAGTTTAAATTTGGAGCTTTAATAGCTACCAGCTCTCCTTTACTACCTTGTAATGGTAGTGTATTGAAAAACGGATTGTTTTTTAAACCATAACCTTCAGCAAAAACGATATGTGTTGCTGATAGGTTTTTATATGAAACTAAATCTTTTTGAATTTGTAAATCTTCATAATCAATAGTTTCTTCTAAAAGCAAATTTTTACTAATTAAGTCTTTTTTATATACAGAAATTAGCAGTGTAGTATCTATTCTTCCTGTTTCTAAAACTTCTCCAAAACCAAATTCAGCATTTATAAATTGATTGGTGTTTTTATGAATATTTAAAGACATGTAATCTGAAAGTCCTTCGCGATCTGATTTAGAAAACCAATTATTTTGTTCTTCTAAAGAAGTGAAGCGTCGTCGTACTGGTATTTTATAATCTAATGTTATGTTTAGTCGCTCTTCTATTTTAGAATACATAGGTAAAGCCAAGGCTAATTGTGCTTTGCTCTGCCAAACAGGAGTAAATCGTTTTAAGGTTACAGGATTGTATAAACCACCAGCAACTGTTGAAGACTGTTGGGAGTTATTGTCAAAAACAACAAACGTTTTTTTATTAGAAATAAGTTGCTCGCAAAACGCTATGCCTGCTAAACCGCAACCTACAATTATATAATCTACTTTTTTCATTAAGTGCAAATATAGTTATACATAATAAAATAGTAATACTTACTTAAGTGAGAATCTTTCTCATATTTCGTACAAAAAACATAGTACAATTGAGTGTTTAATTATTTGAGATTCTTCACTTGGCTCTAAATAACATAAAAAAAGCGCTCACTGAAAAAGTGAGCGCTTTTTAATATTAATTATGGATTGTGATTAGTATGACCACATGTCCATTTCAAAATTTCTTATTTTTTCTTTAATACGTTCAGATTCTAAAAGTTGCATTAATGCATTTTCAGCAATATATTCTTCAACTTTACGATCGCCATACACATTTTCTTCTTTGTAAATAATCCCATTAAATCGTCTTGAGTTTAATAAGTGATCGAAAGAAAAAGGAGTAGAGCTATTCTTGTTATTAAAAGATTTAGCTTCGTGCAACACCTCTCTTGCATCTGGATAAAAGATCCAATATAGAGGGTTTGGCTCTTTATTAGCCTCATCATTAGAGTCTATAAAGTTAACATCTGCAGCTGCTGGAGCAATACCTAATAGTCTAAACTTTAATTCTCCTTGACGCTTGTCGAAATACCAAAGTCCTTTTATTAAATAAGCACTAACATCGTAAGATGAAATCTCTCTTTTAACAATATACTCAGGATCCACGTATCCATCTGAGTTAAATTGATCGTAACCAATATCTAAAGTATCGATTTTTGTTGTAATGTCTCTTAAATCTTTTTGAGTTCTTTTACCTGTAAAGTAAGAGTCATCGTAAACGTTTTCTATATCTCCATTACGTATTGCTGTAGTTAAAACATCGTAAAGTGATCTTCTATTGCTACCAATATTATTGGTATCTACAGGGTAATATAAAGGAAAGTTAACACGTTCGTCTAAAACCACTTTTTCCCAAGTCATTTTAGAATACATGATGTCTCTATCATCTACATAACCGTAAGGTAATGGTCCATCATTGTCTAGCTCTAACTGAGCTAAAGTTTTCACTCCAATCTCTTCTGGGCTCTTTGCATTTAAAATATTTGCTTGAGCAAAGACAGTAGATGTAAAGCAAACACCTAAAAGGATTGATAATAAAGATTTAAAATTCATTGTTTATTTTTTTTATTTATTATTATTACAAAGTTTGGTTAGTTAGCCAACTCTATAACTATTGGCGAAGCTGGTTTAATTCTTGGCCCTGAACTTGTTGATTTAATATCAAATATCTGTACAGCGTCTCCACGTTTAGCTTTACGTAATGCGTTTTTTGCTGCACCATTAAGTTTATTACCACTTACAGTTACACTTGGCTGACCAGGTGCTTTAAATTTAAATCCGGTTACACGTAATGGTAATTCGAAATCAAAATCTTCTAAAATAGCTTTAACTGTACCAATCTCAACATTGTTTCTTGGTAATTTTCCTGAAGCTACACCAGCTAATTGACCAGTTGGCTTAGGAATATCTTTAATACGGAATGTTTTGCTATCACTAGCTCTTGATCCATCGTCTAAAGTTGCACTTACATTAATAGTTACTTCTTTACCAGAAGTTGGTACCATGTTGTATTTTCCAGCTCCTGAACCTCTACTTAAACCTGATCCAGATGCAGATACTTTATTATCTGGAACACCTGCAAAAGAAATTGTCATTGGGTTTGTTACACCACGATATACAACATTCATTTTATCTGCAGATATAGTTGCAGAGTTTGGTCTTGGTACTACTACATAGTTTCCTTTAATATCAATTTCTAAAGGCTTACCATCTTCTAAGAACGTAAATTTACCATCAATTTCATGCTCTCCAACGTTACCTACATTAAAATCTAAAGTTGCGGCTCCTGTAGAGTCAATAGCTTCTGATAGGTTAATCTCTTTTCCTTGAACCACTAACTTTGTTGGTGGTACTTTAGCATATTTTCCAATTACTACTTTTCCTTGGAATTTTTCTCCAGCGAAAAACGCAGATTTGTCAGCTAATATAATTGCTTGATATTTGTTAAGCGAAACAGCATCTGTTAATGTATTACCTAAGAAAAGGTTCATCATATTAGCTTCTGTAACTTTAACATCATTTTGCATTGCAGTTAACTTAGTGTAAGATGCAATTGCTGGAAATCCTTGAAAATGGTAATTTAACCAATCAATTTTCTTTCCGTCTTTGTTTTCTTCTTGAGCTGTACTAAATAATTCTTCAAAACTATTTAATGCTTTGCTATACTTTACATCGTCTCCAAGAATTTCTTTAACATCAGATTTATAAGCATTAATTCTAGCCATAACCTCATCACCTTTCTTCGTTAAACGATCTCCAGTAAACCAAGCTTCATCTAAAATGTCTGTTTTATCCATAGCTTCAAATGGTAATTTACCAGTTTCAGAATCTATAGAATATTTACCTTGTTTTAACAAATCTACTTTTAAAGTTTCTATGTATTTGTAAAACTTATCTGAAACAATACTAATTTGTTTAGCTTTAGCTGCAGGAACCATAAATTCTTCTGGTTTCTCTTCAGCTTTAGTTTCTAAATCTGCTAATAATGTTTCGTTTCTTTCTGTAGTATCTTCATTTGCTCTAGAAAACTTTGCTTCCATTAATCCAAATGCGGATAGTACTTCTTTTGACATATTCATAGCCATCATTGCGATGAATACCAAATACATCAAGTTAATCATTTTCTGCCTTGCGGACGCTTTTCCTCCTGCCATGTCTAATTAGTTTTTTTTAAGTTATTATTATAGTAAATACCTAATTACTAATTAGTTTTTGTTCATTGCAGATAACATTCCACCATAAACTCCATTTAAAGAAGATAAGTTAGATGCTAATGATTGCATTTGCTCTTTTAATTTAGATGCGTTTTCAACAGTCTCCTCATTAATAGTTGCTTGACGATTTGCAGCTTCCATTTGTACTTTATACAAACTGTTTAAAGATTCCATTTGAGCAGCAGCTAAAGACATTTCTTCGCTATACTTCTTTTGAGCAGCTATACCATCTATTGTTGGAGAGATTCCTTTTGCAGCGCCTTCGAAATTTTTAATGCTATTCCCTAAGCTTGCCATTAATTCGCCATCAATTTTTGCGTCTTTTAATAAATTGTCTAATTTTTTAGATAATAAACCTTCTGCATCTTTAGGCTCTTCTTTAAGCGCTTTCTTTTTTGAAGTTACTTGTCCTCCTGCTAATTCAGGATATACTAAAGACCAATCTAAATCTGATTGTTGTCTCTCGAAAGCTGAATATGTAAATACCAAAGCTTCAACAATCATACCTATTGTAAGAATTTCTGAACCATAAGGCCAGTGCTGAATTTTAAATAACGCTCCTACAATAACGATTGCTGCACCTAACCCATAAATCATATTTGTTAGTGTGATATTTCCTTTTTGTGCCATAATTTTTAGTTTTTAATTTTAAGTTAATTATTTAGTAGTTTTAATATTCTAGTTTTTAGCGTCTTGAATTTGCTGTTACGTCTGTTCCCATGTAATCTTGTACTGTTCTGAAACCTATGTAACTTCTTGCAGAATCTGCATATTCGTAATCTCTTGAGCTTACTTGTAAGTAATAAGCAACATCTTTCCAAGAGCCTCCTCTTACCACTTTACGCTCATTATTTTGATCGTTTACACTTGGGTTAATTGTTGATGCAAATTCGTAAGAACTTGGGTCGTAAGATGCATTTACCCATTCCGAAACGTTACCTGCCATATTGTATAGTCCAAAATCATTAGCTTCGTAAGCATCTGCCTCTACAGTATATAATGATTGGTCTGCAGCGTAATCTCCACGTTTTGGTTTAAAGTTTGCTAAGAAGCATCCTCTATCGTTATACGTGTAAGGTCCTCCCCAAGGATAATCTCCTCCTTGCAGACCTCCTCTTGCAGCATATTCCCATTCTGCCTCAGATGGTAATCTAAAACGGTTTACAAAAGCTTTACCTTTTTCTCTTTGGTATCCATTTTTATTTAATGTTCTCCATTGAGAGAATGCTTTTGCTTGTTTCCAAGACACACCTACTACAGGGTAATCACTGTAAGCATCATGCCAAAAGTAATCGTTATGCATTGGCTCATTGTAAGAATATGCAAAATCTCTAATCCAAGCTGTAGTATCAGGATAGATTGGCACAGATTCTTTAATAATTACGTCTTTACGTCTTAAGTTTCTATCTTTTGCTGCTTTTTGAATATCCATATAAGTATATTCAAATTCAAATTTAGTAACATCCCAAGTACGTTGTCCATTATAAGATTCTTCTAATGGTAAATACATACTATCCATAACCTCTACATAATATTCATCTGGATAATCGTCTGTATCAAAAAACAACTCAACATCTTTATTAAGTTTTCTTCCTTCGTAACCAGTTTCTCCTAAACCACTGTAGTTATCGTACATGTATTGCTCGTAAGCATTCATGTTAGCAGGATCTGCATCTTTGAATGCAAATTCTCCAATACCTCCATTACCAGGTGTTTCTCCAACCTCATCTGCTAGGATTGCTAATTTTGTTCTAATAGTTGAGTCTCTAACCCATTCTACGAATTGACGATATTCACTATTAGTAATTTCTGTTTCGTCCATATAGAACGATCTTACAGTAACTGTTTTTGTAGGTGCATCTTGTATTCCGGCTAAATCATCACTAGATTTACCCATAATAAATGCTCCTCCTGGCACTAATACCATACCATACGGCTTTTCTGGATGCCATTTTTTTCCTTTAACACCAACAAGCTCGCCTCTATCTTTAGAGCCGCAACTTGTTAACATTGCCAATACTACTGTTATTAATACAAACTTCTTCATATTCATAGAAAACTCGAGGTTAATTATATACTCTTAAAAATTTAAGAGCGTAAACATATTTATATTTTTTTTAAGAAACAACTTTTTAACTAAAAAAAATTACATTTCATCGTTAAAATTTACATTTTGTCGATTGCAAAAGTGTTAAATTTTAGTTTAAAACCCTTTATACACTGTTCTTTTGGTGTGCTTTGAACCATCGTTCTGGTATTTTATCGTTACACGCATCTAGATAATCTTGATGAGTACATGGTAATAACGTATGCTTTTTTAATTTATTATTAACATTTAATAAAAAAGGTATTTCTATCCACCAACGTCCTGTTTTTGTGCTTTTATAAAAAATGAGTTCATGAGATTCTGCTAAGGTAATAAACTTTTGATGATTATTATCATTAGAAAAGTCGTCATCATGAATTCTATTATTTACACCTTCTATAAAATACCAAATGATTTGTGAAATTAACATAGACGATATTTCATCGTCTGGTGATGGTTTATATTCGTAAATACCGAATGATGTTACTTTATTACTAATTCCTGCATAACGAGAAATGGCACAAATTTCTTTCCCATCAAATCCGTTAGGCGAAAATTTTTGTTTTAAGCTTACTTCTGCTGCTTTAACTACTTTTAAATCTAAACTTACCATGTTTGCATCTCGCATTACTGGCTCTACTAAAGTTAGATTATTGGCTATTTCTCCCAAACGATAAGACTCAAAATAGAGTCGCTCCATTAAATCTATTTCTTCTTGAGAGTTGAAATAGGTTTGATACCCTATAGTTGCATAGTTAAATAAGTTGTAAGGTTCGTCTAAAATAACTTTACCAACAAAACTATCGTTTTTAATAGGTTTTGCAGAGTCTCCTAAATCGAATTTACCATCTACATTAACCATATTAACCATTGGAATCAAATTATCGTATGCTCTATAATTAGCGTAGGTTAAATCTTGACTTCCTCCTATAATAATTGGTATTATTTTTTTTTGAAGCAGAATAGTTAGCGTTTCCTGCAAAGCGAAATAGGTGTCTTCTACTGTTTCGCCTTTATTGATATCTCCTAAATCTGCAATTATTGTATTCCAACTTCCTGGAAATAGAGAATATAGCGATTTTCTAATTTCATTTAAATGAAATTCTTCTCCAATATAATTAACATCGTTTCTGTTTTCTAAAACGCCTAATATTACAATTGAAACATCATCGAGATCTGGAATCCCGTTTTGTTTAGAATGAATTTTTAATTGTTTTCCAAGCGCTAGATTTTGCATTAGCTGGTTATGTGCTAATACAAATTCTGGTACTGGAGACAAAAAACTAAAATTCATGAGTGTTATTTCTTTTTAGCAGTTGCTTTTTTCTTGGTGGTTGTTTTTTTCTTGGCTGCTGGTTTCTTTTTGGTTGCTTTCTTTTTAGGTGCGTTTTTTTCGATAATTGCCTGCGCTTCTTCTAAAGTCATCTCCGACACATCTACGGTTTTTGGCAATTCTACTTTTAGTTTCCCTTTTATAACATTGTGTCTTCCCCATCTTGCTTTTTCTACACGAATGCCTTCAGCTTCCCAACTGTGTATAAGTTTGTCTTTTTCTTTCTGGATTTTGGTTTCAATTAATTCAATTAAATCGTCTTCGGATAAATTATCCCAATCGTATTTTTTATTGACATTAATAAACATTCCATTCCATTTAATAAATGGACCAAAACGCCCTTTTCCTTTAGTGACACCTTCTCCTTTATATGTATATATTGGTGCGTCTGCGATTTCTTTTTCTTTAATTAAAACAATAGCGTCGTCCATTTCTATACTTAAAGGGTCTTGTCCTGGAGCTAACGATACGTATTTTTTACCAAATTTTACATAAGGTCCAAAACGTCCATTATTGACCTCAACTGGTTCGCCTTTGTACTCACCTAATTGTTTTGGGAGTTTAAACAAATCCATTGCTTCCTCATAAGTAATAGTATTTAGTTGTTGGTCTGGACTTAAACTAGCAAAGGTTGGTTTTTCTTCGTCATCTACTGTTCCCATTTGTACCATTGGTCCAAACTTACCTAAACGCACACTGACTTGTTTTCCTGTTTTTGGGTCTTTTCCTAAAATACGTTCTCCAGATTCTCTGTCGGCATTTTCCTGAACATCCTCTACAACTGGATGAAATTTCTTGTAGAACGATTTCATCATTTTTTTCCAATCTTGCTTTCCTTCAGCAATATCATCAAACTGATTTTCTACTTTAGCTGTAAAGTTATAATCTAGAATATTTTCGAAATGATTGACTAAAAAATCGGTTACAATCATACCAATATCTGTTGGTACTAATTTTCCTTTATCAGAACCTACTTTTTCGGTTAATTGATTATTTTTTATTGTGTCGCCTTCTAAAACTAATTGCGTATAATTACGCTCTACACCTTCAACAGTACCTTTTTCAACATATTTTCTGTTTTGAATGGTTGAAATTGTTGGCGCATAAGTAGAAGGACGACCTATACCTAATTCTTCTAATTTTTTAACTAAAGAAGCTTCAGTATATCTGTAAGGTGCTCTAGAATAACGTTCTGTAGCTGTAATGTAATTATTATGTAACGTTTCGTTTACTTTCATAGCTGGTAACATGCCTTCTTGCTCTGCATCTTCATCATCTGTACCTTCTAAATATACTTTTAAAAATCCTTCGAATTTTATAACCTCACCATTAGCTGTAAAGGTTTCGTTATGTGTATTGGCTTCTATTTTAACATTGGTACGTTCTAATTTCGCATCACTCATTTGTGAGGCAATAGCACGTTTCCAAATTAAGTCGTATAATCTGGCTTGGTCTCTATCTATATTTACAGAATGCGTTGCGAAATTTGTAGGACGAATTGCCTCATGCGCTTCTTGCGCACCTTTAGACTTCCCTTTAAAATTACGTTCTTTTGCAAACTCGTCTCCATAAGCAGAAACAATTTCTTTGTTTGCGCCTTTTCTTGCCTCATCAGATAGGTTTACACTATCTGTTCTCATATAAGTAATTAAACCAGCCTCGTATAAACGTTGTGCCATAGTCATAGTTTTACTTACCGAAAAGTATAACTTACGAGAGGCTTCTTGTTGTAATGTTGATGTTGTAAATGGTGCAGCAGGTGATTTTTTTGCAGGCTTTTTATCTAAATTAGCAACTTTAAAGTTGGCTTTTAGATTATTCTCTAAAAACTCTTGTGCTTCTTTTTCTGTAGAAAATGCTTTTGGCAGTTTTGCTTTAAAGGACTGTCCTGCTTCGTTAGCAAATTCGGCATCAATTCTATAAGAAACTACTGGTTTAAAGTCTTGTATTTCGCGTTCGCGTTCTACAATTAATCGTACAGAAACGGATTGTACACGTCCTGCAGATAAACCGCCTTTTACTTTACGCCATAATACAGGAGAGAGTTCGTAACCAACTATTCTATCTAAAACACGACGTGCTTGTTGCGCATCTACTAAATCGTAATCTATAGAACGTGGATTTTCTACTGCTTTTTGTATAGCAGATTTAGTAATTTCATGAAAAACAATACGTTTAGTTTTCTCTTTATCTAAATTTAAAGACTCTGCTAAGTGCCATGCAATTGCCTCTCCTTCTCTATCTTCATCACTTGCTAACCAAACCATTTCGGCTTTTTTGGCAAGATCTTTCAGTTTTTTTACAACTGCTTTTTTATCTTTAGAAACTTCGTATGTTGGTGTAAAATCGCCTTCTACATCAATACCTAGCTCCTTTGAAGGCAGATCGGAAATATGACCAAAACTAGATTCTACTTTAAAATCTTTTCCAAGAAATTTTTCGATGGTTTTTGCTTTCGCAGGTGACTCAACTATTACTAAATTCTTCGCCATTCTCAATTTTTTGTGAGTGCAAAGGTATAGGAAAAATAAATTATGTTCCTAATTAAATTTAAAATGAAACTATATATTAAAGTAAAACCATGGTGTTTTGAGCCTCAAAAAATGAAGTATTTAGGTGAATTTTTTTGCTCTATTTCTTAATTATAATTGTATTGGATACTAGACTCGTAGCCTTCAATATTTAACATAATTGAATTGCTACCATTAACTCTTAACATAGAAATATCGAAAGAAACGGTTTTATTAATAAATGCTAAACAGGCTTCATTATTAATAAATTCGAATTTTAAAAATCGTTGTTCTGGTGAGGATTCTGCAACAGCGCCTGAGTCTATTAAATCGTATTCCCAAGATTCGCCATCACATCCACTTCCAGAAAAGTCTATAATTAAACAGTCTCCAATTATTTGAGTAGAATTTATTGGAGTGTTTAAAATTCCTAAATCATTATAATAAGCTTCGTCAATAATAGTTGTTTTTTCGCAGGTTTGTGGTTGAGTGGAATTATCGTCGTCGTCGCATTGCGTATTAGTAAAGCACAACACACAGACCATGCAAAATAAAATGAGTTTTTGAAGTTTCATACTTATTAAGTTTTATATTATAGATGCAAAAAACTAAAAAGAGTTGCGTTTATTCCGTACCTATTTTTAAAATTTCGCTATTCTCTTCAAAACCTACAACATGCTTATAAATTACGTAGCAAGGCAGATACACAATAGAAACTGTAAACAATAATCCAATACCACATCCAATAACACCTAACATGCCTAAAATACCGCATACAAATAGCGTCCCAAAACTAATAAGCCACTTTTTATTACCAATTAAAAAACTGGTTTTCATTATCTCTTCAACAGATTTTTCTGAGTTAAACGCAAACATAATGGTAAAGTACATTAATGGAACAATAACATAGAGATAAGGCACAAAACATAGCATTTGTGCAACAGTCGCAATAGCTGTATGGATTAACGCTAACATTAAAATTTTTGTTAAATACTCTTGTTTAAAAAAGTAGAAATAATCGTCGTTTATGGATTCCCCAAAATCTTTTTGTTTGCAAATTCTATAAAACCCTCCTAATAATGCTATTTGTACAAATGTAGATAGTATTGATAATGGTATATTGTACAAAGCATTAACACCATAAAAAGCTGTTATTGTTTCAAAACTAAAATCTGTGGTATCTAACATATTTTGAGTGGCAATGCCAAGCAATTCTAAAACAAATGCAGAAATCATTGCAAATGGAACAGTAATTAGCATTATAATTAACACTGTTAGTAACCCTTGAAGCCACACTTTTTTAAATAGTTCTATACACTCACTTAGTACGTCTCCAAAATCTAAAGCTCTAGCGTTTTCTATTTTATTGTGTATTTCGTTTAATTTCATAGTAGTTGGTATTTTGATTTGGTTATTTATTATTAAAAATTTCTATTTATTTGTGCGTAAATTTATTAATATGTTACACAGGATTTAAAAACAAATAGTTACCTACATAATGCACTTTAGTTTTATGGATTCAAATGTAAGATTTCTTTTTAATAAACTTTAACACACTGTCACTTTGTCATAATAACTAAATTAGTACTATCTTTGTAAGCTGTAATACAAAGATTTTAAAATGAAATTTTCGCGATAGCGAAAACTGAGTATGGAAAAGACGATAGACGAAAGCCAACAAGGAAAAACCCTAATATTAGATCCAAAAAAAGACAACCAGAAAAAACTTTTTATTGAAAGTTATGGCTGTGCTATGAATTTTAGCGATAGCGAAATTGTAGCTTCTATTTTAGATCAACAAGGTTATAATACTACAAATAAACTTGAAGATGCAGATTTGGTTTTAGTAAACACTTGCTCTATTAGAGATAAAGCAGAACAAACTGTACGTAAACGATTAGAAAAATACAATGCCATAAAACGCGATAGCAATCCAAAAATGAAGGTTGGCGTTTTAGGTTGCATGGCAGAACGCCTAAAAAGTAAGTTTTTAGAAGAAGAAAAGATTATTGACCTTGTAGTTGGTCCAGATGCCTACAAAGATTTACCAAATTTATTGGCCGAAGTTGAAGATGGTAGAGATGCAATAAACGTTGTACTTTCTAAAGATGAAACTTATGGAGATATTTCGCCAGTACGTTTACAAAGCAATGGAGTTACTGCACTTGTTTCTATAACTCGTGGTTGCGATAATATGTGTACGTTTTGTGTGGTTCCGTTTACAAGAGGTCGCGAGCGTAGTAGAGATCCGCAAAGTATTATTGAAGAAGTTAACGATTTATGGAGCAAAGGATTTAAAGAAATCACATTATTAGGCCAAAACGTGGACAGCTACCTTTGGTATGGAGGCGGACTCAAAAAAGATTTTGAAAAGGCCTCTGAAATGCAAAAAGCAACTGCTGTTAATTTCTCAAAATTATTACAAATTTGTGCCGAAGCACAACCCAACATGCGCATTCGTTTTTCTACTTCTAATCCTCAGGATATGAATTTAGATGTTATAAACACAATGGCTAAATATAATAATATTTGTAACCACATACACTTGCCTGTACAAAGTGGAAGCGATCGTATATTAAAAGCCATGAATCGTTTACATACTCGCCAAGAGTATTTTACGCTAATTGATAATATTAAAAAAATCATCCCTAATTGTGCTATTTCGCAAGATATGATAGCTGGTTTTCCAACCGAAACTGAGCAAGACCATCAAGACACGTTAAGCTTAATGGAGTATGTAAAATACAATTTTGGTTATATGTTTACGTATTCTGAAAGACCTGGAACATTAGCAGAACGCAAATTAGAAGACGATGTTCCTGAAACTACCAAAAGCCGAAGGTTGAGTGAAATTATAGCACTTCAGCTTAAACATAGCGAATTTAGAACTCGAGAACATTTAGGCAAAACTATTGAGATTTTAGTAGAACGAGAATCTAAAAAATCTGCCAACCAATGGTCTGGACGTAGCGAACATAATATTGTTGCTGTATTCCCAAAAGAACATTACAAAGTAGGCGATTTTGTAAACGTAAAAATAACCGATTGTACCAAAGCTACCTTAATTGGTAAAGCGATTGGTTTAAGTAAAATTTAATAACATGGAATCAATACAAGCCACAAAACAACGTTTCGGGATTATTGGTAATAACGCAGGATTAAATCGTGCAATAGAAAAAGCCATACAAGTTGCACCTACAGATATTTCTGTTTTGGTAACAGGAGAAAGTGGTGTTGGTAAAGAGAGTATTCCTAAAATTATACACAGTTTATCACACAGAAAACACGGCAAATACATTGCCGTAAACTGTGGTGCAATTCCAGAAGGCACAATAGATAGCGAACTATTTGGTCACGAAAAAGGTGCATTTACAGGTGCAACTGCAACCAGAAGCGGATATTTTGAAGTCGCAGATGGAGGTACAATTTTTTTAGACGAAGTTGGCGAGTTACCACTAACAACACAAGTACGCTTGTTACGTGTTTTAGAAAATGGAGAGTTTTTAAAAGTAGGCTCTAGTAAAGTACAAAAAACAAATGTTAGGATAGTAGCAGCAACCAATGTAAATATGTTTGAAGCTATTAAAAAAGAAAAATTTCGTGAAGATTTGTATTACAGATTAAGCACTGTAGATATTAATCTGCCTCCTTTAAGAGAGCGCCAAGAAGATATCCATTTATTGTTTAGAAAATTTGCTAGTGATTTTGCGTTAAAATACAAAATGCCAACCATTAAACTAAATGACGATGCTGTACAAGTGCTTCAAAAATTTAGATGGAGCGGAAACATTAGGCAATTACGTAACGTTGCAGAACAAATTTCTGTTTTAGAACAAAATCGTACCATAAGTGCAGCTACACTACAAAGTTATTTACCATCAAATAGCGGAAGTAATTTACCAGCTGTTGTAAATAACACAAAGTCTGAAAGTGATTTTAGTAGCGAACGCGAAATACTATACAAGGTGCTTTTTGATATGAAAGCCGATTTAAACGATTTAAAAAAACTCACCATGAAACTCATGAAGAGTGGTAATATTAATGAAGTTGAAAAGGACAACGAGAGTCTTATTCAAAAAATATATGGCGAAAATGAAAACGAAGTATCTTACGAAGATGCCATAGACGATTTGCAAGTATTAGCCATACCACAGAGTGAAAATAAAAATTATGAGCAAGAGGTGGAAGATAAATATCATTTTGCTGAAGAAATTGAGGAAGAGGAAACCTTATCCTTACACGACAAAGAATTAGAGCTAATAAAAAAATCGTTAGAACGCCATAACGGAAAACGTAAATTAGCAGCCGAAGAATTAGGCATTAGCGAACGTACACTGTATAGAAAAATTAAACAATTTGATTTATAATTACGCGTTATAAAAAGCACAAAAAAATGCTTGGCTTACCATTAATGAAGCCTAGTAAATGTAAAACCTTAAAAAGATACTCGCCTTTGCGAGCACAAAATGAAACACATAAAATACATTTTAATAGTATTCATATCCTCAACTATATTAGGTTGCGGAGCTTACTCTTTTACAGGAGCAGATGTTGGTAATGCAGAGAAATTCCAAGTTAATTATTTTCAAAATAATGCGTTATTAGTAGAGCCAGGTTTGGATAGAGACTTTAAATTAGCTTTAGAAGATTTAATTTTAAATCAAACCAATTTAGATTTAGTACCTTCTAATGGAGATTTGGTTTACGAAGGAGAAATAACAGAATATAGAATTTCGCCAACAACAGCAACGGCAAACAACACTGCAGCACAAAACCGATTAACCATAAGTGTACAAGTTAGATTTTACAATAAAATGAAAGAAGAAAATGATTTTGATAGAAAATTTTCATTCTTTTACGATTATCCTGCAAACCAACAACTAATTGGTAGCACAAAAGAAACCGCTTTCGAAGAAATTTTTGAACGCTTAACACAAGATATTTTTAACGCTTCGCTTGCTAATTGGTAAATTAGTGAGAAGTTTAACCCAACTTCAGTTTTAGTGTTTTATGAGTAACGACTAAAATGTATTGAGAACAACTAAAATTTTAAAAAACACATAATTTAAGAAATGAACCAAAACGATTTTAATACTATTTTACAACAACCACAAGCGATCTCCAAAGATCATATTGAGGAATTAAAATCTGTTATTGAAGAATTTCCGTATTTACAATCTGCACGAGCAACGTATTTAAAAGCATTAAAAAATGCAGACAGCTATAAATACAACCATACACTTAAAACTACAGCAGCTTATACCACAGACAGAAGTATTTTATTCGATTTTATAACTTCGGAAAGCTTCGCGCAAAACGAAATTTCTAAGTTAATACAACAAAACACCACCAACCTAAATGCCATTGAAGTTACAGCTGAAGATATTTCGGTTACTAAAAGCGTTTCTGTAAACAAAGCAATAAAAGGCCATATTAAACAGTCTAAAGACGCTTTAGAATCTGAGATGCTTCAACCAAAAATTAAAAAACAATCACTTGCTAATTTTGAGTTAGATAGCACAAATACTATTAAAGCTGTTGAAGAGTCCAATGTCACCAAAAACACTTCCGCAGAACAACTATTAAACGTTGGTAAACCTTTAAATTTTGATCGATCGGAAACGCACTCGTTTAATGAGTGGCTTAGTCTCACTTCGTTTAAACCAATAAAAAGACAAGAAAACGAAGTTAGCAAAGAAAAAACGGTAGATAACACCTCTAAAAAAGCTTTAAAACGCGAAGAAAAATTTGAGCTTATAGACCAGTTTATTTCCAAAAACCCAAAGATAGATCCTCATAAATCCACTGCACCTAAACACAACATTGCTAAAGCGCAAATGATACAGCCAGAAGCATTGATGACAGAAACTTTAGCACGAATTTATGTAGAACAAAAAAATTATTCTAAAGCAATTCAATCTTATAAAATTTTAAGTTTGAAATATCCAGAAAAAAGTGGTTTCTTTGCAGACCAAATTAAAGCAGTAAAACAATTACAAGAAAAAAATAAAGAATAACATGTTTACAATATTTTTAATCCTAATCGTAGTCGTAGCATTTTTGCTAGTTATAGTTATAATGGTTCAAAACCCAAAAGGTGGTGGATTATCTTCGTCATTTGGTGGTGGAGGCACACAACAATTAGGTGGTGTACAAAAAACTACAGACTTTTTAGATAAGAGTACATGGACGTTAGCTACTATTTTATTAGCATTAATATTATTATCTAATATTGCAATTAATAAAGACGTTGGAAACCAAGACTCTAAAGCTTTAGACGAGAGTAGTGTAATACAAACAACACCAAGTACTACTCCTGCAGAAGCTACAAACGAAACAACGACAATTCCTACAGATTCTACTAACTAGAATTCTGATATAAAATTATTAAAATGCCAACTCTATGAGTTGGCATTTTTGTTATATGCAACTTTGTCAGTTAAACGCGCTTGGCACATTTTTAGTACAACGCTTAAGCGTTACACTAATTTTTTAAATTAAAAACATATATAAAAATGAGCTTAAACATTAAACCATTATCAGACAGAGTTGTAATACAACCTGTAGAGGCTGAAACTAAAACAGCTTCAGGAATTATTATTCCAGACAACGCAAAAGAAAAACCTCAACAAGGTAAAGTTGTTGCAGTTGGTAAAGGTACTAAGGACGAACCAATGACAGTTAAATCTGGCGACACAGTACTTTACGGAAAGTATGCAGGAACAGAGCTTAAATTAGAAGGTAAAGATTATCTAATAATGCGAGAGAGCGACATTTTAGCGATTGTTTAATTCGCTTTTGGCTATTAGCCTTTCGCTATTAGCATAAATACAATAAAATTTATTACTAACAATATAGAGATTCCCATGTTTGTGGGAACTTTAAAATTAAAATTTTAAAGATGGCAAAAGATATAAAATTTGATATTGAAGCACGCGATGGATTAAAACGCGGTGTAGATGCATTAGCAAATGCAGTAAAAGTAACCTTAGGACCAAAAGGAAGAAATGTAATTATTAGCAGATCTTTTGGAGCACCACAAGTAACTAAAGATGGTGTTTCTGTAGCTAAAGAAATTGAGCTAGAAGATCCTTTAGAAAATATGGGAGCGCAAATGGTTAAAGAAGTGGCTTCTAAAACTAACGACTTAGCTGGTGACGGAACAACCACTGCAACTGTATTAGCACAAGCAATAGTAAAAGAAGGCTTAAAAAACGTTGCTGCAGGTGCAAATCCTATGGATTTAAAGCGTGGTATAGATAAGGCTGTTTCTGCAATTACTAAAGACTTAGAAAAGCAAGCTAAAAAAGTAGGTAACTCTTCGGAAATGATAAAGCAAGTGGCTTCTATTTCAGCTAATAACGATGATACTATTGGCGAATTAATTGCTAAAGCTTTTGGTAAAGTTGGTAAAGAAGGAGTAATTACTGTAGAAGAAGCTAAAGGAACAGATACTTATGTAGATGTTGTGGAAGGTATGCAATTTGATAGAGGCTATTTATCACCTTATTTTGTTACAGATTCTGATAAAATGATTACAGATTTAGAAAATCCTTATATCCTTTTATTCGATAAGAAAATCGCTAATTTACAAGAGATTTTACCAATATTAGAGCCTGTTGCGCAATCCGGAAGACCTTTATTAATTATTGCTGAAGATGTAGAAGGACAAGCCTTAGCAACTTTAGTTGTAAATAAATTACGTGCTGGTTTAAAAATTGCTGCTGTAAAAGCACCAGGTTTTGGAGACAGACGTAAAGCGATGTTAGAAGATATAGCAATACTTACAGGAGGTGTTGTAATTTCTGAAGAAAGAGGGTTTTCGCTTGAAAATGCAGATTTAACTATGCTAGGTTCTGCTGAATCTGTTATGATAGATAAGGATAATACTACTATTGTAAATGGAGCAGGAAAATCTAACGAGATTAAAGCTAGAGTAAACCAAATAAAGTCTCAAATTGAAACTACAACTAGTGACTACGATAAAGAAAAACTACAAGAACGTTTAGCGAAACTAGCTGGTGGTGTTGCTGTACTTTATGTAGGTGCTGCTAGTGAAGTAGAAATGAAAGAGAAAAAAGACAGAGTTGATGATGCTTTACATGCTACACGTGCTGCTGTTGAAGAAGGTATAGTTGCAGGTGGAGGCGTTGCTTTAGTAAGAGCAATAAAAGTATTGGAGAAAATTACAACAGAAAACTTAGACGAAGTTACAGGAATACAAATTGTATCTCGTGCAATTGAAGCACCTTTACGTACTATTGTAGATAATGCTGGTGGAGAAGGTAGCGTTGTTATAAGCAAAGTTTTAGAAGGCAAAAAAGACTTTGGTTTTGATGCTAAGTCTGAAACTTATGTAGATATGCTTAAAGCAGGTATTATAGATCCTAAAAAAGTAACTCGTATTGCTTTAGAAAATGCAGCTTCTGTTGCAGGAATGATCTTAACTACAGAATGTGCTTTAATAGATATAAAAGAAGAAGCTCCTGCTATGCCACCAATGGGAGGCGGAATGCCAGGAATGATGTAATTTTAGAATACTGAGTCGTCCTAAAATAGGTTGACAGTTTTTAAAAAATAAATTAAACCAGAGAAGTTAACTTCTCTGGTTTTTTGTTATGTATAAAATTAGGTGTTTTCATGTTAAGATTCAAATGTGGTCTTTTGTTGTTATAAGTTT
>NZ_JBSHNP010000118.1:0-281 GCF_053604675.1 Lacinutrix salivirga
TGTTTTTGGACCAATACCTGGAATGGTTTTTAAACGTGTTAACAGATCTTGATGATTTTCTTTTACTAAAACCAACAACTTATCTTCTACAGCTTTAATCTCTTTTTTTAGTTGTTTTAAACTGCGTTTTAAAGACATAGCAACCACTTTACTTGGATTACCTAAAACGGATTCTCCATGTATCTTGTTTTTTAACATCGTACTCTGTTTTCTATACACAGAAAGGAGTCTAACCATTTGCAAACATTCTATTTCATCTTTAGAGTTGCCTTGCCATAGTT
>NZ_JBSHNP010000119.1:0-413 GCF_053604675.1 Lacinutrix salivirga
TAACGGTTTTGTATAATAATAGTTGCGTTTTTGTCGACGAGGATTTTCCGCAGGAAAATCAGAAGTTGGCAAAAGCACAACGTACTTAGTTTAAGTCTAAAAATAGCAATTATTTTTATACGTGGTTGTGCAAAGCAAAATATTAATAAAGAAAAACATATCGAAGTTTGATAGCTAGAAAAAAGATATGCCTTTTAGTCTCTATAAGTTCTCTACAATTATTAAGCTTTTTAACCAAGACTTAGAGATAACATAAAACTTAGTCCAACCAAAGCTATGCGATTTAGTCTCTACAGTTTTATGCCGAAAAGTCTCTACAAACGAGTAGGTAAGTAGCACGATTTTTTTAATAAATAGTCTGGAAAAAAGATCAGATTTACGGACTTTAAAAAATTAGCCCTTGTTTTGCACAA
>NZ_JBSHNP010000120.1:0-62586 GCF_053604675.1 Lacinutrix salivirga
GTGTAATTGCCTTTTTCCACCTCTGATACAAGGGCTAATTTAAAGCCTAAATTATAATCGCGTTGGGTACGTTTTACTCTTTTGGTTTCTTTGTTTTTCATAATAAGTCGATTTTGTGTCAACTTATTTCAGGACGTGACATCCTTACAAAAAAAGCCTCACAATGAGTTGTGAGGCTTTTATTTTTATTTCTTGATTTGAATTTAGTTCATATCCCAAAATAATTTTGTGGTTTGCAAGTCACCTCCAATTGCAGTTGAAGCTGCGTTCCAATTTGTTTCATTTAAATTTTGTTCATTTACAGGATATGTATATCTCGTAGGAACAGGGTTTCCTGAAACAGCAGGCAGGTTAAATGTTGGAGCATCGTATTTTCTCCAAACTGTCCAACCTTCAAATCCTCTATTATACATAGCTAACCAAAATTGAGTTCCAATTTTTTGTCTCCAATCTCCAGCAGCAGTAGCATAAGCCACAGCAGGATCTGCTAAATAAGTAGCTACATCAGAAGCGCCCCAATAATCAAAAGACGCAGTTATACCATTTTCATAGTGTTGTGCTGCTGTTCCTCCAACAGACCAAGTTCTGTGGGCTGCTTCGGCTAAGTAAAAAGAGACTTCAGCAAAATCCATTAATACACCTGGTAATTCTGGACTGTGTATATCAGATCCATCATCATAACCAGCGATATGAGAATAGTTTCCAAAAGTATTATTATCTCCATAAATTCCTCCATCATAAATTCCAGCTCCTAAATTTTCATCAAAATACTCAGATCTTCTTGGATCATCTAAAGTATTCATAACATCTACTAGAGTATTTGCAGGAACAAAATCCGTACGATTAGATTGTACTAAATCTAACCATAATGGGTTTGTATTTGGCGTAACACTTTCGTAAACTAATAATGCATTATCTGCATTAGAAGAAAATACACCAGCACTAAATGCTGATTCTACTATTCCTTGTGCCATACCTGTATTGAAATCAGACATGCGGATTCCTAATCTTAATTTAACCGAGTTTCCAAATTTACTCCAAGCTCCCATGTCTCCACCATAAATGGCATCTGCACTAGAAAATCCGGAACCCGTAAGGTTAGGAATTGCAGCGTTTATTCTTTCAATTAAGTCTAAATAAATTGTAGCCGCATCGTCATAAGCTGGTAATGTTATGTCAGTTAATGCTTCAGCATAAGGGATATCTCCAAAAGAATCTACCATTTGCTGCCAAGCATAAACACTTAACACTTCAATTTGAGCTATTCTTGCATCTTTTTCAGGTTGTGTTAAAGTTCCGTCAGCGTTTACAACTTCTTTAGCGGTTTTAAAATCTAATAACACATCTCTATACATTTCAGACCAGTGATTTTCAGGTATATTACGTCCAGTAAAATCATAATTGGATTCGTCTGTATAGGTTGTTTCTGTCCAATATTGTCCAAGTAAACGATAAATATTTCTATTTACATTTGTGCTAGTTATTTGATCAACTAAACTTTTGGTTGCTGCATTGTATAAAAAATCAGCATCCACTTGAGTAGGACTCTTTGGATCTCTGTTAAGGTTTTCGTATTGCTCATCTGTTTGACAAGAGAACAATATTCCTAACGATAAAATCGTGATAAATATTTTTTTCATTTTTTTCATTTTTAGAACTGTAGTTTTAATGTTGCTCCTATTTCTCTAATAGAAGGATAAGCTCCAGATTGGTATCCTTGGATATTACCAGAACTTAAACCAGCTTCTGGATCTGAATACGGAGTACTTTTGTCTATTATCCAAAGGTTTCTTCCGATAATTGAAATTGTAGCTCCTGTAAATGGACTTCTATCTAAAATCTTATCGTTAAATGTATATGTAAGACTTACTTCTCTTAATTTAACAAATCCTGCATCATATACGTGTTGGCTGTTAGCGGATCTTACATAACCCCACGGATTAGCGTAGTTACTTGCACTAGCTCTTACTGTATTAGGTGTTCCATTTGCTTGTACTCCTGGTAAAATTACACCTCCACTAGTCGCGTCGTTTGTTACAGGGTTTCTAACCGGGTTTCCTAAATCATTTGTGCCTGCGGTAAAATCATAAACACCTGTTGCGTAACCATACCAAGTATCTAAAGAGAATACATCTCCTCCTTTTTGTATATCTATTAAGAAGCTTAGGTTTAAGTTTTTGTATGTAAAACTATTATTTATACCTGCAGTCCAATCTGGATTGATATCTCCAATAATTTGATTATTATTAGGAGTCGTTTCATAGTAGCCATTAGATTGTACAATAGGTTGCCCGTTTTCATGATAAACAAGGTCTGTACCTCTAATAGTACCAAATGGTTGTCCTGGAGTTGCATTTAAAGAAACACCACCTTGAAAAGATCCTAGTTGTAAGTTGTCAATACCTTTATCTAAAGAGATTACTAAGCTTTCGTTTTTAGCCCAGTTTAAATTTACGTCCCATTTAAAATCATCTGTTTTTAAAGGCGTAGCATTTATTGAGACTTCAAACCCTTTATTTGAAATTTCACCAGCATTTAATAAAAAGCTACTGTACCCAGTTGCATTAGATACCGGAACAGATGTAATTTGATTAATGTTTAAAGCATCATAATAAGATACATCAAATCCAAAACGTCTGTTAAACATTTGCATCTCTAATCCAATCTCCCAGTTTTCTTGTCTTTCTGGCTTTAAATTTAAATTATTTTTAGCTCCAGGGTTAGAAGCAATTCCTGTACCGTAAAAAGGAGTACCAATATCATAGGTGTTAAATACTCTATAAGGATTTGTGTCATTACCTACCTCTCCATAATTACCTCTTATTTTTCCAAAATTAAGCCAATCTGCCTCAATTAGTTTAGAGAATAATAAACTTCCTGTTACAGAAAAGTACTTAAATGTATTTTCTTCTTTTGGAAGGGTAGAGGAGCGATCAATTCTATATGTTCCTTCTAAATAAGCAAAACCGTCATAACCTAAACTTGCTCTACCATATAGACCATCTCTTTTTGCAGTAAATTCAGCTTCTGAAGGTGCATTTAATGGATTAACAGTATTAGATAACGCATAAAGTCCTGGTAAATTTAATCCACCATTTGTAGTTGCGTAGATACTATTTCTTTTATTAATTCTTAAGTTAAAACCAAGGTTAGCATCTAAATTTAATTTTTCAGTTATATCATGGTTTGCACTTAAAATAAAATCGTAATTGTATTCAGCAACATTATTATTGTATCTACTATATTTAGATACGTTTGCACTACCTACGTTTGTACGTTCTTCCTGTAGTTCCGAAAACGTATCAAAAGTAAACCTTCCTAAAACACCTAACCAATCGTTAATTTCATAATCTAATGCAAAATTTCCGAAATATCTATTACGCTCATCTGTTTGAAAGTTTTCGTAAAAGGTCCAAAATGGATTATCAGAGTATATTGGTTGTAAATTTGTAGCTGATGTTGTATTCCAAGTTATATTATCTCCAGTTGCGAAATATGCAGCTTCTTGAGCAGCAAAGTCAACATTGGTTTGGAACCATTGTCTAAACTGTTGCATGATGTTATTCGCATCGTAACCAGTACCATATCTACCTTTACCGCCTGTTCTTGTGTAAGTAAACGCAGAAGAGGCTGTGAGTTTTTCATTTAAATCATGAGAACCAGAAAAAGTTATAGTGTTTCTTTTAATTTCACTATTAGGTAAGTTTCCTTCTTGTAGTAAATTGGTAACACCTAGTCTGAAAGAACTTGATTCTGTTCCACCATCTAAAGCAAAAGAATTCACTCTGTTTGCTCCAGCTTGCCAAACATAATTTGGATCGTTAGCTCCAGCTACCCAAGGGGATGCTTGTTGGTACGTACCTGGTAATTGTGGATATATTGAATTCCATTGAAAAACTTGTAAATTAGGATCGAAAGCAGCACCATAAGAAGCATCTTCTGTGAATGGTGTTGTTAAGTCTGGGTTTCCATCACCATCAATATCTTCATATCCGAAGTAACCAGATGGATCATCGTAAAACTGACCATAACCTGCTCCGTATTTCTTTTGATATACAGGAAGTGTCTCTTTATCTGCACTTGTTACTGTATAGCTAGAACTAACTGTTACACCAATGCCTTTTCTTTTTTTACCTCTTTTTGTAGTAATCATTATTACACCATTTGCGGCTCTAGAACCATATAGTGCACTTGCGGCAGCACCTTTAAGCACGTTAATAGATTCTATATCCTCTGGGTTAATGTCTGAAGCAGCATTACCGTAATCGTAACCTCCACGACCTGTTCTCTGATCACTACTATTTGTCACTCCATTATCTACAGGAGTACCATCAATAACAAACAAAGCTTGGTTGTTACCAAGGATAGACGCGTTACCTCTAATTACTACGTTGGTAGAACCTCCTAAGGTACCAGAAGACTTAATGTCTAAACCAGCAACTTTACCAGATAATGCATTTACAAAATTAGGCGTTTTAATTTTAGAGACTTGTTCTCCTTCAACTTTTTGAGTTGCATACCCTAAACTTTTCTTTTCTCTTTTAATTCCTAAAGCAGTTACAACTACTTCATCTAAAGCAGCTACATCTGGTTCCATAGCAAAACTCATAGTGTTTGAGTTTCCAACTGTCATTTCTTTATTGGTGTAACCAACAAAAGAATAAGTTAATACCTGACCAGTGCTTGCAGTAATAGAATAATTACCATCGAAATCTGTCTGAGTTCCGTTATTTGTGCCTTTTACAATAATGTTGACTCCAGGTAAAGGCAATCCGCTCTCATCGGATATTGTACCTGAAATTGTCTTTTCTTGTGCGAAAGTGAATTGCACAACAAACGCTAATAGTAGCGTTAAAATTCCACTGAACTTTGTTTTCATGTTTATATTTATTTGAATTAGTCTATACCAAAAATCTTAATAAAAACTTAATTAAACAATATTTATAGGTTAAATTTTAAAATTTTATTTAATTTATTTGGTGTAATGTTGTGTAACCCCTTAAAAAACAGTGGTTAAGCTAAGGTGTATTTTTGAGTTAGAAAGTTTGAATTTTTGTCTTTCATTTTTCCCATTGGCATAGTTAAAACGCAATAAACCAGCTTTTGTTAGAATGCCTAGTCCAAGTCCATATCCATAAAGTTTTTCTTTTTGACCTATTAAATTATTTTCAACATAAGCAATGTCAATAATACTATGTGCGTAAATGGACTTACTTAAAGTATATCTGTATTCTGAATTTATAAGTCCGTATGTGGATGCTAATATGCTATTTTCATCAAAACCTCTTAATGAGTTTATACCACCAAAACGTGCTAACTCATTTTCTAAAAAATTATCTGATAATAATTTATAACCATTAAGTCTTACAAAAAAGCTGTTCGTTTCATTAAGAGTGAATATTTTGGAAGATTCTAATTTTATAAGTTTTTGAGCAGTGTTTACTGTTTCGAAAGACCTATCTCCATAGCTTAATTGTAAATTTAACTGGCTTTTAATTTGGTATAGAGGGTTGTGATTGTTTCTATCTATATATTCATAGTTTAGTGTGTAAAATTCTGAATTAAAGTCCTTGATAGTCAATGCTTCTGTGTTTTCTAATAAGTTGCTTGATTCGGTGCTTGTTATGCCTAAAGAAAGAGTGTTTTTGTAGTTGACTTGATAGTATATTTTTGCAGATTGATTTGTTGTTGTAAAACTACTATCTTTTTTAAAAATATTTAATTCAAATTCTGATCCTAATGGAGAATTAAATAAAAAGGGAGTATTGACTAAGGCATTAAATGTTTTTTGTTCGTTTTGATCACTTTTGTATAATAGTCTAAAAGATTCTCCAAAGTTTAAATTGTTATTTAAATCTAAATTCAAGTACCCATTAAAAGTTAATTTAGAATCTGTTTCGTTGTTGCCAAATCCTATAAACCCATCAAAAGCATTGCTTTTGTTTTTTTCTATGTATAAATATAGTGCAGTTGAGTCTTTTGTAAAAAGTATTTCGGGCTCTTTTATATTATTGGCAAAGCGTAAATTATTTAAAGTGTTAACCTTTTTTCTAATTTCAGCAATATTAAATGTAGTGTTTGTTTTTAATTTCAAATAATGTTTAATGTAAGATTTGGGAAATTTTTTATACCCTTTAATAACTATATTGTCTAGTCGTCTAGCTGCTTTGTTCTTTTTTAAAACTAATTTTGCCTCTAAGGTGTTTTTGTTAGTTATTTTTATTTCTATAAGCTTTAATTGACTAAAGGGAAATCCGTTTTTTAGTGTTTCGTTATTAATTCTGTTTAAAGTAGATTCTGTTTTTTCAATTGGTAAAATAAAGTAAGAATCGTTTACGTTTTTGGCTAATGACGTTAGTAAGTTCTTACTTATTAAATCTTTTGTAAAGTGGATTTTTATGCTGGATATTTTTTTCTGCAAATGTATAGTCGCTAGGACCAACGAATCATTCTCTTTTCTTAAGTCAATTAATTTATTTTCTATAAAACCTTTAAGAATAAGTTTTTCTTTTATTATAGACAATTCTTTATTAATGGATTCAAAATTAGTATGATTAGAATTGTAGTTTAAAGAATCAATAATAGCAGTTTCTTTTTTATTTAGACCTAAAACTGAAAGGTTTAAATTTTGAGCTAAGCCATCAAAATAAAAAGTAAAAACAATAAGTAGGACTGTAAGTTTAATTTTGGACACGATAATTCATATAATTTATATTGTAAAACTAACGTAAAAACACGGTGTTTAATATCTAAAAAAACACTTTTTTAAAAGTTGAAGAAAAATAAATGTATAATGATTTGAAAATATAATATTAATTCCTACATTTGCACCCCTCTTAAATAGAGGTTTAATAAATATTATATAGAAATATATGCCAACAATTTCACAATTAGTACGAAAAGGAAGAGCCAAAATAACCAAGAAGAGTAAATCGGCTGCTTTAGATTCGTATCCACAAAGACGTGGTGTATGTACTCGTGTTTACACAACAACTCCTAAAAAACCAAACTCAGCAATGCGTAAGGTGGCAAGGGTTCGTTTAACAAACGGTAACGAGGTGAATGCATACATTGGCGGAGAAGGTCACAACCTACAAGAGCACTCGATAGTATTGGTTAGAGGTGGAAGGGTAAAAGATTTGCCAGGAGTTAGATATCACATTGTTCGTGGTGCTTTAGATACAGCAGGTGTATCAGGAAGAACACAACGTAGATCTAAGTATGGTGCAAAACGCCCTAAAAAGTAATTAAAGCTAAAGGCTAAAAGCTAACAGCTAAAAAAACTAAAAAGAAGACATGAGAAAAAGAGCAGCGAAAAAAAGACCGCTTTTACCAGATCCACGTTTTAACGATCAGTTAGTAACTCGTTTTGTTAATATGATGATGTGGGATGGAAAAAAGTCGGTAGCGTTTAAAGTGTTTTACGATGCAATTGATATTGTTGACACAAAAAAGACAGACGAAGAAAAGACAGCTTTAGAGGTCTGGAAAGATGCTTTATCTAACGTTATGCCTCACGTAGAAGTACGTAGTCGTAGGGTAGGTGGTGCAACATTTCAGATTCCTAATCAAATACGCCCAGATAGAAAAGTTTCTACAGCAATGAAATGGTTAATTAGCTTTTCAAGAAAGAGAAACGAAAAATCAATGGCACAACGTTTAGCATCAGAAATTTTAGCAGCAGCTAAAGAAGAAGGTGCAGCAGTTAAGAAAAGAGTAGATACTCACAAAATGGCAGAAGCTAATAAAGCATTCTCACACTTTAGATTTTAATAAGAAATGGCAAGAGATTTAAAACTTACTAGAAATATTGGGATTGCAGCACATATTGATGCTGGAAAAACCACTACAACAGAACGTATCTTGTTTTATACAGGTGTGTCTCACAAAATTGGAGAAGTACACGATGGAGCTTCAACAATGGATTGGATGGAGCAAGAAGCAGAAAGAGGTATTACAATTACCTCTGCAGCAACTACGTGTGATTGGACATTTCCTATGGAGAATGGAGAGCCAACAGCCGATGCGCAAGATTATCATTTTAATATTATTGATACTCCTGGTCACGTAGATTTTACTGTAGAAGTAAATCGCTCATTACGTGTATTAGACGGTTTAGTGTTTTTGTTTAGTGCAGTTGATGGTGTAGAGCCACAATCTGAAACTAACTGGAGGCTAGCAGATAATTATAAAGTGCCTCGTATTGGTTTTGTAAATAAAATGGATCGTCAAGGATCTAATTTTTTAGGTGTTTGTCAACAAGTTAAAGACATGCTAAAGTCTAATGCAGTGCCAATTGTTTTAAATATTGGTGATGAAGCAGACTTTAAGGGGATTGTAGATTTAGTTAAAAACAGAGCTATTGTATGGCATGATGATAACTATGGTTCTACTTTCGATGTTGTTGATATTCCAGAAGATATGAAAGATGAAGTACGTAAATATCGTGCTTTATTAATAGAAGAAGTAGCAAGTTACGATGAGAATTTGTTAGAAAAATTTATGGAAGATGAAGACTCTATTACAGAAGAAGAAGTGCACACTGCCCTTAGAGCTGCTGTAATGGATATGGCTATTATACCAATGGTATGTGGTTCTTCTTTTAAAAATAAAGGAGTACAATTTTTATTGGATGCAGTTTGTCGTTATTTGCCTTCTCCAATGGATAGAGAAAGTGTAATTGGTACAAACCCAAATACTGGTGATGAAGAAAGACGTAAGCCAAGTGTACAAGACCCTTTTTCAGCATTAGCATTTAAAATTGCTACAGATCCATTTGTTGGTCGATTAGCTTTCTTTAGAGCTTATTCTGGAAGATTAAATGCTGGATCATATATTCTAAATAACCGTTCAGGTAAAAAAGAACGTATCTCTCGTATTTATCAAATGCACTCTAATAAACAAAATGCAATCGATTTTATTGAAGCAGGAGATATTGGAGCAGCTGTAGGTTTTAAAGATATTAAAACTGGAGATACAATGTCGGATGAAAAGCATCCTATTGTATTAGAGTCAATGGACTTCCCTGATCCAGTAATTGGTATCGCTGTAGAGCCTAAAACTAAAGCTGACGTTGATAAATTAGGTATGGCTTTAGCTAAATTAGCCGAAGAAGATCCAACATTTACAGCAAGAACAGACGAAGCTTCAGGACAGACAATTATTTCTGGAATGGGAGAGCTACACTTAGATATTATTGTAGATCGTTTAAAGCGTGAGTTTAAAGTAGAAGTAAACCAAGGGCAACCACAAGTTGAGTATAAGGAAGCTATTACTGCATCTGCAGACCATAGAGAAGTTTACAAAAAACAATCTGGAGGACGTGGTAAATTCGCAGATATCGTATTTACTATCGAACCAGCAGACGAAGGAGTGGAAGGTCTTCAGTTTGAATCTGTAATTAAAGGTGGTAACATTCCAAAAGAATTTATACCATCAGTAGAAAAAGGATTTAAAATGGCAATGGTAAATGGACCATTAGCAGGTTTCGAAGTAGATTCCATGAAGATTACATTAAAAGATGGATCTTATCACGATGTCGATTCAGATCAATTATCTTTCGAATTAGCAGCTAAATTAGGTTTTAAAAATGTTGCAAAAGCAGCAAAAGCTGTTATTATGGAACCAATTATGAAGCTTGAAGTTATTACACCTGAAGAAAATATGGGTGATATAGTTGGAGATTTAAACAGAAGAAGAGGTCAAGTAAGTGATATGGGAGATAGAGCTGGAGCAAAAACTGTAAAAGCAACCGTTCCATTATCAGAAATGTTTGGTTATGTTACCACATTAAGAACATTATCTTCTGGACGTGCAACATCAACAATGGAATTTTCACATTATGCTGAAACACCTTCAAATATTTCAGAAGAAGTAATTAAAGCAGCAAAAGGAGTTGAATCGTAAATCTTAATATAATGAGTCAAAAAATCAGAATAAAATTAAAATCTTACGATCACAACTTAGTAGATAAGTCTGCTGAAAAGATTGTAAAAACTGTAAAAAGTACAGGTGCTGTTGTAACTGGACCAATTCCTTTACCAACACACAAAAAAATCTTTACTGTATTGCGTTCACCACACGTTAACAAGAAGTCTAGAGAACAATTTCAATTAAGCTCTTACAAGAGGTTATTAGATATTTACTCTTCTTCTTCTAAAACAATTGACGCTTTAATGAAATTAGAGTTGCCAAGTGGAGTTGAAGTAGAAATTAAAGTTTAGTAATATAAACTTACATGTCCTGAGCTGCGTGCGAAGGAAAAACGGATAAAAATACAATTCAAAGCTGAAACGTATTTTCAGCTTTGAATGTTTTTAATAAATAATAATAATAAATAATAAAATTATGTCTGGGTTAATTGGAAAAAAAATCGGTATGACCAGCATTTTCGACGAAAATGGAAAAAATATTCCATGTACAGTAATCGAAGCTGGACCATGTATCGTTACCCAAGTCAGAACTGAAGAAGTTGACGGCTATAATGCTGTACAACTTGGTTTCGATGACGCGACAGAAAAAAGTGCTACTAAAGCGGACTTAGGTCACGTTAAAAAAGCAGGAACTTCTGTAAAACGCAAAATCGTTGAATTCAAAGGTTTTGATGAGGAGTACAAATTAGGAGATGCTATTACAGTAGATCACTTTACAGAAGGTGAATTTGTAGATGTAGCAGGAACATCAAAAGGAAAAGGTTTCCAAGGTGTTGTAAAACGTCATGGTTTTGGTGGTGTAGGTCAAGCTACTCACGGTCAACATAACCGTTTAAGAGCTCCTGGTTCTATTGGAGCAGCTTCATATCCTGCGAGAGTATTCAAAGGGATGAAAATGGCAGGAAGAATGGGTGGAGACACAGTAAAAGTTCAAAATTTAAGAGTTTTAAAAGTAGTTTCAGATAAAAACTTACTTGTAGTGAAAGGATGTGTTCCTGGACATAAAAACGCTTATGTAATTATTAGAAAATAATGAAAGTAGCAGTTGTAGATATTAACGGAAAAGACACAGGACGAAAGGTAGACCTTTCTAAAGATGTGTTTGCTATTGAACCTAATAATCATGCAGTGTATTTGGATGTTAAACAATATTTAGCAAACCAAAGACAAGGTACTCACAAATCTAAAGAAAGAGCTGAGATTACTGGAAGTACACGTAAGATTAAAAAGCAAAAAGGTACAGGTACTGCAAGAGCAGGATCAATTAAATCTGGAGTTTTTAGAGGAGGAGGTCGTATGTTCGGTCCAAGACCAAGAAATTACAGTTTTAAATTAAATAAAAATTTAAAGCGTTTGGCAAGAAAATCAGCCTTAAGTATTAAAGCAAACGAAAAGTCAATTGTAGTGTTAGAAGATTTTAATTTTGATACTGTAAAGACTAAAAATTTTACTTCAATATTAAAAGCTTTAGGTTTAGAAAACAAAAAATCCCTCTTTGTGTTGGGCGCATCAAATAATAATGTATATTTGTCGTCACGCAATTTAAAAAGCTCTGAAGTTGTAATTAACTCAGAATTAAGCACTTATAAGATTTTAAATGCAAATCAAGTAGTGCTTTTAGAGAGCTCTTTAGAAGGAATTGAGTCGAATTTAAGTAAATAAAGAAACAATGAGTATCTTAATTAAACCTATTATCACAGAAAAAGCAACTGCAAGTAGTGAATTAAACAACACTTACAGTTTCTTTGTGAATACAAAGGCGAACAAGGTAGAAATTAAAAAAGCGGTCGAAGCTGCTTATGGAGTTTCTGTTGAAAAAGTTCGTACTATAAATGTCCGTCCAGATAGAAGTACTAAGTTTACAAAAACTGGTATTCAACATGGTAAAACAAATGCTAAGAAAAAGGCAATTGTACAACTGGCGGAAGGTGAAATGATTGATTTATACAGTAACATGTAATTAAAAGACAAATGTCAGTAAGAAAATTAAAACCAATCACACCAGGACAGCGATTTAGAGTTGTTAATGGATTTGACGCCATTACAACTGATAAGCCGGAGAAGTCACTATTAGCTCCGAAAAAACGTTCAGGTGGTAGAAACAGTCAAGGTCGTATGACTATGCGCTACAAAGGTGGTGGTCATAAGAAGAGGTATCGTATTATAGATTTTAAAAGAACTAAAGCAGGGATTCCTGCAGAAGTTAAATCTATACAGTACGATCCAAACAGAACCGCATTCATAGCGTTATTAAATTACCAAGATGGTGAGAAAACTTATATCATTGCTCAAAATGGTTTAAAAGTTGGACAAACTATAGTTTCAGGTGAAAATGTAGCTCCAGAGATTGGAAATGCAATGCCTTTAGCTAATATTCCTCTAGGTACAATAATATCATGTGTAGAGTTGCGTCCTGGTCAAGGAGCTGTTATGGCTCGTAGTGCAGGTGCTTTTGCGCAATTAATGGCAAGAGATGGTAAGTTTGCAACTATTAAATTACCTTCAGGAGAAACAAGATTAGTCTTGGTTACTTGTATGGCTACTATTGGAGTTGTTTCTAATTCAGATCATCAATTGCTTGTTTCGGGTAAAGCAGGTAGATCTAGATGGTTAGGAAGACGTCCAAGAACTAGACCAGTAGTAATGAATCCAGTTGATCACCCAATGGGAGGTGGTGAAGGAAAATCTTCAGGAGGACATCCTCGTTCTAGAAATGGTATACCTGCTAAAGGTTATAGAACCCGTTCTAAAACAAAAGCGAGTAATAAATATATTGTAGAACGTAGAAAGAAATAAGACATGGCAAGATCACTAAAAAAAGGACCTTACGTTCATTATAAATTAGAGAGAAAAGTAGCTGCTAATGTTGAAGCTAACAAGAAAACAGTAATTAAAACTTGGTCTAGAGCCAGTATGATTACTCCAGATTTTGTTGGTCAAACAATTGCAGTACACAATGGAAGGCAGTTTGTTCCAGTATATGTTACTGAGAATATGGTAGGACATAAGTTAGGAGAATTTTCACCAACACGATCGTTTAGAGGTCATGCAGGTGCTAAAAATAAAGGAAAAAAATAATAAGCTATGGGAAGTCGTAAAAAACAAATGGCAGACGCTATTAAGGAAAGTAAAAAGCAAATTGCTTTTGCAAAACTTAATAACTGTCCTACGTCACCAAGGAAAATGCGTTTAGTAGCCGATTTAGTAAGAGGTGAACGCGTAGAAAAAGCGCTTAATATTTTAAAATTTAGCCAAAAAGAAGCCTCTAATCGTTTAGAGAAGTTGTTGCTTTCAGCAATTGCTAATTGGCAAGCTAAAAATGAAGAAGCAAGCATTGAAGACGCTCAGCTCTTTGTAAAAGAGATTAGAGTAGATGGCGGATCAATGTTAAAAAGATTACGTCCAGCACCACAAGGTCGCGCACACAGAATAAGAAAACGCTCAAATCACGTCACATTAGTGTTAGGAGCAAAAAATAATACACAAAGCTAAGATAGATATGGGACAAAAGACAAATCCAATCGGAAATCGCTTAGGAATTATCAGAGGATGGGAATCTAACTGGTACGGAGGAAACGATTATGGTGACAAACTTGCCGAAGACGATAAGATTAGAAAATACGTTCACGCGCGTTTATCTAAAGCTAGTGTAAGTAGAGTAATTATTGAGCGTACACTTAAACTTGTAACCGTTACTATCACTACTGCTAGACCTGGTATAATTATCGGTAAAGGTGGCCAAGAGGTAGACAAGTTAAAAGAAGAGCTTAAAAAAATTACAGGTAAAGAGGTTCAAATAAATATTTTTGAAATCAAAAGACCAGAACTTGATGCATTTTTAGTAGCTTCAAGTATTGCTCGTCAAATTGAAAATCGTATTTCATATAGACGTGCAATCAAAATGGCTATTGCTGCTACAATGCGTATGAATGCTGAAGGAATTAAAATTCAAATTAGTGGGCGTTTAAATGGTGCTGAAATGGCACGTAGCGAACATTATAAAGAAGGGCGTATTCCTTTATCAACTTTTAGAGCCGACATTGATTATGCTTTAGTTGAGGCACATACTACTTATGGTAGATTAGGTGTAAAAGTATGGATCATGAAAGGCGAAGTATATGGTAAAAGAGAACTTTCTCCTCTAGTTGGTTTATCTAAACAAAAAGGAAAAGGTGGACGTGGTGGAAACAGAGACAACAAATCACGTCGTAGAAAGTAATTTTTTAAAGAAAACAAAAGATGTTACAGCCTAAAAGAACAAAATTTAGAAAACAACAAAAAGGACGCATGAAAGGAAATGCTGGTAGAGGAAACCAGTTATCTAGCGGAACTTTTGGAATAAAATCACTAGACTCGAATTTTTTAACATCGCGTCAAATAGAAGCAGCTCGTATTGCAGCCACTCGTTACATGAAAAGAGAAGGACAACTTTGGATTAAAATATTTCCAGATAAGCCTATTACAAAGAAACCTCTTGAAGTACGTATGGGTAAGGGTAAAGGTGCTGTAGAATATTGGGCAGCTGTCGTTAAACCAGGAAGAGTCCTTTTTGAAGTAGGAGGAGTATCTCTAGAAGTAGCGCAAGAAGCACTACGTTTAGCAGCACAAAAACTACCAGTTAAAACTAAGTTTGTAATTGCGAGAGATTATCAAGCATAATAATTTAAGATGATGAAACAATCAGAAATTAAAGAATTATCTGTAGCTGAGTTACAAGAGAAGCTTAGTGAAACTAAAAAAAGTTATGCAGACCTAAAAATGGCGCATGCAGTCTCTCCTTTAGAGAACCCAATTCAATTACGTTCTGTTAGAAGAACAGTAGCAAGAATTGCGTCTGAATTAACTAAAAGAGAATTACAATAATTCTGCCAAAAGATGGAAAAAAGAAACTTAAGAAAAGAACGTATAGGAGTTGTTACTAGTAACAAAATGATGAAATCAATCGTTGTTGCCGAAGTAAAAAAAGTAAAACATCCTATGTATGGAAAATTCGTTTTAAAAACGAAGAAGTACGTTGCACACGACGAAACAAACGACTGTAACATTGGAGATACAGTAAAGATCATGGAAACACGACCTTTATCTAAATCTAAATGTTGGAGATTAGTAGAAATTATTGAAAGAGCGAAGTAATTATGGTACAACAAGAATCAAGAATCAAAGTAGCAGATAATACTGGAGCAAAAGAAGTTTTAGTTATCCGCGTTTTAGGAGGTACTAAAAGAAGATATGCTTCTGTAGGTGACAAAGTTGTTGTTTCTGTTAAAGACGCAACACCTAATGGAAACATTAAGAAAAAAGCAGTTTCTACAGCAGTTGTTGTACGTACTAAAAAAGAAGTTAGACGTCCAGATGGATCTTATATAAGATTCGACGATAATGCTTGTGTACTTTTAAACCCAACGGGTGAAATGAGAGGAACACGTGTATTTGGACCTGTAGCTAGAGAACTTCGTGATAAACAATTCATGAAAATTGTATCATTAGCACCAGAAGTGCTTTAATTGATAAACAAAATGACAAAGCTTAAAATTAAATCAGGAGATACAGTAAAAGTAATAGCTGGAGATCATAAAGGATCAGAAGGTAAAGTACTAAAAGTATTAACCGATAAGAACAAAGCGATAGTTGAGGCTGTAAACATGGTGAAGAAACACACTAAACCAAGTGCACAAAATCCTCAAGGTGGTATCGTAGAAAAAGAAGCGCCAATTCAAATCTCTAACTTATCATTGTTAACTTCTAAAGGAGAAACAACAAGAGTTGGATTTAGAATGGAAGGCGATAAGAAAGTAAGATTTTCTAAAAAATCTAATGAAGTAATATAGTTATGGCATATTCACCTAGACTTAAAGAAGAGTATAAAAGCAAAGTAATTGCAGCTCTTACAGAAGAATTTGGTTACAGTAATGTAATGCAAGTACCAAAACTTAATAAGATAGTAGTATCTAAAGGTGTTGGTGCAGCAGTTGCAGACAAAAAGTTAATCGACTACGCAGTAGAAGAATTAACCACTATAACTGGTCAAAAAGCAATAGCAACACTGTCTAAAAAAGACGTTGCATCTTTTAAATTACGTAAAGGAATGCCAATAGGTGTTAAAGTTACCTTACGTGGAGAAAGAATGTACGAGTTTTTAGATCGTTTAGTGACAACAGCACTTCCTCGTGTTAGAGACTTTAGTGGTATTAAAGCTAAAGGTTTTGATGGAAGAGGAAATTACAACTTAGGAATTACTGAACAAATCATTTTCCCAGAAATTGATATTGATAAAGTAAATAAAATATCTGGTATGGATATTACTTTTGTAACTTCTGCTGAAACAGATAAAGAAGCAAAATCATTATTAACAGAATTAGGATTACCTTTTCAAAAGAACTAAGATATGGCTAAAGAATCAATGAAAGCTCGTGAGGTAAAAAGAGCAAAAATGGTAGCTAAGTATGCTGAAAAACGTAAAGCTTTAAAAGAAGCTGGAGACTATGAAGGTTTACAAAAATTACCTAAAGATGCCTCTCCTGTTCGTCAGCACAACCGTTGTAAATTAACAGGAAGACCAAAAGGGTATATGAGAACTTTTGGTATATCTCGTGTTACTTTTAGAGAAATGGCTAACCAAGGTCTTATTCCAGGAGTAAGAAAAGCAAGTTGGTAATAATATAAACAGGTTTTAGGTTTGAAAATATAGTTTTTCGAAAACCGAAATCGTAAATCAATAATTATGTATACAGATCCAATAGCGGATTATTTAACAAGAATTAGAAACGCAGTGCGTGCTAACCACAGAGTGGTTGAGATACCAGCATCTAATCTTAAAAAAGACATTACTAAAATATTATTCGATCAAGGATATATTTTAAGTTACAAGTTCGAAGACTCTAAAGTACAAGGGACTATTAAAATAGCACTTAAGTACAATAAAGAAACAAAAGAGCCTGTAATCAGAAAAATTCAAAGAATAAGTAAACCAGGTTTACGTAAATATTCAAGTTCAACAGAATTACCACGTATTCTTAACGGTCTTGGTATTGCAATAGTTTCTACTTCTCATGGAGTAATGACTGGCAAGCAAGCACAAAGAGAAAATGTTGGTGGTGAAGTATTATGTTACGTTTACTAATTTAAAGCCCAAAAGAAATGTCAAGAATAGGAAACAATCCAATAGCAATTCCAGAAGGCGTAACTGTAGATATCAAAGATAATACAGTTACAGTTAAAGGTAAATTAGGAGAATTAACACAAAACTTTGATACAATAGATATTAAAGTTGAAGGTACAGATATATTAGTAACTCGCTCATCAGATTCTAAAGATCAAAAAGCAAAACACGGTTTATACAGATCGTTAATGCATAATATGGTTGAAGGTGTATCTAAAGGATGGACTAAAGAATTAGAGTTAGTAGGAGTAGGATACAGAGCCAGTAATCAAGGACAGAAATTAGAGTTAGCACTTGGTTTTTCTCATAATATTGTTATGAGTTTAGCAGAAGAAGTTAAACTAGAAACAGTTTCTGAAAAAGGTAAAAACCCTATAATCAAACTAACATCTCATGATAAACAATTAGTTGGTCAGGTTGCTGCGAAGATTAGAGGATTTAGACCACCAGAGCCTTATAAAGGTAAAGGAATTAAATTCGTAGGAGAAGAATTAAGAAGAAAAGCAGGTAAATCAGCTTAATAATTAAGGTTATGGCGTTAACAAAGAACGAAAGAAGAATAAGAATAAAAAGCAGAATTCGTAAGATTGTTTCTGGTACAGAATCTAGACCTAGATTATCTGTTTTTAGAAGTAATAAAGAAATTTATGCTCAAATAGTTGATGATGTTACTGGTAAAACAATAGCAGCAGCATCTTCAAGAGATAAAGACATTAGTGCTGCAAAAGGCAACAAATCAGAAATAGCAACATTAGTTGGTAAAGCTGTTGCTGACAAGGCTAAAAAAGCAGGTGTAGATACTATCTCTTTTGATAGAGGAGGATATTTATACCATGGTAGAGTAAAATCATTAGCTGAAGGAGCTAGAGAAGCAGGACTTAAATTCTAAGAAATTATGTATCAAAAATACAAAAGCGTAGAGCTAGTAAAGCCAAGTGGATTAGATCTTAAAGATCGTTTAGTTGGTGTGCAAAGAGTTACTAAAGTAACAAAAGGTGGTAGAGCATTTGGTTTTTCAGCAATCGTAGTGGTTGGTGACGAAGCAGGTGTAGTAGGACAAGGATTAGGAAAATCTAAAGATGTAGCAAGTGCTATTGCAAAAGCAGTAGAAGATGCTAAGAAAAATTTAGTACGTATTCCTATCGTTAAAGGAACCTTACCACACGAACAAAAAGGGAAATATGGTGGAGCAAGAGTAAACATTATTCCTGCAGCTCCTGGTACAGGAGTAATTGCTGGTGGTGCTGTGAGAACAGTATTAGAAGCCGTTGGAGTACATGATGTATTATCAAAATCTCAAGGTTCATCAAACCCTCATAATGTAGTAAAAGCAACTTTTGATGCTTTATTACAATTAAGAGACGCTAGAACAATAGCACGTGATAGAGGCGTTTCTCTTGAAAAAGTTTTTAAAGGATAAATCGAAGAGAGATGGCAAAAATAAAAGTAACTAAAGTTAAAAGTGCAATCAATCGTACAAAAAGACAAAAGCTAACATTATTAGCTTTAGGTCTAAAAAAGATTGGTCAAACTATTGAGCACGAAGACACTCCTAATATCTTAGGAATGATTAGAAAAGTTAATCACTTAGTTTCTGTAGAAGAAACAAAATAATACATACTGAAAAAAATGGATTTAAGTAATTTAAAACCTGCAGAAGGTTCAGTTAAAAATCAAGGTAAGCGTATAGGACGTGGACAAGGAACCGGAAAAGGTGGTACTGCAACACGTGGTCACAAAGGAGCTAAGTCTCGTTCTGGTTATTCTAAGAAAATAGGATTTGAAGGTGGCCAAATGCCAATTCAAAGACGTGTACCTAAATTTGGTTTTACAAACATCAACCGTATAGAGCATCAAGGTATTAATTTAGATACAATACAACAATTAGTTGATGATAAGAAAATTAAAGACACATTAGATTTTGATACAATGGTTTCTTTAGGTTTAGCTGGAAAAAATGAACTAGTTAAAATATTAGGAAGAGGCGAATTAAAAGCAAAACTAAACGTAACAGCTCATAAATTTACTGCTACTGCAAAAGCTGCAATTGAAGCTGCTGGTGGTGAAGCTGTAACTTTATAAGATAACAAAGCACATGAAATTTATAGAGACATTAAAAAATGTTTGGAAAATTGAAGAACTAAAAAATAGAATCATTGTTACTATTGGTTTATTATTAGTTTATCGTTTTGGTGCTCAGGTTACCTTACCAAGTATAGATGCATCACAATTAACTGGACTTCAATCAGGAACTGAAGATGGTATTTTAGGAATTCTAAATGCCTTTACTGGAGGAGCTTTTGCTAATGCTTCAGTATTTGCTTTAGGTATTATGCCATACATTTCTGCTTCTATTGTAGTACAATTAATGGGAATAGCTATTCCTTATTTACAGAAATTACAAAAAGAAGGAGCAAGCGGACAGAAAAAAATCACTCAAATAACTAGGTGGTTAACTATTGTTATTTGTTTATTTCAAGCTCCAGGATATTTAGCAAGTTTACAACCTGCTTTTGGTATTCCTTCCTCTGCATTCTTATTAGGTACAGGACCAACGTTCTATATATCTTCAGTAATCATATTAGTAACAGGATGTATTTTTGCAATGTGGTTAGGAGAAAAAATAACAGATAAAGGAATTGGTAATGGTATCTCATTATTAATTATGGTTGGTATTATTGCAACATTACCTTCAGCATTTATAACAAATGCAGCCTCTAGGTTAGCAGGAAGTGGAAATGGAGGATTTATGATGATTTTAATAGAAATCGTTATTTGGTTCATCATCATTTTAGCATCTGTAATGTTAGTAATGGCAGTACGTAAAATAGCTGTACAATATGCTAGACGTTCTGCAACTGGTGGTTACGAGAAAAATGCTTTTGGAGGATCTAGACAGTTTTTACCTTTAAAACTTAACGCCTCTGGTGTAATGCCAATTATATTTGCGCAAGCAATAATGTTTGTGCCAAGTCTAATAGGTGGATCGTCTTTACTTAAAGAAACAGCAGCAGGACAATGGATGCAAACTAATTTTCAAGATATATTTGGATTTTGGTATAATTTAGTATTTGCTTTATTAATTATAATATTTACTTATTTCTACACAGCAATCACAGTGCCTACTAATAAAATGGCAGATGATTTAAAACGTAGTGGTGGTTTTATTCCAGGTATTAGACCAGGAACAGAAACCTCTGAGTATTTAGATAAAATAATGTCTCAAATTACATTACCAGGTTCTATATTCCTTGCTTTAATTGCTATATTCCCAGCATTTATTGTAAAATTATTAAATGTACAGTCTGGTTGGGCATTGTTCTTTGGTGGTACTTCATTATTAATTATGGTAGGCGTTGCAATTGACACTATGCAACAAATAAATTCTTATTTGTTAAATAGACACTATGATGGCTTAATGAAAACTGGTAAGAACAGAAAAGCAAGCGCGTAGTTAAATTTTAGGCAAGGTATTTGCTTAGCTGAATAGTAAAAAGAATACATGGCAAAACAAGCAGCAATTGAACAAGACGGAACAATTATAGAAGCATTATCAAATGCAATGTTTCGTGTAGAATTAGAAAACGGTCACATAGTGACAGCACATATCTCTGGTAAGATGCGTATGCATTATATTAAGTTACTACCAGGAGATAAAGTTAAATTAGAAATGAGTCCTTACGATTTGACTAAGGCTCGTATAACTTATAGATACTAATAAGTTAAAATCATACGATTTTAATTTACAGTAATATATATAATAACAACGACAAGATGAAAGTAAGAGCATCAGTTAAAAAAAGAAGTGCAGATTGCAAAATCGTGCGCAGAAAAGGCAGACTTTACGTCATTAACAAAAAGAATCCTAGATTCAAACAAAGACAAGGATAATTATGGCAAGAATTGCAGGTGTAGACATACCGAAACAAAAAAGAGGAGTAGTCTCATTGACTTATATCTACGGAATAGGATCAAGTAGAGCACAAGAAATTTTAGCAACAGCTAAAGTTGACGAAAGTATTAAAGTCCAAGATTGGGACGATGATCAAATAGCAGCCATTCGTGAAGCTGTTGGTTCATTTACAATCGAAGGAGAATTACGTTCTGAAACACAATTAAACATTAAGCGATTAATGGATATTGGATGTTACAGAGGTATTCGTCACAGAGCTGGCTTACCGTTAAGAGGTCAACGTACTAAAAACAACTCTAGAACAAGAAAAGGTAGAAGAAAAACTGTTGCTAATAAGAAAAAAGCAACTAAATAATAAATAGTCTTTAGTCTTTAGACGTTGGAAAGAATCTGTTTGAAATTTAACGGTTTAGGATTCTAGCGACTATTAACTAAAACTAAAAGCTAAATAATTATGGCAAAAACAAGTACAAAAAAACGTAAAGTTATAGTGGACTCTGTTGGAGAAGCACATATTACTGCTTCATTTAACAACATTATTATTTCACTTACCAACAAAAAAGGAGATGTGATCTCTTGGTCATCTGCTGGTAAAATGGGATTTAGAGGGTCTAAAAAGAATACACCTTATGCTGCTCAATTAGCTGCTGAAGATGCTGCAGGAGTAGCAAGTGAGGCTGGTTTGAAAAAAGTAAAAGTGTACGTTAAAGGACCAGGAAATGGTAGAGAATCTGCTATCCGTTCTATTCATAATGCTGGTATAGAAGTAACAGAAATTATCGATGTTACTCCATTACCACACAATGGATGTAGGCCTCCAAAACGTAGAAGAGTATAATTTATATATTTTATAGAAAATTAATATCAGCTATTATAAAATAGCTGATGTTAATTTTTTTATGTAAATTTGCAAACTGAAAAAATAATAACAAGTATCAACAAGAGATCAACGATTATCGAAGGATAAGATTAAGACCTTAATTCATAATCACTCTTAAAAACAATTAAAAATGGCAAGATATACTGGTCCTAAAACTAAAATAGCACGTAAATTTGGCGAAGCTATATTTGGAGACGATAAGTCTTTTGAAAAAAGAAATTATCCTCCAGGACAACACGGAAACACAAGAAGACGTGGAAAAAAATCTGAATATGCAATCCAATTAATGGAAAAGCAAAAAGCTAAATATACTTATGGTATTTTAGAAAAGCAGTTCAGAAACATGTTTAAAAGAGCAACAGCTGCTCCAGGAATTACAGGTGAAGTTTTACTTCAATTATGTGAATCTCGTTTAGATAATGTTGTGTATAGAATGGGTTTATCTCCTTCTAGAAGTGGCGCTAGACAATTAGTGTCTCACAGACATATTACAGTAAATGGTGAGTTAGTAAACATACCTTCTTATCAATTAAAAGCTGGCGATGTTGTAGCTGTAAGAGAAAAATCTAAATCTTTAGATGCTATTCAATCTTCATTAGCTAACTCTAGCAATGTGTATGAGTGGATTACATGGAATAACGATACCAAACAAGGAACTTATGTATCTGTTCCTGCAAGAATTCAAATTCCAGAAAACATCAACGAGCAATTCATCGTAGAATTATACTCTAAATAATAATTAATCATATTGGTATTTAGCCAAAGGATTTATTAGTGATCTTCAAGCTCTTAAATCGCGCAACTAAATAACAATTAAAACGAAGACAATATGGCAGTATTTAATTTTCAGAAACCAGATAAAGTAATCATGATTGATTCTACTGATTTCGAAGGTAAATTCGAATTCAGACCACTAGAACCAGGTTACGGATTAACAGTAGGAAATGCTTTAAGAAGAGTATTATTATCTTCTTTAGAAGGATTTGCAATTACTTCAGTAAGGATTGAAGGTGTAGATCATGAATTTTCCACAATTCCTGGCGTAGTAGAAGATGTAACAGAAATCATTTTAAGTTTAAAACAAATGCGTTTTAAGCGTCAAATCGAAGATGTAGATAACGAGTCTGTTTCTATTTCTATTTCTGGTCAAGATCAAATAAAAGCTGGTGATTTTCAAAAGTTTATTTCAGGATTTCAAGTATTAAATCCAGATTTAGTAATCTGTAACTTAGATTCTAAAGTAAACATAAACATGGAAATTACAATTGAAAAAGGAAGAGGTTATGTTCCTGCTGAAGAAAACAAAAAAGCTTCAGCTCCAATCGGAACCATCTTTACAGATTCAATTTACACACCTATAAAAAATGTTAAGTATAGCATTGAAAACTTTCGTGTAGAACAAAAAACAGATTACGAGAAATTAGTTTTCGAAATTATTTCTGATGGTTCAATTACACCACAAGATGCCTTAACAGAAGCTGCAAAAACATTAATTCACCATTTTATGTTATTCTCTGATGAGCGTATAACATTAGAAGCAGATGAAATTGCACAAACTGAAACTTATGATGAAGAATCTCTTCACATGCGTCAGTTACTTAAAACTAAGTTAGTAGATATGGATTTATCTGTACGTGCACTTAATTGTTTAAAAGCAGCAGAAGTTGATACTTTAGGAGACTTAGTATCTTTCAATAAAAACGATTTAATGAAGTTCCGTAACTTTGGTAAAAAATCTTTAACAGAGCTTGAAGAGCTTGTAAATGTTAAAGGCCTTAATTTCGGAATGGACTTATCAAAATATAAACTAGATAAAGACTAAAGATTTTCGATATCAGATTTTCGAATCTCGATTTTAAAATCGTAACTCAAAAATCGTAACTCAAAAATCGTCAATCGTAAATTAATAATAACCATCATATTTTGCTCTCTCTTCTTTAAAATAAAAAAAAGGGATTTGGTAGCAAGATGATAATTTAAAAGTCATGAGACACGGAAAAAAAGTAAACCACTTAGGAAGACAAACTGCACACAGAAAAGCTATGCTTGCTAATATGGCTTGTTCTTTAATAGAGCATAAACGTATTAATACTACTGTTGCAAAAGCGAAAGCGTTAAAACAATTTGTAGAACCTATGATTACAAAATCTAAGGAAGATACAACACATAACAGACGTATTGTAATGTCTAGATTAAGACAAAAAGATGCTGTTACAGAATTGTTTAGAGATGTAGCAACAAAAGTTGGTGATCGTCCAGGAGGTTATACTCGTATAATCAAATTAGGAAATCGTTTAGGAGATAATGCAGATATGGCAATGATAGAGCTTGTTGATTACAATGAAATCTACAATGCAGATAAGAAAGCTAAGAAAACGACGCGTAGAAGTAGAAGAGGTAAGAGTAAAACGGTTACTCCACCTGTAGATACTAAAGCTACTAACGAAGAAGAATAAATGTTAATAAGCATTTAATATATAAAGGATAAACTATTTTTAGTTTATCCTTTTTTTATGCAATTTTGTCAAACTTATTTACAAAACCAAAAGGTATGAAATACCAAAAATTAAAAAAAGCACTAATTTTATTAGAGGATGGCACCATTTTTCATGGCAAAGCTGTAGGTAGAGAAGGCACTGCTTATGGAGAAGTATGTTTTAATACTGGGATGACTGGCTATCAAGAAATCTTTACAGACCCTTCCTATTTCGGTCAACTTATGGTAACTACAAACGCTCATATAGGAAATTATGGTGTTAATGATAACGAGGTAGAATCCGACTCTATTAAAATTGCAGGATTAATTTGTAAAAACTTTAGCTACGAATATTCAAGAGATGACTCCAATGGCTCACTAGAAGATTTTTTAAATAAAAATAATCTCCTAGCAATCTCAGATGTAGATACTCGTGCATTAGTAAGCTATATTAGAGATAATGGAGCAATGAATGCAGTAATTTCTACAGACGTTGAAAATATTGAAACGCTTAAAAAGCAATTAGCCAAAGTGCCATCCATGAATGGTTTAGAATTAGCCTCTAAAGTCTCTACAAAAGAACCTTATTTTGTAGGAGATGAAAATGCTTCAGTTAAAATCGCAGCTTTAGATATTGGTATTAAAAAGAATATTTTAAGAAACTTCGTCAAAAGAGACGCTTACGTAAAAGTGTTTCCGTATAACTCTAAGTTCGAAGATTTAGAAGCGTTTAAACCAGATGGCTATTTCTTATCTAATGGTCCTGGTGATCCAGAACCATTGAAAGATGCACAAAATTTAGCTAAAGAAATTATTAAACGCAATTTACCGTTATTTGGAATCTGTTTAGGTCACCAAGTGATAGCGTTAGCCAACGGTATTTCAACATTTAAAATGCATAATGGACATAGAGGCATTAATCATCCTGTAAAAAATCTCGAAACAGGAAAAGGAGAAATTACCTCTCAAAATCATGGGTTTGCAGTAAACAGAGAGCAAGCAGAAGCACATTCAGATATAGAAATTACACACGTACATTTAAATGATGATACAGTTGCAGGTTTAAAAATGAAATCTAAAAACGTATTTTCTGTGCAGTATCATCCTGAAGCCAGTCCAGGACCTCACGATTCTTCTTACTTATTTGATCAATTTATAAATACTATCAAATCAAAATAATATTAAAAAGACAATGAATTTTAACTTTCATTGTCTTTTTTCTTTTACTAAAACGTTATCGATAGAATTTTATGTATTTCTTCCGTAAAACCTATATATAGCTGAAAATTAAACCTTAAATTTGAAATTAATAAACCAAAAACAACAAATATGAGTATTATAATTAATGTTCACGCAAGACAAATTTTTGATTCCAGAGGAAACCCAACAGTAGAAGTAGATGTTGAAACAGAAAATGGTTACCTTGGTAGATCTGCAGTACCATCTGGAGCATCAACAGGAGAGCATGAAGCAGTAGAATTACGTGATGGAGGGAAAAAGTACATGGGAAAAGGCGTAATGAAAGCTGTAGAAAATGTAAACTCTATTTTAGCAGAAGAGTTATTAGGAGTTAATGTTTTTGAGCAAAATTATATAGATACTTTAATGTGCGAAATAGATGGCACAGCAAACAAATCTAAATTAGGCGCTAATGCTATTTTAGGTGTTTCACTAGCTGTAGCAAAAGCAGCAGCAGCAGAATTAGGAATGCCACTTTACAGATACGTTGGAGGAGTGAGTGCAAATACACTTCCTGTTCCAATGATGAATATAATTAATGGAGGCTCGCATAGTGATGCTCCTATTGCATTCCAAGAGTTTATGGTAATGCCAGTAAAAGCTAAAAACTTTACACACGCTATGCAAATGGGTAGCGAAATTTTTCATAACCTTAAAAACGTATTGCACGATAGGAATTTAAGCACTGCAGTAGGTGACGAAGGAGGTTTTGCACCTAATCTTGAAGGCGGAACAGAAGATGCTTTAGATACTATTAAAAAAGCCGTAGATAACGCAGGTTATAAACTAGGAGACGATGTAATGATTGCTTTAGATTGTGCTGCTGCAGAATTTTTTGTAGATGGAAAATATGATTATACTAAATTCGAAGGTAAATCGGGTAAAATAAGAACAAGTAAAGAGCAAGCAGATTATCTGGCAGAATTATCTCGTAACTATCCAATTATTTCTATTGAAGATGGAATGGATGAAAACGATTGGGAAGGATGGAAGTATCTTACAGAGCAAATAGGAGACAAAGTGCAATTAGTTGGTGACGATTTATTTGTAACCAATGTAGAGCGTTTATCTAAAGGAATTGAAACAAATACAGCAAATTCAATTTTAATTAAAGTTAACCAAATAGGCACCTTAACCGAAACCATTGCAGCAGTTAATATGGCTCATAATTCTGGGTACACTTCTGTAATGTCTCACAGATCTGGTGAAACCGAAGACAATACAATTGCAGATTTAGCAGTTGCCTTAAACTGCGGTCAAATTAAAACAGGGTCTGCATCACGTAGCGATCGTATGGCTAAATACAACCAATTACTTCGTATAGAAGAAGAACTGGGTGAAGTCGCTTATTACCCAAAAGAAAAAGCTTTTAAAGTAAATCCATAAATAATAACATTAATCAAAAAAATAAAAAAGCCTTTTAGAATTCTCTAAAAGGCTTTTTTATTTAAGAGTAACACATAAATTTTACCTATAATAAAATTGTTAAAACCATTATAAATACACTTTCTAAATCGTTATAGTTTTTGTAAATTTACAATCCAAATTAATATAAAATAAATCAATATATATGTCAAACAAAGCAACACTAGAAATTAATGGACAAAAACATGATTTTCCATTAGTTGTAGGTACTGAAAATGAAGTAGGAATAGATATAAAAACGCTTAGAGCTGTCACTGGTGGAGTAACCACAATAGATCCTGGTTATAAAAACACAGGAGCTTGTGAAAGCGCAATTACATTTTTAAATGGAGAAGAAGGTATTTTACGTTACAGAGGTTATGCTATTGAAGATTTAGCTGAAAAAGCAGATTTCTTAGAAGTTGCCTATTTATTGATATTTGGAGAATTACCAACCCAAGAACAATTAGATAAGTTTCATGCAGATATTAAAGCACAATCTGTAGTCGATGAAGATATAAAGAAAATTTTAGATGCGTTTCCAAAATCGGCTCATCCAATGGGTGTGTTGTCTTCATTAACAAGTGCTTTAACAGCTTTTAACCCTTCTTCTGTAAATGTAGAATCCGAAGAAGATATGTACAAAGCAATCGTTAAAATATTAGGAAAATTTCCTGTGTTAGTCGCTTGGACACTTCGTAAAAAACAAGGTTTACCATTAGATTATGGAGATCAAAATTTAGGATATGTAGAAAACATTTTAAAAATGATGTTTAAGCAACCTAACGGAGATTATACGCAAAATCCAATATTGGTAAATGCATTAGATAAATTATTAATTTTACATGCAGATCACGAACAAAACTGTTCTACATCTACAGTACGTATTGTAGGTTCTGCTCACACAGGATTATTTGCTTCAATTTCTTCTGGTATTTCTGCACTTTGGGGACCATTACATGGTGGAGCAAACCAAGCCGTTTTAGAAATGCTTGAGGCTATAAAAGAAGATGGAGGAGATACTCAAAAATTTATGGCTAAAGCTAAGGACAAAGAAGATCCTTTCCGTTTAATGGGATTTGGTCATAGAGTGTATAAAAATTTCGATCCTAGAGCTAAAATTATTAAAAAAGCGGCAGACGAAGTATTATCGGATTTAGGTGTTGAAGATCCTGTATTAGATATTGCTAAAGGATTAGCTTCAGAAGCATTAAGCGACGATTATTTTGTTAAACGTAAATTATATCCAAACGTAGATTTCTATTCAGGAATTATATACAGATCAATGGGAATTCCTGTAGAAATGTTTACAGTAATGTTTGCACTAGGTCGTTTGCCTGGCTGGATTGCACAATGGAAAGAAATGCGTATGCGCAAAGAACCAATTGGACGTCCAAGACAAATTTATATTGGAGAAAATCACAGAAATTTTAAAACAATTGATAAAAGATAAAAATTAAATAGTGCTATTATAAAAGCTTCATAAACAATTTATGAAGCTTTTTTATATATTTCTTTATGCTAAAACTTAACATAAAAAACGAAACATCTAGACTACGAGCAGTTGTATTAGGTACAGCAGTTAGTAATGGTCCAACACCAAAATTAGAGGAGGCTTACGATCCTAAGTCTATGCAACACATAAAAGCAGGAACCTATCCTAAAGAAGCAGATATGGTTAAAGAAATGGAAGCTGTAGCAGCCGTTTTTGAAAAATATGATGTTAAAGTATTTAGACCAGAGTTAATTAAAGACTGTAATCAAATATTTGCAAGAGATATTGCTTTTGTGATTGATGATGTATTTGTAAAAGCAAACATCCTTCCTGATAGAGAAAACGAATTGGATGCTATTCAATATATTATAGATAAAATAGATCCCAAAAAAGTAATTAGACCTCCAGAAGAAGCACATATCGAAGGAGGAGATGTAATGCCTTGGAACGATTATGTTTTTGTAGGTACCTATAGAGGTGAGGATTATTCAGATTATATTGTTGCCAGAACTAATGAAGCTGGTGTAAATTATATTAAAGAAAAATTTCCGCACAAAAAGGTTAAAAGTTTCGATTTAAACAAATCGCAAACCAACCCTTACGATAATGCTTTGCATTTAGATTGTTGCTTTCAACCTATAGGAACCAATAAAGCCATATTACATAAAGAAGGATTTAGAGATGAAACGGAATATAAATGGTTACTAAATTACTTCGGAAAAGACAATTGTTTTATAATCACTAAAGAAGAAATGTATAATATGAATAGTAACGTTTTTAGTATTTCTGAAAACGTCATAATTTCAGAAAAAAACTTTACACGTTTAAATAGTTGGCTAAGAGCAAATGGTTTTACTGTAGAAGAAGTGCCTTATGCAGAAATTGCTAAACAAGAAGGGTTATTACGTTGCAGTACAATGCCTTTAATTAGAGATTAATTCGTGTTAGTATGCTTAACGCGATTAAAAAACAAATTCCTGAATCTGCTATTTCTAAAGTAGAAGAATTATTAATACACGGTAATCTTACTGTTTTAATTAAAAAAGAACGAAAAACCAGACATGGAGATTATAGACCTTTGCCAAACGGAAAGCATCAAATCACTATAAATTCTAATTTAAATAAGTTTCGCTTCTTAATTACTCTCATACATGAGATTGCACATTTTGAAGCATACCAACGTTACGGAAAATCTATAAAGCCTCATGGAAAGGAGTGGAAGAGAACCTTTCAGCATTTAATGTTACCCTTTATTAATCCTTCAATTTTCCCAAATGCACTTTTGCCTTTATTAGCCAATCATTTTAAAAACCCAAAGGCAAGTAGTGATACAGATACTAAACTTTCATTTGCTTTAAAGCAATTTGATGCAGATAACGATAAAACTTATGTGTTCCAAATCCCAATAGGCAATTACTTTAAGTTATATAATGGTCGTATATTTAAACAAGGAAATAAACGTGTTAAACGTTATGAGTGTACAGAAGTAAAAACAGGTAAAGTATATTTGTTTAATCCAAATGCAGAAGTAGAATTAATACAAAATTAATTTTTATTAATTTTAAAATCATAAACTCAACAGTTAATGAATAAAAATTATTATGCCATTTTAATGGCAGGAGGAGTAGGATCAAGGTTTTGGCCAGTAAGTACAGCTGGTTTCCCAAAACAGTTTCACGATATGCTTGGCACTGGCGAAACACTTATACAAAAAACATTTAAAAGGTTAAGCACTATTATTCCAAAAGAAAACATTTTTATTCTTACTAACTCACGCTATAACGATTTGGTTTTTGAGCAATTACCAGAACTCACCAAAAGGCAAGTTGTACTAGAACCTGCAATGCGAAACACAGCGCCTTGTATTTTGTACGCCTCGCTAAAAATTAAAAAAGAAAATAAAAACGCTTTGATGTTAGTAGCACCAAGCGACCATTGGATAGAAAACGAGGATGCTTTTGCAACAAATGTGGAGCAAGCATTTGACTTTTGTAAGCAAAACAATGCCTTAATGACACTTGGCATAAAACCAACATTCCCAAATACAGGATATGGTTATATTGAGTTTGATAAAACATCAAATGAGAGTATAAAAAAAGTAAACCAATTTAGAGAAAAACCAGATTACGAGACCGCAAAAAGATTTATAAGCCAAGGCAATTTTTTATGGAATGCTGGTATTTTTATGTGGAGTGTGAGTAGTGTGATAGATGCATTTAAAAATAATCAATCGCAACTATATGCGCTTTTCGAAAAAGGATATGATGCTTATAATACAGATTTTGAAGACGATTTTATAAGAGATAATTACGCTAAAGCGGAAAACATTTCGGTAGATTACGCTATTATGGAACAGTCTAAAAACGTGTATGTGTTACCAGCTACTTTTGATTGGAATGACCTAGGAACTTGGGGAAGTCTATACGATAAATTAGAAAAAGACGAGAATGATAATGCTATAGTAAATACACGTATTTTAACTGAAGACGCTTCGGGAAATATGATTAAAACCAAAAACAATAAAATTGTAGTTGTAGATGGACTAGAAAATTATATTATTGTAGATCAAGACGAAGTTTTACTTATCTTTCCTAAAGATAAAGAACAAGATATTAAAAAGGTGCTTCAAAACGTAAAAAGCAAGTTTGGAGAACATTACGGATAATTATGAGCGAAGAGAATAAATTTAATTTTTCTGAAGAGGAAGCTGAAAAAGATCAAATAGCAAAAAACGAAGCGGCAAAAGACGAAGCTGTTGCACAATCTAAAGAAGCAGTAAAAAAAGAAGCTAAAGGACTTGTAGAAAGTGTAAAAAAGTTTCTAAACGAGTTGCTAGACTTTAGAGAAGACACAGATAGAGACGCTACTATAGAAGCTATTAAAGCGGATATTCCATTTAAAGGCGCTACAGCTTGGATTTTAGTATGCTCAATATTTGTAGCCTCTGTTGGTTTAAATGCTAACTCAACAGCTGTAGTTATTGGAGCCATGTTAATTTCTCCATTAATGGGTCCAATTTTAGGTGTTGGACTCTCTATTGCAATAAATGATATTGATACGCTTAAACGCTCTTTTATAAACCTAGCAATTATGATTGTGCTAAGTTTATTAACAGCATTTTTATTTTTTAGATTTTTTCCTTTAAGCGAAGATACATCAGAGTTATTGGGTCGCGTAAAACCAGATATTAGAGATGTACTTATTGCCTTTTTTGGTGGTTTAGCTTTAATTATAGCACGTACAAAAAAAGGGACTATTGCCTCTGTAATATTTGGAGTTGCAATTGCAACAGCCTTAATGCCACCTTTGTGTACAGCAGGTTATGGCTTAGCAAAAGGAAACTGGTCTTACTTTGGTCAAGCGATGTACCTATTTACTATTAACACCATATTTATTGCTTTAGCAACATTTTTAGTGTTAAAAGTTTTACGATTTCCAATGCTTAAATACGCTAATTCTGCCAAGCGTAAACGTATTGCTCGTTTAGCATCTTTATTAGCAATTATAGTTATGATTCCTGCATTTATGACATTTATTAGTGTTTTAGGAGAAAGCAGGTTTGATAGGGATGCGGCTTTATTTTTAGATAATGAAATTGGTGCTTTACCGCATTCAGATTATATAAGAAAGAATACTATATATAAATACGGAAAAGATAAGTCTATTATCGAATTTAATTCTTTTGGTTTAGACGAGATTCCAGAAGCAACGATTTCTTTATTAAAAAATAAATTAAGTAAATACCCTTCTCTCTCTAATACAGAGTTGATTTTTAATCAAAATAGTAATTCTAATTTCGATAATTTTAAATATATGGAAGAGTTACGATCTAGAGACTCTTTAGACTTATTATCGCAACAACAGAAAATAGTATTTTTAGAAGATAAAGTAAGAGAGCTTTCTAAGTACGAACAAAATTACATTCCTTTCGAAGATATTGTTAAAGAGGTAAAGATTAATTATGAGGATTTAGAATCCTTGTCTTATTCTAAGGTTGTAAGATCAAATTTTTCTAAACTAGACACGTTAACAGTGTTTACTGCAAAGTGGAACGACTCTTTAGTAGATAATGCTAGTAAGTTAAAACAGAAGCAAAAATTGGAAGCTTGGCTAAAAGTAAAATTAAAACTCGATAAGCTTCAGGTAAAAGAAATGGACTAGATTAAGGATGTTCTTCAATATACATTTTACGTACTTTTTTAAATAATTCTGAAGAATATACAAAGTCTGTAACCACTTCGTTATCTGTTCTAAAAATTGTGTTTTTAGAGCCTTCCCAAGCTTTTAAGCCATCTTTAAGGAATACAATCTTCTCGCCAATTTCCATTACAGAATTCATATCATGAGAATTTATTACTGTAGTAATATTATATTCTTCGGTAATTTCTTTTATTAAGTTATCAATTACAATTGCTGTTTTAGGGTCTAAACCAGAATTAGGTTCATCACAAAACAAATACATAGGTTTATTTACAATAGCTCTAGCAATAGCAACACGTTTTTGCATTCCACCAGAAGCTTCACTCGGCATTTTGTTATGTGCATCGTCTAAATTAACACGTTGTAACACAAAATCAACACGATCTTGCATTTCACTTTTACTTTGGGTAGTAAACATTTTTAGAGGGAACATAACGTTCTCGGCAATCGTCATAGAATCAAACAAAGCACTGCCTTGAAAAACCATGCCAATCTGAGCTCTTATGTTTCTTTTTTCAGCTTCTGTTAATTTAGAAAAAATCTTTCCATCGTAAGCTATACTTCCTTCTTCATAATCAAACAAGCCTAATAAGCACTTTAAAAACACTGTTTTTCCAGAGCCACTTTGTCCTATTATAAGGTTGGTTTTTCCTTTTTCGAATGTCGTAGTAATGCCTTTTAAAACATGAGTGTCTCCAAACGATTTGTTTAAGTTTTTAACTTCTATCATTAGCTTAATAGCATTTGAGTTAGGAAATAGTTTAAAATAATAATGGTTACACTAGTCCAAACAAAAGAGGTTGTACTGGCTTTACCAACTTCTAAGGCACCACCTTTCATGTAATAACCATGATAACTTGGGATGGTAGCTAAAATAAAAGCAAACAAAAACGTTTTTATAAAGGCATATACAATATGAAAAGGTACAAAATCTTGCTGAACACCAATTATAAAATCATCTAAAGAAGAATAACCACCATAAACACAAGCCGCTAAACCTCCCATTATACCCAAAAACATTGCAATAGAAATTACAAAAGGGTAGAGTAGTAAGGCAATAAATTTTGGAAACACTAAATAATTTAATGAGTTAATTCCCATAACCTCCAAAGCATCTATTTGCTCAGTTACACGCATTGTACCTATACTAGAGGTTATAAACGACCCTACTTTTCCTGCCATAATAATAGAAATAAAAGTAGGAGCAAACTCTAAAATAATAGACTGTCTGGTTGCGAAACCTACCAAGTATTTAGGAATTAAAGGATTATCTATATTTAAAGCGGTTTGTATTGTGACAACACCACCAACAAAAAATGAAATAAAGGCAACGATACCTAACGAGCCTATAATGAGATCGTCTATATCTTTTAAAATAAGCTGTTTCATCACAGTCCATTTAGTAGGTTTGCGAAACATCTCAGCAATCATTAAAAAATAGGTGCCAATATTGTGTAAGTATGTCATGTATAAATTTGTTACTGCTAAAGTAAAAAAACTATGGCTTATTTAACGTTAAAATTAACCAAGAATCTTTTAAATCCTTATTTTTGAAATGTATTTAATAAAAACATTATGAGGTTACTATTTCCACTACTATTTTTAGCACTATTATTTGGTTGTAAATCGCAACAAGAAATTGCTACTACTAAAATAACGCCATCCAAATCGTCTATTAGTGTTAGGCCAAAGCTTGTTGTTGGTATTGTGGTAGATCAAATGAGATACGATTATATTACTCGGTTTTACTCTAAATATTCCGAAGGTGGTTTTAAGCGCTTAGTTAACGAAGGGTTTAATTGTAAAAACAATCATTATAATTATGTGCCTACTTATACAGGACCTGGCCATGCTTCTGTATATACAGGTACAACACCAAAATATCATGGTATTATTGGTAATAACTGGTATGATAAGACTATAAAATCTTCGGTTTATGTTGCTGGAGACGATACTGTAACTCCTGTTGGAACCGAAAATAAAGCAGGTTTGATGTCGCCTCGAAGAATGAAAACTACCAGTTTTGCAGACGAAAACAGGTTGTTTACACAAATGCGAGGAAAAACTATTGGCATATCGATTAAAGATAGAGGCGCAATTTTGCCAGCAGGTCACACAGCAAATGGTGCGTATTGGTTTCATGGAAAGGATGAAGGGCGATTTATTACAAGTTCGTTTTACAGGAACGATTTACCAAATTGGGTTAGTAATTTTAATGCTTCAACAGCAGCAGAGAGTTATTTAAAAGAATGGAATACCTTATGCGATATTAATACTTACACCGAAAGCGGAAGCGATTTAAATACATTTGAAGGTGGTTTTAAAGGTAAAGACACTGCTACTTTTCCTTACGATTTAAAAGCATTAAGCGAAAAAAATGGAGGCTTTGATATCTTAAAAGCTACTGCTTATGGTAACTCTATTGTTACCGATTTTGCCATTGCTGCTATTGATGGAGAGCAACTAGGACAAGATAATATTACAGATGTTTTAGCTGTTAGTTACTCGAGTACAGATTATGTTGGTCATAATTTTGGTGTAAACTCAAAAGAAATACAAGACACTTATTTGCGCTTGGATAAAGATTTAGAACGATTACTTAATACTTTAGATGCTAAAGTAGGAAAAGGAAATTACACGTTGTTTTTAACTTCCGATCATGGTGCTGTAGATGTGCCTTCTTATTTACAAAGTGTTAATATTCCTGCAGGATATGTTAGTACGAGAGGTTTAAAAGAAAAACTAAGCGAATTTTTAGTTGGAAAGTTTCAGTTTGATCATCTAATAGAAAACATAAGTAATAATCAAATCTTTTTAAATAAAGACACTATTTCAGATTATAACCTTAATATTTACGATATACAAGATGCTTTAGTCGAAGAAATTATAACCTATAAAAACGTAGATAAAGCCTACACTGCTAAAACGATGCAATTAGGTGCATTTACCACTGGAATAGAAAAATTAGTGCAGAATGGCTATAACCAAAACCGCTCTGGAGATGTACTTGTTGTTTTTGATCCTGCAGTTATTTCTTATAGTAAAACAGGATCTACACATGGCTCTGGATTAAATTACGATACTCACGTACCACTATTATTTTTTGGTCAAGGTATTACACAAGGAGATACTTTACAAAAAACCGAAATTACAGACATCGCTCCAACTATGTCAGCACTTTTAGGAATTAGCTTTCCAAATGGCTCAATTGGCAAGCCTTTAGAGTTTGTTTTAGAGTAAATTTGAGACTATTTTCTGTATAAAAAATAGTTGTTCACTAAATCTATGTAAGTTTGTTTAGCTTCAGCTTCAGTGATATCCTTAATTTGAAATAAAGCATTGGTTTTAAAAGCATTAATTATTTGCTTTTTGCTACTAGGCCTATTGTAATTATTAGTAGCTTTTTTATAGTATGCATAAAGTCTTAACAAAAAGTCTGCAGGAAAGGGTTCTGTATGCGCATTAATTCGCTTTACAGCTTCATTAAAAGTGATATCTAATTCTTCCGAAGTCATTATTTTTCAGCAATTATACTTTCTCCTCCTTTAACTTTTTGGTTAAGTTCTACTTTAATTTTGGTGTCTAAAGGTAAATATAAATCTACTCTAGACCCAAATTTAATAAATCCAGAATCTGCACCTTGTATGGCATCCTGATGTTTTACAGCATAGTTAACAATACGTTTTGCTAATGCTCCTGCAATTTGTCTGTACAAGACTTGACCATAGTTTTTATTCTCTACAACAACTGTAGTGCGCTCGTTTTCTTCACTAGCTTTTGGATGCCAAGCTACTAAATATTTACCAGGATGGTATTTGCTATACGTTACTTTACCACCAATAGGAAAGCGTGTAACATGTACATTTATTGGCGACATAAATACGCTTACTTGTAAGCGTTTGTCTTTAAAAAATTCTTTTTCGAAAACCTCTTCAATTACTACTACTTTTCCATCTACAGGAGAAACTACATTAGCATCGTTTAGAATTGTATTTCGTTTTGGATTTCTAAAAAACTGAAGAATTAATATTAAAAACACAAATAGAGTTGTAAATATTAAAATCTGAAGCCAATTATAATGTATAAACTTATCGGTTACAAGTATTAATACTACAGTAATAATAAATGTTATTAGTATAATTTTATGGCCTTCTTTATGAAACATAGTTTAAAATTCTTAAAAATAAATAAATAAATGGCGCAGCAAATATAATGCTATCTAAACGGTCTAATAAGCCTCCATGTCCTGGCATAATTACACCACTGTCTTTAACACCAGCCTGACGTTTAAACTTAGACTCTATAAGGTCTCCCAAGGTACCAAACACGCTAACAATAATACTTAAAATTAACCATTGGTTAAAGTTTAACGTTTCTGTAAAGATAGCTATAAAATAGCTAGAAATACAGGCAAAAAGCAAACCTCCTAAAAATCCTTCTACTGTTTTTTTAGGCGAAATACTTGGAAATAATTTTTGTTTACCAAAATTTTTACCGACTAAAAATGCTGCAGTATCATTAATCCACACCAGAATAAATGCGCCTAATAGTATAGCTGGTTTAAACTCATTATTAAAATTTGCTATAAGAATTAAAAACACGAAAGCACTCGACAAATAAAACGTTGTTAAAATATAACGTTTGGTTACAAATAGTGGAATTGTTTTTTCTGAGAATAAATCTTTAATTAAAAGCAATTGAACAAATATAGTAATCACTTGAAGGATTTGAGTAGCCTCATCTAAGCCATCGTTAGATTTTAATACTAATTGCCAATACCCAAAAACAAAGTAAAGCACAGAAAATAGTATATATGGAATGATGCTTTTAAGTTGAATAAGCTTCATAAACTCGGCAAGCGAAATGATACCAAAAATATAAAAAAGAGCCATTAATGCATGCTCGTTAAACAACGATACTACAAATAATGCAACATACAATAAGCCTGAAAACCCTCTGGTAAGAATTTCTTTCATAATTTTATAAATCTTCTAAAAGGAGTAAATATAGGTTTTTAGAAGTACTACCATAAGATAAAAAGTCTTTTTCATCATTAGATTTAAAGTGTTTTATAGTAGTAATGTTTGTAGGTATTTTTTTTAAGTTTTTATTTTTAATTAATCGTAAGCCTTCTCCAATGTTTTGTGTAATTTGGCTTGTGGTTGCAAAAACAATAAAACTACTTGGTAATTCGTGTAATTTTTTTTCTGCAATTTGATTAGATGAAATAAGAATAGACCCATCGTCTGCAATAAGATTTTCGCAAGTGGTTAAAAAATAGCTTGCTTCTGTGCAAGATAGAGTGGAGTTTAGACCATTGTGTTTAAACTGGTCTTTTAAATTATCATCAATAAGCAATACGTTTTTGTCTTGCCAATTATTTTCGTCTATTATATTATTAAAGGCTTCAAAAATTTCGTTGAGGTTATCACAGTATAAAAATTTACCGCCATTAGACTTAAAGTTAAGAGTAAATTTTTCGTCAACAGGAATATTAATTTCAGGCATATATTTCCCTCTATCGTCAGATTGTATGTCATCTTTTGATTTATCTGATTTAGAACCAAAAATTTTTCTAAACAGGCTCATTAATATGCTATTTTCAACAGTTTTTATAGGGATTTCTTCAAATATAAAAAAATCTTAAATCAACTTGCGCTAATTTAAGATTTTTTAATAGTTTAATAGAAAAAGAATCTATTCTTCTTCGTCTTTTATAACTGCTTCTTCTTTTATAACAGGAGTGTCATGATTATCAAATGGTCTTTTTCCTAAAATTTCTTCAAGGTCATCTTTAAAAATAACTTCTCGTTCTATTAGTCTGTTTGCTAACTTATCTAATACATCGCGTTTAGATTCTAATAAGTCTAAAGCACGTTTGTATTGCGTTTCGATAATGTTTTTAATTTCGTTATCTATAAGCTCTGCAGTAGTTTCACTGTAAGGTTTTACAAAGCCATTTTCGCCAGCAGGATCATAAAACGTTACGTTTCCAACTTTTTCGTTTAGACCGTAAATCATAACCATAGCTTTTGCTTTTTTGGTAACGTTTTCTAAATCGCTTAAAGCTCCTGTAGAAATTTGGTTGAAAATAATTTTTTCGGCAGCACGTCCTCCCATAGTTACGCAAATTTCGTCTAAAAATTTACTTGTTCTGGTAATATATGCTTCTTGTGGTAAGTACCAAGCAGCACCAAGAGAACGTCCTCTAGGTACAATAGTTACTTTTACTAACGGATCTGCATGCTCTAAAAACCAACTTACAGTGGCATGACCAGCTTCGTGGTAAGCAATAGTTTTCTTTTCTTCAACAGAAAATAAATTACTACGCTTTTCTAGTCCACCAACAATTCTATCTACAGCATCTAAAAAGTCTTGCTTTTCAACAGCTTTTTTATTTGTTCTTGCAGCAATTAAAGCCGCTTCGTTACAAAGGTTGGCTATATCTGCACCAGAAAATCCTGGAGTTTGTTTTGCTAAAAAATCAACATCTAAGCCTTCTACTTTTTTAAGTGGTCTTAAATGCACTTCAAAAATAGCTCTACGCTCTGTTAGGTTTGGTAAATCAACATAAATTTGTCTATCAAAACGTCCAGCACGCATTAAGGCTTTGTCTAAAATATCTGCTCTGTTTGTTGCAGCAAGTACAATTACGTTTGTGTTTGTACCAAAACCATCCATCTCTGTAAGTAGTTGGTTTAAGGTATTCTCACGCTCGTCATTACTACCAGACATGGCGTTTTTACCTCTTGCACGCCCAATAGCATCAATCTCATCAATAAATATAATTGCTGGCGATTTTTCTTTTGCTTGTTTAAATAAGTCTCTTACACGAGAGGCTCCAACACCAACAAACATTTCTACGAAATCTGAACCAGAAAGCGAAAAGAAAGGTACTTTTGCTTCTCCTGCTACAGCTTTTGCTAATAAGGTTTTACCTGTTCCTGGAGGACCAACTAATAAAGCACCTTTAGGGATTTTACCTCCTAAGTTTGTGTATTTATCTGGGTTTTTCAAGAAATCTACAATTTCTTGAACTTCTTCTTTTGCACCTTCTAAACCAGCAACATCTTTAAAGCTTGTTTTAACCTTAGTGTTTTCGTCAAAAAGCTTGGCTTTAGATTTTCCGATATTAAAAATCTGTCCTCCAGCTCCTCCACCAGCTCCTCCAGACATACGTTTCATAATAAATATCCATACTCCAATTAATAATATAAAAGGAAGAAAACTTATAAAAAGGTCTGTTAACGTGCTACTTTCTTTCTCAAAAGTTATTTCTGGTTTTGTGGTTAAGGTTTGATTAATTTCGTCAATTTTTTTCTGAAAAAGCTCTTGGTTACCAAATTCAAACACATAGTTTGGCAACTTTGCAGTTGAAAACGGGAATGAGGTTGGTTTAGAGTTTTTATGCGAAGCACTCTCTTGTGCTTCTTTTTTTAGAAAGACTTTTGCTGTATTTGTATTGCTTACAATTATAACTCTATCAACATCTCCATTTTCTAAATATTGAAAGAATTTTGCTGGTGTAGTTTTGTTTTTACTACTTACATCGCTACCTCCAAAAAACTGCATCGCAATAAATAAAGCGATAATACCACCATAAACCCAATACATATTGAATTTTGGTTTTTTAGGTGTTGTATTTTTATTATTATCTGCCATTTATATGTTCTTAATAATTTGTTTCTATTACAGTTGTTTTTGCATCTCCCCAAAGACTCTCAATGTCGTAGTATTCTCTAATATGTTTTTGGAATACATGTACAACCACGTTAACGTAGTCCATTAAAACCCACTCTGCATTATCTTCTCCTTCTATATGCCAAGGATTGTCTTTTAATGCTTTACTTACTTTTTTCTGGATAGAGTTAACTATGGCATTTACTTGTGTGTTGGAGCTCCCTTCACAAATAATAAAATAGTCGCAAACTGTGTTTTCTATTTCTCTTAAATCTAAGATGTTTATGTCTTTTCCTTTAACATCTTCAATGCCGCTTATTATTGTTGCAATAAGCTCGTCTGCATTAGTTTGTTTTTTTGCCATTAACTTGTTTAAATTTGTGCAAAGTTATTATTTTTTAGTTCTTTATGCTTTAAAAAAATCATAAGATTTTATAATACTGTTTTACACCTTGTTAATGCCTATAATCAAACTTAATGCCATCGACTCCACTAATGCCTTTTTAAAGCAACTATGCAGTGATGGATTTGTTGAAGATTATACAGTAGTGGTTGCTAAAAACCAAACTAATGGACGCGGACAAATGGGAACGGCTTGGAGCTCTCAAGATGCTAAGAATCTAACCTTTAGTGTGTTTAAAGCGTTAACTTATTTTAAGTTTAGAGACCAATTTTATCTAAATATTGTGGTGTCTTTAGCGATGATTAAAACGCTAGAATACTATAAAATACCCAAGTTAAGTGTGAAATGGCCAAACGACATTTTGTCAGCAGATAAGAAGATTGCAGGTATTTTAATAGAAAATGTCATTAAACAACAGGATTTAAGTTCTTCTGTTATTGGTATTGGGTTAAATGTAAACCAAACGGAATTTGAGAATTTACCAAAAGCGTCTTCATTACAATTAATTACAGGAGAAGTTTTTGATTTAGACAAGATTTTAAACCGTTTCCTCATCCATTTAAAAGCATGCTTTTTTAAATTAGAAACTAAAGCGCTAGCAGAATTAAAAGCAGAATATGAAGCGTTATTGTTTAAAAAAAATAAACCTTCTACATTTAAAAATGAAGAAGGTTTAATGTTTTCTGGCTTTATAAAAGGTGTTACAGAAACAGGACATTTAAAAGTCTTGCTCGAAGATAACATTTTAAAAACCTATGATTTAAAGCAAATTACGCTGTTGTATTAATTGCTTTTGGAATATTTACAGCTAAGGTTTCAATAAATTTGCTTATTGGGCCTTTTATCATCATCGCCATCATTGCATTAAATTCGCCATCAAAAACAAGCTGTACTTCGCTTTTCTGCGCTTCAACTTCTGTAATATTTGCGGTTAAAGAGAAATCTAATTTCCCGCCAGCAGCACCTAAAACAATTTTGTTTGGCGCAATAGCTTCTTTCTTTTTTAATATTATTTCTGGCATTCCTTTTAAAGCAAAAAGAAATTTATCGTTTTCTAAGACTTCAAATTTGCTAATGTTTTCAGGCATTAACGCTTCAAAATTCTTTACATCGCTTAAAAAATTAAACGTGTCTTCTGCAGAGGTTTCAACAGTAGTTTTTGGAGATTCTAAATTCATGTGTTTATTATTTTTTAAGCATATATCAAATAGCGTTCCATTCGCTTGGATTGGCATTCCATTTCGATAATGTGTCTAATTCTATTTTAGAAATATAGTTGGTTTCTAATGCTTGTTCTAAAAGACTTTCGTAATTGCTTAAAGTATGTAATGTAATGTGTTCTTTCTCAAAATTTTGTTTGGCAAGTTCAAAGCCATAGGTAAAAATGGCAACCATACCTTTAACATTTAGCCCAGCTTCTTTTAAGGCTTTTACAGCATTTAAGCTACTTTTTCCTGTGCTTATTAAATCTTCTATTACCACAACGTTTTGTCCAGACTCTACAAACCCTTCAATTTGATTTTGGCGACCATGGCTTTTTGCTTCTGGTCTCACATAAATAAAAGGGAGGCCTAAATACTCTGCCACCAAAACACCAATACCAATAGCACCTGTAGCTACACCAGCAATAACGTCTGGTTTACCATACTGTTGGTCGATAAATTTTGCCATTTCCTCTCTAATGTAATTACGAATAGGAGGAAAGGATAAGGTAATGCGATTATCGCAATAGATTGGTGATTTCCATCCAGAAGCCCAAGTAAAAGGGTCTTGTGGTTGAAGTTTTATAGCATTAACTTGCAATAAAATTTCGGCTGTTTGTTTAGCGATGTGTTTATCCAAAATCATAGCACAAAAGTACATATTTATTTAATTTTAGGTTATAGATTATTCTCTAAAAATTAATTTATTATAAACACGCTGTTAACCAAATTTTGATATTTTTACACCGCTTAATAACTTAACCCATATTATGTACCACGTTTTTGTAAACGATAAGCCTATAATTTTAACCACTTTGGTTGAAAAGGAAACCGACTTTAAGAATTTTTTACTTAAAGGTGTAGATATAGAAACGGTTATAAAAACGTTGTCTAAAAAGAAATACAAATCGGTTAGACTAATTCACCACAACGAAAAAAGTTTACTAAAAAACTTTTTAAAATTATTGCCAAACGTTATTGCTGGTGGCGGAAAAGTATATAACGACAACAGCGAGATTCTTTTTATTTACAGAAACGATAAATGGGACTTGCCAAAAGGCAAAACAGAAAAGCACGAAAGTATTGAAACTACAGCACTACGAGAAGTAGAAGAAGAAACTGGTGTTGCAAAGCTAAAAATAGTTAAACCCTTACCAACGACTTACCATATTTTTAAACGCAACGGAAGATTAAAAATTAAAATCACCTATTGGTTTGAAATGAAAACCACTTTTAAAGGTAAATTGTATCCTCAAGAAAATGAAGGGATTACTAAAGTCGCTTGGCTTAATCCTGCTCAAATTGAAGAAGCTATGAGTAATAGCTATGCTAATATTAGGATTTTGGTTTAGGTTTTGTTGTTGGAAGTTGGAAGTTGTTTTGGGAGGTTCATGGGTTCTGTTTAATGCGAGCGTAGCCGAGTATTAACCAGAATGTGTTCGTGTATGAGTAGTAGCGAATTATAAACGCTATAACTTTCTGAAAGAAGTTTACAAAATAAAAAGTAATAGCGACTTGGATTAAAACTCAAATCACTATTACTTAAAAACGTTGTTGTAGCACGTTTTTTTACTTTTTTAAAGGAGAATGGTGTTCATGTACTAACTTCCATCCATCAATTGTTTTAGCAAATATTAAAGATATTTGATCGTTTACAAAAACAGAATCTTCCCCAAATTTTAGATGAAAATCTGAATGAAACGTTACAATAGAAACATCTCCATAAACAGCTATTTTCATATCTTTTGCATCAAATTTTACAACTTCTGCAGATCCAAAAACATTGCGCTCATGTGTTTCATTTGCTTTGCTTCCAACTCGAGGTTCACCATTTTTGAATTCGGTAAACTTTGGACTGTATGCATGAAATGAAATAAGTTTTTCAACATCTCCATCTTTTATACTTTGTACAATAGCTCCCATGGTTTCAGCAACTTCTTGCTGTGCTTCTGGGAATTCATTGTTAATAAGGTCAACTTGTGTTTTGCAACTACTAAAGAAAAGAGTAATTGTTATAATTAATGTAAATACTAATTTTGTTTTCATAATAATAAATTTTATTGATTAGAATTGTTTTGTGATACTTTATTATATAGATGGAGAATGATGTTCGTGAACCATTTTCCAACCAGTATTTGTTTTAACAAATAATAATGTAATTAGATTATTGACTACATGTAGATTTCCGTCAATCATTAAATGAAAATCTGAGATAAAGGTTAAATTAGCTACATTTCCATATACGGCAATTTTCAAAGTTCCTTCCACAGGCGCAAATTGTACAACTCCTCCTGGATCTACTGTTTCGCCAAAAAACATACGTTCATTTGCTTCATTGCCAGCGCTATCAAAAGCTTGACCATCATTGAATTCGGTAAACTTTGGTCCATATGCATGAAAAGAGATAAGCTGATCCATATCCATACTGTTGGCACCACTTCCGGCTCCAGCCGTTATAGCTTGTGCAATTTCACCAAAGGTTGCCATGACCTCTTGTTGTTCTTCAGGAAAAGTAGGATTTATTAAATCCGCGATTGTTTCTGTTTGAACACTGTCGTCGTCGTCTGAACACCCAGTAAAAAGAATAAAGGATGTAAGAATTACTGCTAATACTAATTTTGTTTTCATAATATTAAGTTTTAATGATTAATAGTTTCGGCCTTTATTAAGTGGCTGATTTTGTTTGTGTTACAATGATAATTTAATATCAAAACACATACGTGTACTATTTTATTAAAAACTTGAAGTATTTATGAAAAGCAATTTTTTTGTTGCACTATTATTGCATAATGATGAAGAAATAATGAAAATAAGTAGTTTATGGTGCTATTTTGAAGCTGTACTAGGAGAACAACCAAATTCAACTTTATAAGCACGACTAAACCATGAAGGATTGTTAAAACCAACTTCGTAAGCTACTTCTGATACTGTTTTGTTATTAGTTAATAACAATTCTTTTGCATATTGTAATCGGATTGAGCGAATAAATACAGCGGTAGATTTTTCTGTAATTGCTTTAATTTTTCTATATAATTGAGATTCGCTAATGAGTAAGTTTTTTGCTAACTCATGAGACCCAAATTCAGAATCACTTATGTTCTTATGAATTAGTTTTACGACTTTTTTAAGAAATTGTAATTTAGGATCTTCAGTTCGCTTTTTCAATAAGGTATTAAATCCATCATCTTGAATTTTATGGATTAATTTTTTGCGTAATAAAACCAATTGATCTAATCGTGTAAATAGTTCTTCTCTATTAAATGGTTTTGCTAAATAGGCGTCTGCTCCATGAGATAATCCTGTTAATCGATCTTCTGTAGTCACTTTTGCAGTTAAAATAATAATAGGAATATGATCTGATCGTTCATCAGTTTTTAAAGTTTCACAAACTTCAAAACCATCTTTCTCAGGCATCATGACATCACAAACAATAATATCAGGGATTTTTTCTAAAGCCATTTTAATGCCTTCAATTCCATTTACCGCATGTATAGTTTCATATTTATTTATAAGGCATGTTTTTAAATAATGTGCAACATCCATATTATCCTCGATAATGAGCACTAATGGTAATTCAGAATTTGCTTCATGGATTTGTTCAGTTTTTTTAGATGAAGTCTTTACAACAGGAGATATGGCAATAGTATCAATTTGAGCCTCTGTTGCTTTTGGTGCATTTCTTGTAATTGGAATCATAACACTAAATTCACTTCCTTTATCAAGCGTACTATTTACTTTAATAGTTCCTTGCATTAATTCTACAAGCTCCTTTGTTAATGCGAGCCCTATTCCTGTTCCTTCATGTTTTCTTATGGTAGATGCATCTGTTTGATAGAACCGATTAAAAATGTTTGGAAGTTCTTCTTTTGGTATACCAATACCACTGTCTTTTATTTTAATAAATAAATAGGATTCATCTTTTTGTTTAACCTCATTAATATGTACTATTATTTTACCATATTCAGATGTGAATTTAATAGCATTGTAAAGTAAGTTAGAAATAACCGAAGTGATCTTGTTGCCATCAAAATCCATTATTAATGAGTCAATTTCAGAATAAATAGTTAGATTAATTTGATTTTCTTCAGCGAAGGAACTAAAACTCTCACTTAAATATTTTAAGAATGGAATGACATCAGATTGAACTAATTGTAATTCCATATTTCCACTTTCAATTTTGGATAAATCCAACATTTCATTCACTAAATGCAATAGGTTGTCGCTATTGCGTTCTATCATTTCTAATGACTTTTCAATATCTTCAGTTTTGTTGTTTTTAAAATTTGATTTCACAGTATCTGTCATACCTTTAATAACAGTAAGTGGTGTTCTAAATTCATGAGTAATATTAGTAAATAGTGCGTTTTTTAATTGGTTAATTTCTTGAAGTCTTTTTCTTTTTGAAGCCTCTATTTTTCGTGAAATTAAAAAATAGGCTATTGCAGATAAAAGTACAAGCAGTCCTATTACCAAAAACAAATTCTTTTCTCTATTTTTTTTACGTAAGCCTTCTTGATAAGTTATATTTAGTAATTGATTTTCTTGGTCTTGAGCAATGCTATCTGAGATGATTTGATTTTTAAAAACAATATTTTGAATTTCAGTTCTTGCTTTATCTTCTTTTTCATCATCTATGGCAATTTGATATTTTTCAAAATAATCAAGAGCAGTACCATGCCGATTCAGTTTTTTATTAACTTCATATAGACTTTTTAATAGATCAGAATCAGGATCCCAATTATTGGCTATATGGATTTTTAAGCAATCTTCACATTCTTTTAAAGCTTTTGTGTAATTGCTTAGTCCATAATCTATTTGGCATTGCCACAAATGAACTTTCAAAGCGAAGTTTTTTGTGTATTTTAGTGTAGCAAATTGTTTTGTAACGGCTTTGTATTCCTCTAAATATTTGGTGGCTTCTACATAATTTTTTTCGTTAATATATATGTTTATAAGATTACCTGTTCCAACGGAAGCATATTCTGGAAGACCTAGTTCCTTAGATTGTCTAATGCCTTCTTTCCAGTATTTTATTGATTTTGGAACATCTCCCATTTCGTAATAAATTCTTCCTAAATTACCATTTGCTCCAGATATACTGCGCTTAATATTATATTTTTTACTTAATTGTAAATGGTGTAAGTGGCATTTTTCTGCTTCTCTGTAATCGCCTAAATCCTTGTAAATAAAACCTTGATAGGCAACACTCCAACCTTCATTTAATCCATCTCCTAATTCTTTGTAAAGTTTTTGAGTTTGTTGGTATGTTTTAAAGGCATTTGTATAATCATCATACTCGTAATATGAATGTCCTAAATCAAATAGTTGATCAACATAAAGTAAACTATCACTTTCAGTCTTGGCTAATTCTAATGCTTCATAGTAAATTTTTTCTCCGTTAGAAAACTCTCCAAGCTCAAAATTTACTCTACCAATTAAGGCTTTAGCTTGAATTTGAAACTTTATATGCTTTTTGTTTTTTGCTAAGTTTAGCATTTGTTTTCCTAAAACAAGAGCACTATCGGTTTTTGTATATAAATAATGATCTTCAATTAATTCTCGCATCGCTTCAAACCTAGTAGAATCTTGTAGTTTTATATTATGCCAAATATTATTAAGAGAATCCTTTTGTTTTTGGGCGAAAACATTAGTAATAAAAAATAGTAGAAATATGAATGTGCAAACTATTTTCATAAGTTAATTATTAAAATGTTTTCTTTAAATTAATTCAAACGATGACTAATTCAGGCGCTTGGTTCATTTAATGTGCCACAATGTGCTCTTGATATCAAACGTTTCAATGTATAATATCACTCGTTAAACGAAGCTAGCGATTTTTAAGTTTAGAAACAAACCAAACTATTGTTGCAATAAGTTTTCTTATAAGTGTATAATTAAAGGTAGTTCTGGTCTTAAATCAAATGTTTTTCCTTGTACATTATTATCAAAATAAAGTTCCATTAGATGTTCCTTTCCGTTTTTAATAGTTAGGTTATCGATAGCATTAACAGCTTTAATGGTTTTTGTAGTTACGTCTAAATCTGTTGAGGTAATTGTAATGTTTGTAAGTTGTTCTGCTCCATTGGAATGCTTAAAAAAGGTTTTCCAAAGGGAATCTTCACTTGGTGTGTTTTCTAACGCAGTAATGGACTCGAATACATTGGCTTCAATTTCGGGATAAACTACAAAAATAGAAGGTTCTTTAAGATGTGTTTTTGAGTTTTTAGCCGAATAGATACTTCCATTATCTTCCATCCAACTTTGGTGGTATTTTACTTTTTCAAACAGAATACCTTCTACCTTATAGTCTTTTAGTTTTAATGCGATACTAAAAGGCGACGCTCCATTATTTTTAAAATTAGCACGTTCTGTAAAATCTAAATCTTTGTTTTTAATGGCGTTTTGTTTAAACTCTTTTTGATCGTAAACAAAAACTAACTCGAGATATGTGTTTAAAAAATTAAAATACCTGCCAGAAGTGCCTTGTCCTTTATGGATTACCGACAGTGAATCTGGTACAGCAGTGAATCCGATATCGATTAATTTTTGTTTGGTTTTTTTTGGATCTTTAATCCAAATGTTAACATGGTCAACCTGTAAATTGGAAGATGTATTTTTGGTTTCTGATTTTGTGTTTTTTGTGCCCCTTACCTCTTTACAGGACGAAAAACCAACTAATAAAACTAGAATTATGAAGTAGTTTTGGATATTCATTTTAAAGGTTTTGTACTATAAAATTTTTCAACATTTAATACAATTTTTTAACAAAGCTTAGGTTTTAAACTGAATAATAAACAAATTTATTCCACCTCAAACTCCAACAACTCATCAATAGTATTTACAGTAACAGCGTGATAATTAGCTCTAGATTTTTTGTAAATATTTAGTGCTTCCTCTGTACGATTATTACGTTTAAAGGCTTTAAAAATAGTGTTAACATACCAACGTCTGCCAACGTTTGTTAAAAAGTTTTCAATTTTGGCATCAACGTTATTGCCATGATAATCGTGGTTTATGGCTTGCTCGTACCAAACCATTGCGATGTAAGAATTGCTGCTATCCGAAAGCGTAAAAGTATTATCTAATACTTGCATTTGTTGAGCAGTCATATCTGCTGGGAAATTACGAATAAAATGAACCCATTCTTGTGGTGTCCAATCGCTAGTTGCACTTTTATTGATAGTATTAGTTTTTACAAACTCTTGTAACGTTTCTTCTACTTTAGTAAATGCATTTGAAGTGATTTTTGCTTGATTCTCTGGGATGCCAGGTTTGTAAATCCACTCTTCGGCATTAAAGGTGACGTTGTTGTTTTTTAATAGATTAGTATTTAAATGCTCTACAAATTTTTCGGTAGTCATTGTTTTAAACGCATGACTTGTAAAGTAGTTTTTTAAGAAGGCATCAAATTTATCTCGTCCTACTTTTTCTTCTAAAGTACGTAAAAAGAGATAGCCTTTATCGTAGGCAATACTATTCATTCCATCGTCTGGATTGGCGCCTTTTAAATCTAATTTTAATTGAGTTCTTTCTGGTTCGTTTTCAAAACCTTCTAGTTCTTCAGTTAAATCTTGTCGGCTAATTAAGGCAAGCATATTGGCGCGTTCTTTTCCGTAGAGCGCTTCCATAATTCGCATTTCGAAATACACAGTAAATCCTTCATTTAGCCAAAAATCGTCCCAAGTGGCATTGGTTACTAAGTTCCCAGACCAGGAATGTGCCAACTCGTGAGCAATTAAAGAGGTTAAACTTTTATCGCCTGCAATTACTGTTGGAGTCGCAAAGGTTAAACGTGGATTTTCCATGCCACCAAAAGGAAAACTTGGTGGTAGTACAATAACATCAAACTGATCCCAAGCGTATGTTCCATATAAATTCTCTGCAGCAGCAACCATTTTTTCCATATCAGAAAATTCGTTGTGAACTTTGTTTAGCATCGATTTTTCGGCATATACTCCAGTACGATTGCTAATGGCTTTATACTCAAAATCTCCAATAGCCAAAGCGATTAAATAGGGAGGAATTGGCTGTTCCATTTTAAAACTATAAAAACCGTCTGCAGATTTTTGCTTAGGATTTTCGGCACTCATTACAGCCATAAGTTCTTTTGGGACTTGTGCTGTGGCATTGTAGGTAATTCTAATTTGCGGACTATCTTGTATTGGAATCCATGTACGCGTTAAAATCGCTTGACCTTGAGTTAATAAAAAGGGATGCGTTTTATCTGCTGTTTGCTGAGGATCTAACCATTGTAAGGCTTCAGTTTTACTTGTAGTTTCGTAAAAAACGGTAATGGTTTTAGTGTCTTCTTTAATGTTAATAGTTAAGGGTTGACCTAACATCTCATCAAAGTCTCCAAGTTTAAACGTGGTTGGCTGTCCGTTTGCCAATACATTATATATATCTAAAAACTTGCTGTCTAATATTATTTGCGACGCGTTATTGTTTTCGATTGTATATTTTGCAATTCCTTTTATGGTTTTTGTAACAAAATTAGCTTCGAAATTAAAATCTAAATGTGTTATTACAGCATCGTTAGGTTGTGCGTAGGAGTGTGGTTCTTCAACATATTTAGCCATTGTGATTTCCTTTTTTTCTTCGTTACAGCTAGATAATAATAGTGTTAAGCTGAAAATTAGAACGTGTTTTAGTTTCATATAATATTTATTTTTTAAGACACATAGACTGCGCTCAGTGAGACATTTTTTTAAGATTTTTATTTTATTCTATACACAGGATATTGCAGGTGTGCTTTTTCGTAATTAGTGCTTTGTTTGTGTAGCCAATCTAATTGTGCATACCAATTATTTGCAAAATCTTGCTCTGTGTTTTTTTTAGTTTCAAAAGCTACTTTTAATTTAGGATTAGTATTTAATAACTCTATTGCTTTGTCTTCCCAAACATAAGGAGAAAATCCTTCTTTTTGTTGTAAAATGGTATCGAAAAAATTCCAATTAAAAAATGAATCTGGCGCTTGAGGCTCTAAAGTTTCTAAAAGATATCGAAATGCGTTTTGATTGGTGTTTATTATGTAATCTCCTTTTTTAAAGGTTATCTTTTTAATTGAAGACTTTATAGTAGTATTATAATGCTGGTAGTGACCTTCGTAAGCCGATTTTCGAGTATCGAAGGTGTTTATTTTGTAGCTTTCTACTTCGATTATAGAATCGGTTTTAAGAGGATGCATTTCAACTTTATTTAGTTTTAATAAGTTTAAAACTTGCCAGTGACCTTGAGGAATAATATAGGCTTTTGGAATACTAACTTCACGACTTGGTGTAAAATAATTTTTATAGTTAACAGGTTTAGTAAAGGGTTTGGACGTGTCGTATTGTAAACGTTGTTTACCTGTAAGATCACTAGCAATCATTTTGCCTTCGTAACCTTTAAAATTTAGAGTTGTAGATTTTGTGGTGTCTATTTCCCAAGCTAAAGGATATTTAGTTTTAGCCATTAGATTTTTATTGGCATTATCACGTAGTGTTTTTATTGCTTCGTGGTCTTCTTCAATAATATCTAACATACTTTTCATTAGCTCGTAAGTGCCTTCCACTCTTGGTTTGTATGGTTTTAACATGTGTGTTTCTACCATCATTCCTAAAGTGTTAAAAAGTGTAGTATAACCTGTAGAATAACGTGGCGAATCCATAAATTGCGAAAACCCTTTGTCTGGAACGCTATTAAACACATTAACATAAGGTGTAATGTCCCATTGTTTTGCTTCTAATTTTTGTTCTAAATTAGGTCTCATTTTAGTGTGTAAATAGTTGCCTAATTCACCACCAAGTTTATTGTGCTGCGTAAATAAATGCGTTAGTGTATATTGGTAATCTGCACCATTACTCACGTGATTGTCTATAAAAACATCTGGTTGCACTAAATGAAAAATTTCTGCAAATGCTCTCGCATTTTTAGTATCACTTTTTATAAAATCTCTATTCAAATCATAGTTGCGTGCATTACCTCTAAAACCATACTCTTTTGGTCCGTTTTGGTTGGTTCTTGTAGTTGAATTTCGGTTTAAACTTCCACCAACATTATAAATAGGAATAGTGACTAAAACAGTATGTTGAGGTGTTTTAATTTTTTCTTGTGCGAGATCCCTAAATAATAGCATTGTAGCATCAATACCATCGGATTCTCCAGGATGAATGCCATTATTTATTAGTAAAATACGTTTTTTTTGTTTTACTTCTGAAAAATTAAAATTTGCATCAGGATTAAGTGTAATTATATGTAAGGGTTTACCAGAATCTGTAGTGCCAACAGAATCCATTTTTACAGTTGAAAACGCTTCAGCTAAATCTCTATAAAACTGAATAGTTTGTTGGTAAGTAGCAGTTTCTAATCCTTTAGAAGTTTCGAAAACAGTAGTAAAATCGTATTCTTTTTTAGATGAAGATTGACAAGAAACTATTAATAATAAAAGAATTAGTGTTTTTTTCATCGTAAAGATTTTCAGTTAAATAGACACAAATATACTAATAATCACTTGGCATTACTTGTAATTAGGTGTACTTTTGCGCACTCAAAAAAAATAAAATGACAGCATTTTTCAGAAAACAAACAGCAAACGCTAAAAACGATATTTTAAGTGGTTTAACAGTTGCTCTGGCTTTAGTGCCAGAAGCTGTGGCCTTTGCTTTTGTTGCAGGTGTAGATCCTTTAGTTGGTTTGTATGCAGCCTTTATGGTAGGTTTAATCACGTCTATTTTTGGAGGCAGACCCGGAATGATTAGTGGAGCAACAGGAGCCTTAGCAGTAGTTATGGTAGCTTTGGTTGCTAAAGGAAACGCAATGGGAGCTCCAGGCGAAGAACTTGGTTTGTACTATTTATTTGCCACTGTTATTTTAATGGGTATTATACAAATGCTGGCTGGTGTTTTTAAACTTGGTAAGTTTGTACGTTTAATTCCGCATCCAGTAATGATGGGATTTGTAAATGGTTTAGCTATTGTAATTTTTTTATCGCAATTAGGTATGTTTAGGGATGCCAATGGCGATTTGTTTACAGGCTCACAATTATGGATTATGATTGGATTAGTTGTGTTAACTATGGGAATTATGTTTGGTTTGCCTAAACTTACCAAAAAATTACCAGAAGCCTTAATCGCTATTTTAGTAGTCTCTGCAATTGTTATTTTTGGAAATTTAGATGTCGCTACAGTAGGAAGTTTTATTAGAGATGGAGGAGGAGAAGGATTAAAAGGTGGATTGCCAGATTTCCAGTGGGCAATTTTTGAGAAAGTACCTTTTAATTTAGAGACTTTAAAGTTTATTGCACCTTATGCCTTTATACTTGCTGCTATTGGTTTAATAGAATCTTTAATGACGCTTAATTTAGTAGATGAATTAACCGAAACTAGAGGAAATACTAATAGAGAATGTTTGGCTCAAGGAGGAGCAAATATTGTGACTGGTCTTTTTGGAGGAATGGGAGGTTGCGCCATGATTGGTCAATCTTTAATAAACATAAAAGGTGGAGGACGAGGCAGATTGTCTGGTATTGTTGCAGCATTAGCTTTATTGTTCTTTATTTTATTTGCCTCAGGCCTTATTGAGCAAGTGCCAATTGCTGCTTTAGTTGGAGTTATGTTTATGGTAGTAATAGGAACTTTTGCATGGTCTAGTTTTAGAATAATGAATAAAATCCCGTTAAGTGATGTATTTGTACTTATTTTAGTCTCTAGTTTAACTGTGTTTTTTGATTTAGCTATTGCTGTTATTGCAGGAGTTATTGTAAGTGCTTTGGTTTTTGCTTGGGAAAATGCAAAACGTATTCGTGCAAGAAAACGCATAAAAGACGATGGTACTAAAGTTTACGAAATTTGGGGACCATTATTTTTTGGAAGCATACAAGCTTTTAACGAAAAATTTGATGCAAAAAACGATCCTGAAAATGTAGTTATAGATTTTGTGGAATCTCGTGTTAGTGACCACTCTGCCTTAGAAGCTGTTTTTAATTTAGTAAATAAATACGAAGCTGAAGGTAAAACAATTAAGCTGAAGCATTTGAGTGAAGACTGTAAGGCGTTACTTTATAAAGCTCATCCAAAATTTAGTAGCGTTATTATTGAAGATATCGACGATCCAAGATACCATTTGGCTGCTAACCCTGAAGATTTTCCGAAACCTTTAGGTGAGTACAAACTATAGTAAAAATTATAAGCTAGTTTTAATTAGTTTAAAGGTTTTAATCATACTATTTCTGTTAACTTTTAAAAAGTAAACTCCAGATTGTAAGTTTGTGACATCTATGTTTTTATTGGTTAAAGTGTCTTCGGTATTAATTAATTTTCCACTAATATCATAAATGGATACCGTTATGGTTTCATTAGTATTTGAAGCAATAGCAACTTGAGTTGAAGTAGGATTAGGATATATTTTGTAATCTGTAGTATTACTTGTAAACTCTTCGACAGTTAAGGTGTTTTCATTAAGGTTAACAAGTCTAGATAATAGCCTAACATAAGCCGCTTGGTAGTAAATAGCAGGTTCGCTAATCTCCCAAGAATTATCAGGAAACCCTGTATTAAAATCTAAGTAACTTTTTTGAAGCGGTTGATTGTAAGGCGGACTTAAAGTTGTGTTCGCAGTATAATTAGAATTGCAACCACCAGTTACAAATCCTGGAGCTGGACCATAAGTTGAGGTCACAGCATTATCCCAAATAGTACCATCATAAAACCAATTATGATAAAGTTGATTAACACTATTTTCTGCTCCATAACTATACATATTGCTTAAATGTACCATGCCTAAAGGGTTTACACCATGAAAATAATGGAGGTTTTCTTTAGCTTTTAAAATGTAACTTGGGTTAGCAGAAGCATTAATAGTATAATATTCAAAAATAAGATTTAGATTTCCCATATTTGCTTTTGGCAGATTACTTCCCCAATGATACGTCCAATCGTTAGTGTAACCACGATATAAATCTAATGTATTAAACTCAAAATAATTATTCCAATTATTAGTGGCATCTGTTGTAGCAGAATTAGTAATAGTAGTTTGTAAAGCGCTATTACCATTGCTTAACGTGGTATAATGTAAAAGCGCATCGATATGCGAAATATTATAATTACTCCATTGGTTATTTGTAAGCGCATCAGAGTCGTTGGTATTATTAATCAGGTATTGGTGGTATTGGTTATCTCCAGTTAAATCGAACAAATATATTGCGGCATTAAGCGCTAGTTTTCGTTGTTCAGCATTAGTTCTATCTGCATCTCCAGCAACTACAGAAATATCATCACAATTTTCTTGTAACGAATTAGAATTTAAATAAGGTAAAACCCAATCCCAAGCTAATATAGCATGGTCTTCTAATTCTTGCGAGTAGCTACTTAACGAAGGATACTGCTCAAAAACCTTTGCAGCATGTGCTAACATACTTGCTGCTGCTAAAGCCGATGATGTACACACTGGAGCGTAATATCGTGTTTCTGTATTGCTACTTGGTGGTGAAGCTGCATTTTCAGAATAATTTCTGGCTCCCATTTTTATATGTACAGAACCATCTGTATTAACCATTTTAAGTAGCCAATCGGTTTCCCATTTTATTTCATCTAAAATATCTGGAATTCCATTATTAGATTCCGGAATATTCCAATTATCTCCAAAAACAGTTGGATTTTGTTGGTAAGCCCAAAGTAGATTATGTACTGCAGACTCAGCAAACGTGACGTATTTATTGTAATCTCCTGCATCAAACCATCCACCACTCATGTCTTTAGTTGTTGCAGTGTTGGTTTGGTCGTAAACATCGTAGGTATTAGCGTCTTGTAAAAAACTAACACTATCCTCATATCCTGGTAATACAAAAGGAGTCGTTTTAGAAATACCACAACGGTTGTAATAAAACATTTTTGTAGCAGCTCTCAAAATGGGTTCATAAACATTATCTTGGATTGCAAAGACTGCCGAAGCTTCATTATTAGCAACATCATAAATATAATACTCGCCAGCTTGTGTAACACTTGTAAAATCAAACCACCAGCCTTTATCACCAGATTGATTATGAGTGCTTCCATTATTCCAAACGGTTGGAGTTCCTGTAAAAACTACGCTATTTGTTGTCGCATTTCTTACTTCTAATGTTGTACTTGGTGTGAAATTTTGAGACGCATTAAAACCAACTTGCGGATTACTAATTACAGCCACTTTTGTACTTGATAATCGATAACCAAATTGATCCACATGAATAAAATCTGAAGTTTGCGATGCCACTAAAAACGGAAAGCAAATAAGGAGTAAAATTTTTTTTATCATGAAGCAGAATTTATTTGGTTAACTAACTACTAATCTAAAACAATAAAAAGTAGTTTAATATATACGTAGGCATTAACCCAAAAAGATTATTTTACACGCACACTTTTAGGTACTAACAAGGTGTAATCTCCATCGTTTCTAATAACATCTCTTACAATAGATGAAGAAATATAGCTTGTTTTTGCTGCGGTTAATAAAAACACAGTTTCGATTGGCGCTAAATCACGATTGGTATGTGCAATGGCTTTTTCAAATTCAAAATCACCAGGATTTCTTAAACCACGTAAAATAAAATCTACTCCGATTTCTTTACAAAAATGTACAGTTAATCCTTTATAAGTTACCACTTTTACTTTTGGTTCGTCTTTAAAGGTTTCTTCAATAAACTGTTTGCGTTCTTCTAAAGAAAACATATATTTTTTATCTGCATTGACTCCAATGGCAACAATTATTTCGTCAAAAAGGGAAACGCCACGTTTTATAATATCGTAATGGCCTAATGTAATTGGATCGAAAGAACCTGGAAATATGGCTTTTTTCATGGTTTAGTTGTTTTGTAATTCTTTTTCAAAATAGTCAATATACTTTAAATATTGTGGTGTTTTACTACCATACTTTCTAGTTATTGCTGCCCATTTTTTAAATTTCTTTTTATTTTTTAGATTAAAAAATAATTGAGACATATTAACTGCCATTTCACATTTAATGGCTTCATTTTCGGATATTTTAATCCCTTTAGTATAGACTTTTTCAGCATTTTTTGCATCCTTTAAAAAGGTGTAAGCATAGCCTAATTCTTTATATAGTAAATGATTTTTTTCACTGTTTTTTATTGCTTTTTCTAAAACAGGAATCGCCTTTTCAAATTGTTGTAACGCATTATAGGCAAAGCCTAATTCAAACTCTAAACCTTCGTAATGTGGTTCTAAAGCATAGGCTTTTAATAAAGGTTTTAAGGCATTATGGCTAGCTCCAATGTGGTTGTAGTGGTAACCTAATTGCTTTAAATATTCTACATCATCATCTGCTTTTTTATAAATCCCTAACCAGTCTGGCTCTTTAGGAAGCTTTAGGTCTTTTCTGTGTTTTTCTGTTAAAATGTAAACATTGCTAGTTTTTGCGCTTAATCGGTTTTTAATAATGCTAGATCCCTTATTAATAGTATCTAAACCTACAAGTATGTCGTTTTTAAGTTTGAAAAAATCTTCAAGCTGAAATGTCAATCCTGCCACTTCATCAATATAAATAAATCCATAGGCATAAATAGAATCTTTTGTTTGTTTAGGGAAGGCAATCCACTTATCTACAGCATCATAATATTTGGTGTCAAACTTAATTTTAGTGCTGTTTTCTTGTGCGAAAACTGTAGTTTGAAAACCTATAAAAAATAGGATTAGTGTGGCTTGTACGTATTTCTTCATATCTAAAATTACAATTTTTATTTTAAAGCTTCTTCAATAGCATTATCAAATAAATCAAAGAGCGAAATGCCAGCTTCTGCAGCTTGTTGAGGTAAAATACTCGCTTTTGTTAAACCAGGTACAGTGTTCATTTCTAGTAAATGCGGTTCGCCATCTTTAAAAATAAATTCGCTTCGGCTAAAGCCTTTCATTTTTAATATAGTATATACTTTTTTTGCTACTTCGTTGACTTTGTCTTCTTGAGATTTTGTTAGTCTTGCAGGCGTAATTTCTTGTGATTTACCTAAATATTTGGCTTCATAATCAAAAAAATCATTTTCGCTTACAATCTCTGTAATTGGTAATACTTTAGTTTCGCCTTTATAGGTAATTACACCAACAGAAACTTCTGTGCCATCTAAAAACGATTCAATAATAATCTCATCGTCTTCCTTAAAGGCAATTGCTATGGCCTGTTGTAAATCGGTTTGCTTATGGACTTTGGTAATCCCAAAACTGCTTCCTGCTTTATTGGCTTTAACAAAACACGGCAAACCTACTTTTTTAATAATTTCGTTTTCGTTAATTGCATCTCCTAAATTAAGGTAGTAGCTTTCTGCAGTTAAAATTCCATAAGGTTTTAAGGTGCTCAAACAATCCCGTTTATTAAAAGTTAAAGCCGCTTGGTATAGGCCACAACTGGTGTGAGGTATGTTTAGTAAATCGAAATACCCTTGCATAAACCCATCTTCTCCAGGCGAACCATGTATGGCATTAAACACACAATCGAAGGTGATTTTTGTTTCGTTTATAGTAATTGAAAAATCGTCTTTATTTACAGGGAATTCTTTATTGTAAATATCCACATAAACCCATTTGTCTTTAAAAATATGAATTTTAAATGGGTTGTATTTGTCGCTAGTTAAAGTTTCGTAAACTACGTTTCCGCTTTTTAGAGAGATTTCAAATTCGCTAGAATAACCTCCCATTACAATAGCAATATTTTTTTTGTTAGTCATACTTTAAAGGTTTCCTTTTAAAAAGAAAATGTAATCTAATTTACAATAAACAGTTAATAAATTAAGTTAAGCTAAAATAGCATAATAAAGCAACAAATAAAACGCTTTCGTTTTTATATATTTGTCGCATCTAAAATAGTTTTATGAGTATCGTTAAATTTTTAACAAGTAAAGTGTTTTTTAAACAATTAGCATTAGCTATTGTAGCTACTGTAGTGTTGGCTTTTATAATTTTAAAATGGTTAGATTATACCACAAACCATGGAGAGTTTGAAACTGTACCAGAATTAAAAGGCAAATCTATAGAAGTTGCAAAGCTAGAATTGGAAGATAATAATTTGGTAATGACTATACAGGATTCTGCAAATTTTAATCCAAATTACCCAAAATACTCTGTAATAGACCAAGAGCCACCAGCTGGAGAAAAAGTTAAAGAAAACCGTAAAATTTATATTACACTTAACCCTTCTGGTTACCGTAAAATTGCTGTTCCTAACTTAAAGGGACGTACCTTTAGGCAAGCAAAACCAACTTTAGAAGCCTTAGGATTTACAATAGGTAAAAAGACTTATGTAGATTATTTAGGAGAAAACGAAGTGGTAAAAATAAGCCACAAAGGCACTACAATTAAAGAAGGCGATATGTTACCTAAAATGTCTGTAATAGATGTTGTTTTAGGAAACGGAAAAAGAGGCGCTTCTAACTAAAATAAAAACAAAAATACATGGACGATTACACGCCACAATTATCAGACGAGAAAGGTGACGACGATTTGTACGAGCATCACTCTTTTGTGGCAGATAAAGGCCAAGCACCTTTACGTATCGATAAATGGTTAATGAATAAAGTAGAGAATGCTACACGTAATAAAATCCAAGCAGCTGCAAAGGAAGGTCATATTTACGTTAATGGCGATCCCGTAAAATCTAATTACAAAGTAAAACCAGAAGACGAAATTAAAATCCTTTTTGAGTATCCACCTTACGAAAATCTATTAGTAGGCGAAGATATCCCATTGGATATTGTGTATGAGGACGATGCACTTTTGGTAGTTAACAAACCAGCAGGCATGGTCGTGCATCCAGGACATGGTAACTACTCTGGTACATTAATAAACGCCTTAATTTACCGTTTCGAGAATTTGCCAAATAACTCTAGCGAGCGTCCAGGATTAGTACACAGAATAGATAAAGACACCAGTGGATTGTTAGTGGTTGCCAAAACCGAACAGGCCATGGTACACCTCTCTAAACAATTTAAAGCCAAAACCAGCCAACGTAAATATCTAGCCTTAGTTTGGGGAAATATAGAAGAAGACCATGGCACAATAGAAGGTAATATTGGCAGGCATCCCAAAAACAGACTGCAAAACACCGTTTTCGAAGGCGAAGACGAAGACAAAGGCAAGCCAGCAGTAACACACTTTAAAGTTTTAGAACGCTTAACTTATGTAACGTTAGTGACTTGCAAGCTCGAAACTGGTCGCACACACCAAATCCGAGTCCACATGAAACATATAGGACACACACTCTTTAACGACGAGCGTTATGGAGGCGAGCGCATACTAAAAGGCACCACATTCACCAAGTACAAACAATTTGTAGATAACTGCTTTAAAATATTGCCACGCCAAGCTCTGCATGCCAAAACATTAGGTTTCGTACACCCAACAACCAACGAGTTTATGAGTTTCGATTCTGAAATTCCAGACGATATGCAACAGTGTATCGAAAAATGGAGAGGATACGCCAAACACATGGATAATTAGGGCGTTACCCAAAGGGTCGTGCTTTCCGTTATATCTTTTTTTCGTGCCTCAAAAAAGGATGCCACTGCAATCACTAACGCAAATACGTTTACATAACTAAATCATATTTTAGCATTTAAAATTACTATAGCATCACCTTTTTTTAGTAGTGCACAATTCGTAAATTCGTGTAGTACAGAAATAGAAAGACTATTAATTTAAAAATGAGATTCCTGCCTTCGCAGGAGTAGGACTATGAAACTAGTATTATCACCAGCAAAATCTTTAGATTTAGACAGCAAATTACCAACAACAAAACATACCGAAGCCTGCTTTTTAAACGAAGCAGAACGACTAAATACTCTGTTAAAAAAGAAATCGCCTAAAAGCTTATCTAAGCTTATGGGTATTTCAGATAATTTGGCAAATTTAAATTACGAGCGTAACCAAGATTTTCAACTGCCATTTAATTCAAAAAATGCAAGACCAGCAGCTTATGCCTTTAATGGAGATGTGTATAAAGGGTTAGATGCCTATACCATTAAAAAAGAAAATTTAGACACTCTACAAAACACAGTGCGCATACTCTCTGGTTTATATGGCGTATTAAAACCATTAGATTTAATACAACCTTACCGATTAGAAATGGGAACAAAATTACCAATAGGTAAAAACAAAAATCTATACGAATTTTGGAAAACCAAAGTCACCAAACAATTAAATAGCGAACTCAAAGCCGACGAGCTATTTTTAAACCTTGCCAGTAACGAGTATTTTAAAGCAGTAGATGCTAAAGCCTTAAAAGTACCAGTAATAAATGTAGATTTTAAAGAATTTAAAAACGGAAAATATAAAACAATTTCCTTTTTTGCCAAACAAGCCAGAGGCTTAATGGCACGTTATGTTGTAGATACCAATGCTAAAACCCTCGAAGATATAAAAGCCTTTAACCTCGATAATTATGGGTTTAGCGACGAGCTATCAAAACCCAATCACTTAGTATTTACCAGATAATTATACCTTAGGTTTTTTATCAATATTTATTTTAGTTTCTGGTCTAACACGCTTTTTAATTTTTGGACGTCTAACACCAAAAGTACCTCTGTGTATTTTTCCTCGTCTCGATTTTTTATCGCCTTTTCCCATTTTAAAATTTATTTTTAGTCCCTTAAACAAGGGAATTTAATTACTATTAAATTACCCTAAAAGATAAACATTTATTACTGTTTACTTTACTATTTTTAGAGTTTAAAATATATTTAACACAAACCCAACGCTTAAAAGTAACTATGTTTTTACACAAACATCCATACCAACCTTTTATTAAAAAAGACACCACAAAATTAATTGTAGGCACGTTGCCTCCTCCACGATTTACAACAGGAGACCTGTTGGAAAAAGATGTCGATTTTTGTTATGGTAGTTATTATAACTCGTTGTGGTTGTTTATAGATAAAATACACAATCTTAATTTACGTTTCGATAACTCTAAACAAGCCATACAGCAGCGAAAACAGTTTTTAATTGCGCACAAAATTGGAGTTTGCGATATTGTAGAAAGTGCAGAACGCGATAAAATTGATGCCTCAGACATAGGCATGAAAAATAGTAAACTACGCGACCTCATTGGCTATTTAAAACGCTATCCAAAAATTGACACTTTATTATTTATTGGAGGGAACAGTAAAAATGGACCAGAATATTTTTTCAGAAAACAGAGTAAAGAGTATAATATTAAATTGGAGTTAGTGTCTAAAGCAACACCTAAAATCCATCAGTTTACACTATCTGATAGTACGTCTAAAACCAATAAGCCTGCTATTTCAAACCGAATAATAAAAACAGTATCCTTAACTTCAAGTTCAGGAGCAGCAAATATATCTATAGGTAGTAATCCGCTTTATAAACAATTAAAAGCGAGTAATCCTAAGTTTAATACTTTCGATTTTAGAGTGCTACAGTATAGTGAGTTTTTTTAGAGTTTGGTAGCTACTTTTGAATAATGGGTTTTTGAAGAGGTTCGTTTAACGGTTTTGTATAATAATAGTTGCGTTTTTGTCGACGAGGATTTTCCGCAGGAAAATCAGAAGTTGGCAAAAGCACAACGTACTTAGTTTAAGTCTAAAAATAGCAATTATTTTTATACGTGGTTGTGCAAAGCAAAAT
>NZ_JBSHNP010000121.1:0-268 GCF_053604675.1 Lacinutrix salivirga
AACGGATGATACTATACTGTACACACCAGCACCAGATTTCAATGGAACAGATACGTTTGATTATACAATTACAGATGCAGATGGCGATGAGTCCACAGCAACAGTAACCGTAACAGTAAATCCAATTGTAGATGTAGAAGAGAATACATTACCAGCAGATATTGATCCAACATTAACAACAACCGGATCAGATCCAGAAACGGTAACAGTAGTTGATGGTACAACAGCATCTACAAACGATGGATATGCACCAATCTTAGGAGATATT
>NZ_JBSHNP010000122.1:0-225 GCF_053604675.1 Lacinutrix salivirga
ACTGATTCTTTCGTTTATACTATATGTGATGATAACGTTAATCAAGCTTGTGATACTGCAACTGTAATTATTACCGTTGGTGGTATTGCTAATACTACAGACGCCATCGTAGATATCAACAATACTTTTATCGGTCAACCCGTATCTGGTAATGTATTAACTAATGATGAAGATTTTGAAGGCGATAACCAAACTGTAACTGCTAACACCAATCCTACTAATGGT
>NZ_JBSHNP010000123.1:0-577 GCF_053604675.1 Lacinutrix salivirga
AATTCGCCATTCGATTTATTTACATTATTAGATGGTACACAAGATACCAATGGAACATGGTTAGATGTTAACGGAACAGTACCAAACCCAATAGATATTACAGTATTAACAGCTGGTACTTACGATTACACCTATTCAGTAGCAGATATTGGTACGTGTAGCGATGTAGATGTAGTGGTACAAATAATCGTATTACCATTACCAGAAACAGGAATTCCAACACCAGCAGTATTTTGCGAGAATGATTTAACTGCAAATTCACCATTAGATTTATTTGGTCAATTAGCAGGCGAAGATGCAGGAGGAACATGGTCAGACGATGATACTTCAGGAGCATTAACAGGAAGTGATGTTGATTTAACAGCATTAACTATTGGAGTTTATAATTATTCTTATACAATTACAGATGCTAATGGATGTACAAATACAAGTACAGTAACCATTACAATAGAAGATGCACCAGAATCTGGAGAAGCATTAACACCAATAGAAATTTGTGAAGATGCTTTAACAGATAATTCGCCATTCGATTTATTTACATTATTAGATGGTACACAAGATACCAATGGAACATGGT
>NZ_JBSHNP010000124.1:0-201 GCF_053604675.1 Lacinutrix salivirga
ACCAGTAAATCCTGGGTTAGGAGTGTAGGTATACTCACCAGTAGGAGAGATGGTTACAGAACCATTAGTAGGATTGGTGTTAGCAGTTACAGTTTGGTTATCGCCTTCAAAATCTTCATCATTAGTTAATACATTACCAGATACGGGTTGACCGATAAAAGTATTGTTGATATCTACGATGGCGTCTGTAGTATTAGCAAT
>NZ_JBSHNP010000125.1:0-7383 GCF_053604675.1 Lacinutrix salivirga
TTAATAGCAGTATGTAATAAGCTTTTAAAACAGGCTTTTGCAATTGCAAAATCGGGATTAATATATGATGATTCTTATAGAAGTACTTTAGTGAAAAATTAATGAGTTTTTACTTGTTTTTTACCACAGTACTTTGTTGTACACTGGCTTTTTTTTCGTTCAGATTGTTATTCAGTGTTGGTGAAAGACATACTCTTTTGCAATTTTGGGGTTGAGCTTTGGATGGTGCGAATTGCAAATGTGTATGGCTTTAAGCTAAAGTTTAATTGAATGATGGCTTATATTTCAAAACATTTAGAGATCAATTCTTCCACCATTCTTCCTCAGTGTATTCAAAAATAGAAGAACTTGAAATGTTATTTAAAAAGTCATTAAAATTCATTGGTCGTATATATAGTAAATTTCCTTCCTCAACTCTTTGAATTTCAAATTTGTTTGTACCTTCGATTAATTCTATTGTTGAAAAATCTAGAGCAGAAAGAATACTTTCTACTCTGAAATACCTATATGTGTCATCATGAATATTCGGAGCAACCATATTCAAGTATTTATTATTGTACCCAATCCATCTCTCATCGTCTTTAATGTGTCTTACAGTAGTAGTTGTTTCATTATGTAATTGTTGACTTCTATCAGTTATTTTTGTTACTTCTACTAGCCAGACAGTTTCGTAGGAGTGTTTGGAGAAAATATAGATATCACCTACTTTGGATTTATAACCCGTTGGAACTCCTTGAGAATCTGTTTTATAACTTGGCCTTATGTAATAATTGTCACCATATTTTTTATAAATTAGAAGAGCGACTAAAAACTCTAACATTAATGGAGGCTTGTTTACAAGTAGTGTATAGCTTAGAAAGTCAGGTATGGTAACTTCTGTTGGTCCACAAACAAAATATCCTCTTTTATCTGATATTGATTGAATACTATAAAGTAAATCTTGTTCGTTTAAATTATAAAGTTCATCTATTCTCCTTAAATAGTCAGTTTCTTGGTTATCATCAATTACTTCAGCATCTCTTTTAGTAGCTATTATGTTTCTAAATTGAATAGAATGACTACCTAATTTTTTAAAATACAAATAAGCTCCATCTGGAACTTTTTCTGAATCTAAAATTTCAAAATCTACTGCTAATAAGTCTTCAATAAAATCTAATTCTCTTACATTTAATTCATATAACCCTTGTCTTTCTGAAATCAATCCACTGAGAATCAATAATCGCCTAATTTGATCAGGATAGCCAGAGCTTCCATAGGCTGTTCCTTCTGCATTACATTTGATTTCAATACCTTTTAAATTTCCATATTCTTCTAATCTTTCTGAAAACTCTTCATAATTACTAATAGGTCTTTCAATTAAATTTAAAAAATCGTCAACATTACCATCAATTGAAAATGTTGATAGTGCTATTTGAGTGTATGATAATCTATTTGTTTCTTTCTGCAAAATCGAATTTAAAAGGAAAGGGAAATAGCGATAGTCGTTTTGAAGGCTCTGCGTTTTAAAAGGGTTTTTTACATTAAATTTTATCAACTGCATAGCAAATACTTCTTGTTCTGTTAGTTCGTCTGATATGTACAAATTCCCAATCTCTGAAAATTCTAATATTTCTTCCCAACGTACATATACTAATCCAAGCATATTTGGAGTTTGCATATACCCAGCAAAACGACTACAATATCCTTGACCAGTTCTATTTCCAGGAAAACCGTAAATTGGTTTACGTCCTTCATGAACTTCTATTACATTTTCACGAATTGTTTCAATAGTGTCATCCTCAGCAACTTCAAATAATCCAGATGTAGGTAAATCAGAATATTCATCATAACGAGAACGTAAATGCATTTCACACATTATTCTCAAAACGGTTTGATCATCTAATCTTTCTCCCTCATAGAGTTTTGCAACTTTTAACATTGATTTAAGTCTAGCTGGATTTCTAACTGATGTTTCAAATGATAATTGTTTATAAGCCATATTTTAAGAGTGGATTTCTGTTTCTCTCATCCTTTTTTGAGAAACAGATTTTTTTGGTTGGTAATTTGTTATTAAAACTTCCTTAAACTCTTTGTTAGAGTTGTCGTGATAGCTGATGTAATTACTTTTTATATCAAAAGAGTAATGTCTCTCACACCAATTCAAAAACTGCGTGTTAATTTTTCCTTTATAGTGCGTTACATTTGAAATAGCAAAATTTATATTTTGTTCATCCAAGTTTACAAGAAGTTTAAGTAACCTTTCTTCAGTTTCTTGGTTCCATAATTTATTGTATTCACTGAATGTAATTAAATATGGTGGATCAAGATATATGAAATCATTTTCTTGAAAGTTGATCTTTTCAAAAAATTCATTAAAATCTAAATTATAAAACGTGGTATTTTTCTTTTCAATTAAATCAAAATAATTGTTTAACGCAGTTAAAGTGTTTTTGTTGAAATCAACATTTCCAACAGGTAGATTATAATCTCCTTTTGAGTTAAATCTTAACATACGATTAAAGCCGAAAATTAAAAGAATATATAAATGAAGGGTTGTATTTGCTTTACCAGAGTTATAATCTTTTTTTAATTTATTAAATCCTTCTTTGTTGAATTTAGCATAGTACGTTTTTTTCCATTTATCTCTCAATTCTTGAGGAACAATATCCTTTATGTATGAATGTGATAATTCATATTCTTCAATTATTTCAAATACATTTTTGAAAAACAAATTAGGATTTTTAGCCTGTTTTTCTAAAAAGGTGTGAATTTCAATAACATTTGAATCAATATCGTTCAATAAATATTCGTTTGCACTAACATTAAGAAAGACTGAACCACCACCAGTAAATGGCTCAATAAAACGATTTATTGTTTTAGGAAAATATTTACTAATTTTTGGATATAGTTTGTACTTATCTCCAACATAAAATAATGGTGAGCGAATTGCTTTGTTTTTATTTGTCATATTTTTTTGTTAGAAATAAAAATTCTTTGTGGTCATTAAATTCTGTTTTACCTGTATTGAAAAATGTATGAGATTGTTCAAATATTTTTGTTTCTCCAATATTTTCTAAAATTTCAACAATTTCCTCATATTTAATTTTATTGGCAGACGATTTACTCTTTGATTTATATGTGTTATTATAAGAAACTGCTAAATACTTTACATCTAAATTTTCAACTAAATCTTTAAAAGTTTCTTTCGCTTGAACAGTGCAATATTTACTCATATTTTCTGGTTCAGGTTTTAGAGCAACTCCATATAATTTTGGCTTTTTCCATTGAACAAGATTCTCATAAATATGGTAAAATCTGCTATACTGTCTTGAATTGTATGGTGGGTCAATATATGCAATATCTCCTTTGATATTTCTTGCTAATTCATTAGCATCTTCTTGATATATTTTTGTCCCCTTAAAATTTGCTGTCTCAATTAATCTAAAATTCAAAGGTTTTTTTGCAATTGGTTTTTTGATGTAAGCATCAAAATGGCCAACAGTATTCGCAAGCCTGTCAATAGTATAAATTAGAGAAGTAAGCAAAATTGCATATTCTCTTGAGTTAAGTTCACTATTCTTTTTTTTCTTTTCAATATCCTGTCTTATAAAGCCAATTTGTTTTGAAATTTCTTTTTCATAAAATTTTCCTCCAAAGTTTTTTGAGAAGTAATTTTCTCTAATTGATTTTGGATTTAATGTATTGTATTCGTTCGCTAATTCAACAAGTTTACTTGAATTCCATTTTAAGGTTCCATAAAATGCTTGGTAGGTAATGTTGTTAGAGTAGAGTATATCGTTTAAAATTACGGTCTTATATTTTTTCATTGCAGATTTAGCGACAATTGAAGTACCTGAAAAAATATCTATAAAAGTTCCATTTCCTTCGGTTTCAGACTCTATAATTTGCATTATCCAATCTGTCAATTTTGCTTTATTTCCAATATATCTTCTACTTTGTAGTTGAAACTTTTCTTGATTTTTATAGTCATTGAAAAGATTTAAGCCATATTTTAATTTTTGTTCCGCAAGATGAAACCCTTCAAGTCCTAAATCCTCATTTTGAACTTCATAGATTATTTTATCGCTAATTAGTTGTCTAATTAAGTCGTTTTCATTGTAACTGTAAAATTCAGCTAAACTCTGTACTTGTGGTTTTGTTGGAAGTCTTTTGCCAGTTTCTATTCTGCTTAATGAAGTATAATTAATAGAAGTTTTGTCTGCAACTTCTTGAAGATGAAATCCTTTAGTTTCTCTTATTTCTTTGAGAGTATCTCCAATTGAAATTATCGTATCCAACATGATTTGACTTTTTTTGTCAAATATAAAAATATTGTTTGGTTATTCAATTCGAGCGTTGGAAAATTTTAGCTCTTTTGGTTTTTATGCTTTGGTTTTGGTCGTTGGCAAAACCAAATGTGCTAAAATATGCGGCTGGATTTAGCTTGTGTACAACGTTGTTGTATATGAAAAGTAGCAGGCTTGTGTGTGCCATTTTTCAGTTTAGAAACAAAGATAGCAGAAAAGAACCAAACCTATGATTTGACACTTAACTGCTATTTTTTATATACCGTGTTGTGGTTAGTATTTTTTATAGATAAAAAAAATAAAACCCGAATAAATTAAAACTAAAGCAAGAAAAATTTTAGTGTTGATTTTAAAAGATTTCCATTCCATATTTTCAGAAATTGTCTTAGTAATTCCAAAAAAATAAATTAGAATCAATAATATTACTGTCGCTATTATATATACATATACTTTTTTCATCATAATTTGTTTTAAATTAATCACAATTACCATATCCAACCCAAGTTATTGAATAAGGGGTTATAGTGCCACTAAACCCGTTTGGCGGAGTTAGTGTAACATTACCTCCGTGTTCTTCAAACTCGTCCTTAATGTAATCTAACAGTTGTTGTTCTAAGGCTTCGCCTCCAGAATTACAGGCGTTTTGTTGGTACCAATTTTGGAATTCTAAAAAAGCAGAATGTAAATAAGCAGCCGATTCAATTTGTGTTGTACCACTACCCAGTGGATGAGCTGCATTTATAGGTAGTTGGAAATATAAAGGTTGTGTAAAAATTCCCCAATCATATCCTACACAATCCCAGTTTAAAACTATAAATAGTTCATGGATACCAGAGACGGCTGCTGTTTGCCAATTAGTTGTTCCAACCCTTGAATAATTAAAACTTTCACAATTAGGAGGAACATCATCAATACTTTCTGCAATATCTTCATCGACATGATTATCAGTGTTTCCGCCACCATGAGGATAATCATAGTGGTTATGATATGCACCATCTTCTGGGTCATAAGGCATTCCATTATAGTCACCATTTCCGGGAATATATACCCATTCCGTTGTTGCACCATTGTAAGTAGAGTGAGAATAATATAATGTAGAACCACCACCAGAGTTGGTATACCAATCTGTATAATGTTCTGTTCTTACTAAAGACCAACATCCCAAACAATGTGTTCCGCCAACAGCAGGAGCTTTAGCTAGAGTGTTAACATTATCGAAGTCTTTAACCGTAATTTTTTCTATAATTTTTCCATTTTCGAAAACTTTTATTAAAGTGTTATCTCCCTTCAAGTTATAATGATAAATACTTCCTGTAAAATGATTAAGCATGAAATAACTTAAATCATTACTTATGTTTTCTTTATTTGTTGAAAATTTGATAATCTCAAAACTCCATGCATTGACTACGTTTTTAGAGGCTAAGAGTTTATATTTAGCATAATTTTCAATAGAGCTTTTTACCTCAAAACTTGTATTAAATTCATAAGCGATTACTTCATTTTGAGAATTTACATTGGATTTAAAATCATCCCAATCAATTTTAAGATTATTTTTAATGAAAACATCATCAAAGTTGTCTAAAGTATATTTGCTTTGTAATTTTTGTGTTTCGGTCTGTTTAATTTCAGCAATATTTTCTTTAGAGCAACTAATAGTGAATAAAGAAAATCCTAAAATTAGAATTCCGGTTTTGAGTAATTGATTCATTTTTTGTTTCATACCGTTTGTTTTAAATGTTAATAATTCAGTTTAATGTTTGGTCAATATTAACCACAACGGTCTTGTGTATGATTTCGTTGCGTGTTTAAGCACTAAAGTTAGCAAATAAATCACAGATAGAAAGTCCGCGAGGACTTTCGTAGATAGGCTTTAACTAGCAATGAATTATACACATTGTTGTAACCAGTTATTTATTCCGATTTCTTTTATCCAATCTCTTATTTTTTCTAGATTTTTCATTCCGATTTCTACTTGTTTAATTTGTTCATTAAAATCTTTTGTTCGGTCAATTTTTTCTGATGATATTCGAATTGAAAAACTTTTACTGTGTTTTATAAACTTAAGACCTTCTGATAAATTTTCTTTAATTTTTAACTCAATATTTTCTGTCGGATTTTGAAATGTTGCATCTGAATTTCCTTGAGCTAATTTGTGATAAAAAATAATCCCTTTTAAATCGTTGTCGTAAAGCATTGGCCAATCACTATTATGAGGAACAATACTCGGTTTTTTCATCGTCAAACTCGGGATTTTGTCATTTTTAAAATTCCAATAGTTATGCCAAAACTTTTGAACAGGTTCAGAATTCACAGGTTGATATCCTCTGCGTAATTTTTCAACTGCAATTTGCATTAACTGACTTTTAAAAAGTCCTCTTTTCGTGTTTTGTTTCTCAAATAATTTTGAAATAGTTTCGTATGAAATGTAATTCTCAAAGTCATTTTGATTTTCACAATATAGATTTGGTGCGACTAAAATGCAATAAGCGTTATCACATTTTTTTTTTCTAACATATTCTTTTGCTCTTTTTTCGTAACGAATAAATTGCTCATCTTGAAAAGTAGCGTCAAGTTTATTCTCAATCAGCACGAATACTTTTTCGTTATTTGAATTATAAGAAAATAGCAAATCGGTTTCTCCCAATCCAAAATCTGTTATACTTCTCCAAGTTCCATTTGAGGAAGAAAATTCAGGTAAATTCATTTCCGAAATAAACCAATTACAAAAAGAATTTTCAGTCGATAATTCCTCTAATAAAATTAAATCAACATCTCTTTCCTGGACTGATTCGATAGGTAAAATGGTATGTTCTGAAGTTTCTTGCATAATTGGTTACAACGTGTTTGTGTATGAAAAGTTGCGTATTTGTATGCGAGGATTTTCCGCAGGAAAATCAGAAGTAACAAAAGAGCAACGATCATAATTTAAGCACAATATAGCGATTTTTTATACACGACTTAAGTTTACAATTCATTAAATTAGATAAATAAACAGAAAAGACAAAAGAGAGGAGTAAGGTTATTATATACGCAGAAGCCTAGACTTCGTCAACATTGAAAATCCCCTCTCTTTTCTACACAGATTTCGTACAGTTCT
>NZ_JBSHNP010000126.1:0-117693 GCF_053604675.1 Lacinutrix salivirga
GAAGAATCTCATTAATATTAATTTTTAATATTCTTCGCTGCGCTCTGAATGACAAAACTTACCATAAATAGCGTTATATGTTACAATGTCATTCAGAAGGAAGTATGACTGAAGAATCTCATTAACATAATTTTTTTAGATTCTTCGCTGTGCTCTGAATGACAAAGCCTTAATTTATTATAAAAAACAAGCTTTAAAATCTTATTTCGTTTTACCTTTGCACCACATTTTAAAGAACTATAAAATTAATGGAAGCAAAGACACCTAAAGACTCACGTACAATTATGACAGATATGGTTTTACCTGGTGAAACCAATCCTATAAATAATCTTTTTGGTGGCGAATTATTAGCCAGAATGGATCGTGCTGCAGGTATTAGTGCACGACGTCACTCTCGTAGAATTGTGGTTACAGCCTCTGTTAATCATGTAGCTTTTAATCGTGCCATTCCATTAGGTAGTGTTGTCACTGTAGATGCTAAAGTTTCACGTGCTTTTAAAAGCTCTATGGAGATTTATATTGATGTTTGGATAGAAGATAGAGAATCTGGTATAAAAGACAAAGCAAACGAAGCTATTTACACCTTTGTGGCTGTAGATGAAACAGGACGCCCTGTTCCTGTACCAGAATTAAAACCTGAAACAAAATTAGAAATTGAACGTTTTGATGGAGCTCTACGTAGAAAACAATTAAGCTTAGTACTTGCAGGAAAGTTAAAACCTAATGATGCAACGGAGTTAAAGGCATTGTTTGAGTAGTAAAAAACTATTTATCACATTTTATAAACCCATTCTGCTGGATTTTGTGTTTTAGAGTCTTTCCACACTTGGAAACTTAACTCTGTTTCTCCTGTAGTTCTATTAGTAAATACTTCGCCTATTTCTTGCCTAGTTGTAATTTTATCTCCTGTTTTTACAATAACTTTAGAGAGGTTTTTATACACCGAAATATAATTACCATGTTTAATCATTACTGCCAAGTTTCCTCTTTTTATTTGTTGTACACGTATTACTTCACCTTTAAAAACAGCTCTAACTTTGGCATTGGCTTCAGTTGAAATTCTAACACCATTGCTTTTTATAGTAACCGTTTTTACAACAGGATGTGGTTGATTACCATAACGCAGTTTAACAACTCCTTTTTCTACAGGCCAAATTAATTTTCCTTTATTAGACGCAAAATCTGCAGCCAAAAGTTTAGCTTCTGGGGTTAATGCAAAACCAGACGATTTTGTGTTTTTTATACCAGCTTTCTTATTAGATTTAGCAATGGCATCGCGAATAATTTTTTCTATTTGTTGGTCAATTTTATTGGCTTCGCGTTGTTTTTGCTTTATCTCTTTAGTGTATTTACTAAGGTTTTTATTTATAGAAGCCATTACAGTTTCGTGCTGTTTTAAATCGGTTTCTAATGTTTTTTGCGTGGCTCTATTGTCTTCAATTAGTTTTTGCTTTTCGCTTTTTTGTACCAGTAAACTCTTATTTATCTCTTGTAGTTCCTGTGTTTTTTTCTTTATAGATTCGCCTTGCTGCTTTTGGTAATCTGCATATTGATTAATATACTTTGCGCGCTTAAAGGCTTGTTTAAAGTCGCTAGACGAAAGTAAAAACATCACTTTGCTTTGCTTACTCTTACTTTTGTAAGCTTTATTAATCATGTCTGCGTAGTTTTTTCGCAACAGCTCCAACTCTTCTCGTAAATCACTAATTTTATTTTGGTTAGTGTTTATCTCTCGAGTTAATAAATTGGCTTGTTGGTTAGTTACTTTTATTAAGTTTCTACGCACATTTACTTTCTGATTAATCTCTTCGATTATAGAGGTTTGCGATTTTTTTTGAGATTTGTTTTCGCTTAAAAGGCTATTAATTTTTTGTATTTGCGCTCTTAATTCCTGTCGTCTTTGCTCTAATTCTTTTTGTTTATTAGATTGTGACCACACCGAAACACTACTTAATAAAAAAGCAACTATAAAAATAAGTTTATGAACAGGTTTTAGCTTCATTATTTTAATTCTATTTCGTCGTAGCCAGAAGGTATGGTAAAAGGAAAACGTAACGATTTGTTAAGTTCTACATTTTTTAATTCTAACTCTATAGTGGTTTGGTCTAAGTTTTCGATTGCAATAATTTTTGTTTCCTGCGGAAGAATTTGCGTGCCTACCGTTTGATAGTTTAGGTAATCAATTTGTAAAAAACGAGACTCGCTTCGCTGTTCTATTTGTTGCGAATCCATTTTAAAGTGTGAAGGATTCATTAAAAAGAAAATTTCGAATAACTGATTTTGTTGTTTAGGCTGTAATAAATAAGAGTTTTCGTGTGTAGAAAGTTTGTAGTCTTTATCGTTTAACTCGTATAATGCTTCGCCTAAAAGCATATTTTGTACTTTCTCAAAATCTAAATCTGTACCTAATAAATCACTTAAATAAGAAAAATCTCCATCAAAATAAGTGTTGTCTAATTTATTATAAAAAGCAACGCGATTTGGAGTTATTAATGCTTTAACAATGCCAAGTTTACTCATCCAAATGGCTTTGTCTTTTTCCATTCGCATACTTACTGTATAGCTTTGCGAATTGTCTTTTTGAGTTACTGCGATTTTTAATCTGGCTGCTAACGTTTTAAATTTTGCATTGTTTTTAGTACTGTTTTTAAGTAGTTGTTTAGTAGATAAATTACTGTTTAACTCACCATTAGAAACTACACTTTTTGTTCCTTTACAGCCAAAAGCTAAAAGTAAAATAAGTAAAACGGCATATTTGGAGTACTTAGGTAAAGTCATATTAGTTAGTAGATTCTAATTGTTTCGCTTTATCAGTAAACGTCTTTGCTTTGGTAAAATTGTTTTGTAGCGTATATGCTTGACTTAATTGCTTATAAAAATCGATTTCCATTTTAGGATCGTCAATCACATAATCCAAGCCTGTTTCTAAACTTTCTATAGCTTTTTTTGGCTTATTAAGCTTATTATTAGCTACTCCATTTACTAAATACAAAACAGGTTGCGAAGGGTAATTTTCTAAACCTTTGCTGCTTTTTTGAGAAGCGATATCATATTTTTCGAGATCAATATACAAGAGCAATATGTTTCTTAAAATCCCAAAGTTATCTGGTTCTTTTTTATGTGCTTCTTCGTAAAAACTTAGTGCTTTTGCTTTTTCACCTTTTACTAAGTAGTATTGAGCAACTTCGACTAGCGTTTTTGCATTATCTTCTTTACTAGTAATTGAGGAAGTAACTTCAACTAAATCTTTTTCGTATTGCGGATTGTTACCAACAAATTTTACAAAATCGGATAATACTTTAAGCTTTGCTTCTGGATTAATTTTAGTACTATTTAGTGCTATTTTCATAGAACTAATGGCTTTTTCTGGTTGGCTATCGTCTAAATAAAACTTGTATAATGCTAAATGTACCAGTTCTGATTCTGGATTAACTTCAAGCAATTTTTTAGCGGTTTCAAATGCTTTATTGGTGTCGTCGTTTTTACTATATCTGTATATTAATGCTAAATAGTTTTCTTCTGTGTCTGGATTATTTTCTACACGCTCTTCGAGATTTTTTATTTGTGCTTTTTTACGTCCTGTTGCAGCATACGCTTGATTTCTTAAATAATCTCTTTGTTTAGACACTCCTAATTCTTCATCTAGTTCGTCTAAAATTTTTAAAGCATCGTTATACTTTTTTGTTTGCACATAAATGGCTGCTAAATCTTCTTTATAATCCGGATGGTATTTTACTAATTGCTTAACTGTTTTTATGGCTTTGTCAAATTCTTTTTGCTTAACATAAACATCGTATAACTCGTCTAAAAACCATTCGTTATCTGGTATTTTGGAGATGGCTTTTTTTAAAGCATCTTCTGCAGCTCCATAGTTTTTAAGTGCATTGTAATTTTTACCTAATTCGAAATATATTGTTGCGTCCGAATCGTTTATTTTAAGGCATTTTTCGAGAGCATCAACTGCTTTTTGATAATTTTCTATTCCTTTTTGTTTTAATGCTTCGAAAAAAAACTCCTGATAATCACTAGAAACATTACCTAAATCATCGTCTGGTGTTTTATTAAAATCCACTTGAGCAACACTAACTATTGGAACAAGTAGTGTTGCTAACAGAAATATGGTAAATAGGTGTTTCGTTGTTTTCATTTTAAATGGTCTTCGCTACGCTCTAAATGATGGTTTTATTTTGTAATTCAAGAATTATTCCATTATAGAATAATCGCCAATACTTAGTTTTGTAAAATTACCATCAAACTTTACGTGATTACCAATCATAGCCTCGTCTAAATTAGCGTTTTTGATTGTAGTTTGGTTTTGTATTAAGCTATTTTTAACGGTTGAGTTTTCGATAATACAATCGCTTCCTATAGAAACATTGGGTCCAACAGTTGTATTTATTAGCTTTACGTTTGCACCAATACAACAAGGTTCAATAATTTTTGAATTTTCTAAAGTTACTGAATTTGCAATTAATTGCTCCTCTCCATCTGTTTGTAAAAAGCCTAACATTCTTGCATTAGTCTCTAAGGTTACCGCTTTGTTTCCGCAGTCCATCCATTCACTTACTTCACCTGTTTTAAATACTTTTCCTTTAGACATCATACCTTTAATACCATCATTTATTTGGTATTCTCCTCCATTTATAATGTTATTATCGAGTACAATTTGTAATTCGTCTTTTAAAACGCTAACGTCTTTAAAATAGTAAATTCCAATAACTGCTAAATCGCTAACAAATTGTTCTGGCTTTTCTACAAGTTCCACAATTTCTTGCTTATCATTTAGTTTTACCACACCATAAGCTTCTGGTTCGTCCACTTGTTTTACCCAAATTACAGCATCTGCATCTGGATCTAAATTAAAATCTGCACGAATAAGTGTATCTGCGTAAGCAATAACTGCTGGTCCAGAAAGTGACTCTTTTGCACACATAATAGCATGTCCTGTTCCTAAAGGTTGATCTTGTCTATAAATAGATGCTTTTGCTCCTAAACCTTCAGCTAAGGTTTTTAAGCTTGTTACAACCTCATCTCCAAACCAAGCTGGATCTCCTAAAACAAAGGCGATTTCGTCTATGGGTTGGTTTAAGACTTTTACAATATCTTTTACTAATCTGTGAACTATAGGTTGTCCTGCAACAGGAATTAATGGTTTAGGAACAGTTAAACTGTGTGGTCTTAAACGTGAACCACGTCCTGCCATTGGTACTATTATTTTCATCGAAAAATTTATTTTTCGTTTCCACAAAAGTGGAAATCTGTTGGTTAATTATTTTATTTTACATCGACTATTATTAGTCTTTATTTTTATGCCTACAAGGTTTTAAAAACCTTGCAGGACTTTCTAAGAAGTTCCTGTACTTCCAAAACCACCTTCTCCACGTGAGGTTTCGCTTAGTGTTTCTACTTCTTCCCATTCTGCACGTTCATGTTTTGCAATAACTAATTGTGCAATTCGTTCGCCATTTTCTACAATAAAATCCTCGTTAGATAAGTTAACAAGAATCACACCAATTTCTCCTCTGTAATCAGCATCTACTGTTCCTGGTGCATTAAGCACAGTTATTCCTTTTTTAGCAGCTAAACCGCTTCTTGGTCTTACTTGCGCTTCTGTTCCAATTGGTAATTCTATAAATAGTCCGGTTTTAACTATGGTTCGCTCTAATGGTTTTAATGTAATTGCCTCTTTTATATTGGCTCTTAAATCTACTCCTGCAGAAGCTATAGTTTCGTAATGCGGTAATGCGTGATTAGAATTGTTTATTATTTTTATTTTCATGTTTACTTTGTTTAATCTGAGATTCTTCGCTTTGCTCTGAATGACAAATCAATTGCTTTTTAGTAATTGTTTTATTTCCTTTTTTTCAAGCTGAAATACTATGGCTAAAAATACAATTAATGCACCAATTCCAATAACATAATTACCTCTAAAATTATAGAAATATACCATTGAAAATAGTGTTGAAAGTCCTAAATACAAGATAATATTTTTTAGGTTATATGGAATAGGATAATATTTTCTGCCGAAGAAAAAGGATAGTAACATCATAACTGCATAAGCTGAAAGTGTTGCGATTGCAGAGCCTTTAAAACCTATTAAAGGAATTAACATATAATTTAATAGTAGCGTAATTAGTGCTCCAAAAATTGAAATATAGGCACCAAATTTTGTGCGATCTGTAATTTTATACCAAACAGAAAGGTTGTGGTAAATCCCTAAACAAAAGTTGGCTAAGAGAATAAATGGTACAATCCACATGGCTTCGTAATAGGCTTCGCTTCTAATAATATAAGGTTTTAAAACATCTGCAAAAACCACTACAGTTATAAATATTATTGAACCGAATGCCACAAAAAACTCTAAAATTTTAGCATAATTTTTTTGAGGGTTTTTTGCTTTAGAATGACTAAAAAAGTAAGGTTCAATGCCTAAACGGAAGGCGGTTGCAAACAAGGTCATAAACAATGCGAGTTTGTAACAGGCTGAGTACATTCCTATTTGCTCGTCTGCGATATTAGCTGGTAATAATTTTTCTAATAAAATACGATCGAAAGTCTCGTTTATAGAATAAGCAATTCCTGCAAGAAGTACAGGCATCGCGTAACGCATCATTTTTTTCCATAAAACAGCATCGAATTTGAATTTAATTTGAGTGTAAAATGGTAGTAATAACAATAACGTAATTCCGCTTGCGATTACATTAGAAATAAAAATATAACTGATTTCAAAATCGGGTTTATAGATACTGTTAAAAAACGAATTGCCTTCTGCTAAATTCTTTAAATACAATAACAGAAACACATTTAATCCCAAGTTAATGGCTACGTTTAGTATTTTAATAATAGCATAACGCATTGGTTTTGCTATGGCTCTTAACCATGCAAATGGGATAATTACTAAAGCGTCAAACAACAGTATTATAAATACTAAATTAAGATACTTGAGCTCGATATTTATTAATGAAGAAATTTGATGTCTAAATAAAAACGCCACGCCTAATAAGGCAAAAGAGCTAATTATTAACGAAATTGCAGACGTGCTTGTTACTTTTTGTTGGTCTTCTTCTTTATTAAAAAATCTAAAAAAAGCTGTTTCCATTCCGTAAGCTAATACCACGTTAAATAGTACAAAATAGGCGAATATGAAAGATACACGACCATATTCTGCTGTAGATAATACTTCAGGATCTGTATAGAGAGGCACTAAAATAAAACTCAACATTCTTGGTAGCACAGTTGCTAAACCATAAATAAATGTTTGCTTAAAGAGGGATTTTATTGCACTCAAAAAAAAGGGTTTTAATTGCTAAAAGTACGTTAATAATCAACGATTTGCAACGGTATTTATTTTAAAGCATAAGGATGGCCTTTTTCGTAATATACACCTTCGTTTTCTGCTATGTTGGATACTTTTAAGTACTTTTTCTCACCTTGCTCAATATAACTAATCACACATTCGTTGTTAGTGAGTTTAAATGGGAATTTAGATTTCTTATTTGCAATTTCTGCGAGTTCGTGTGCAGTTTTATGTTTAAGTATGGCTGTGTATTTTGCTCTTCCTTTTTCTAGTTTCCCCTTTAGATTTCTAAAAAACACACTATCTATTTCAATGGAGTTGGTGTTATTTAAGTTTGGGAAATACATATTAATACCTGTTCCACCTACTTTTACACCAGCAAACCATTCTTGAAAATACACGCGTTTAGTGTTTAAAGGAGTTTGATCTTGTAACTTATATTTAGAGCCACAGCTTTGAAGTGTTGATACAGTAATACTACCAATTAGTAGATAGAAGACTATTTTATTTAATAGTTTCATAGGAATGTAGGTTAAGATTTGGAAGACAAATATAGGTATAAATCCGATTAAAAACAAAAAACCTCGCTGAAAAGCAAGGTTTTGGTTTTTATGTTGTACTGAAATATTCAGTAGTATTGGATAAAGTTTTAGTTGTTTAACGCTTCCGCTGAATTAAACATTTGACTAACGTCTAATTGTTTAACGCTTCCGCTAAATTAAACATTTGACTAACGTCTAATTGTTTAACGCTTCCGCTCCACCAACAATTTCAAGAATTTCATTAGTAATTGCTGCTTGACGTGCTTTGTTATAAGTCAGTTTTAATTGATCTCTTAGTTCTGTAGCGTTATCGGTTGCTTTGTGCATAGCAGTCATACGTGCGCCATGTTCACTAGCAAAACTATCTCTAATCCCTTTGTATAATTGAGTTTTTAAAGATTTAGGAATTAAGTATTCTACGATTTCTAGTTTAGAAGGTTCAAATATATAATCTGAATTATTATCTGCTTCACCTTCAATAGGAACAATTGGTAAAAATTGTTCTGTCATTATAATTTGAGTGGCAGCATTTTTAAATTTATTGTAAACGATTTCAATTTTATCAAAATCACCAGCAACAAACTTCTCCATTAATAGTTCTGCAATATTTGCAACATTATCAAAAGTTAAATCGTCAAATATTTCGCTTTTATTAGCAATTACAATTCCTTTTTTAGAAAACGCATCGTTAACTTTTTTACCAATAGCTAAAACAGATACTTTTTTACCAGCGTGAACATTAGAAATTAAGTTTTGTGTTTGCTTAATAATATTAGAGTTAAAAGCACCTGCTAAACCTCTATTAGAACTAACTGCAACAATTAAAACGTTGTTAACTTCTCGTTGTGTAGAGAATTTACTTCCGGAATCTGCATCTAATGTTGCGCTTAAACTTTGTAAAAGTTCCGTTAACTTATCTGAGTAAGGACGCATTGCTGTAATAGCATCTTGAGCTTTCTTTAATTTTGCAGCAGATACCATTTTCATGGCACTTGTAATCTGCATCGTTGAAGATACTGATGATATTCTATTACGTATTTCTTTTAAATTTGCCATTTTTTCCTCTCCTAACCTCTCCAAGGGAGAGGGATTGATTAGTGTAATATAAAATTCCCGTTCCAATTACTCCTTCCCTTTGGGAAGGTTGGGATGGGATTAAGCTCTATACTTAGCTGAAAGGTCTTTACATACAGTTATTAATGTATCTGTAGCCTCTTCAGTTAATTTCCCTGCTTTTAAAGTATCTAATACATCTCTATGTTTTGCATTTAAAAACTCTAAATAGTTGCGTTCAAATTCTTTTACTTTCTCTACAGGAACGTCTTTTAATAAGTTTTTAGATCCAGCGTAAATAATTGCTACTTGATCTTCTACTTTAAACGGGTCGTTTTGTGCTTGTTTTAAGATTTCAACGTTACGTTTACCTTTATTAATTACGTTTAAAGTTACAGCATCTAAATCTGATCCAAACTTAGCAAACGCTTCTAATTCGCGATACTGAGCTTGATCTAATTTTAATGTACCAGATACTTTTTTCATAGACTTAATCTGTGCGTTACCACCAACACGAGATACTGAAATACCTACGTTAATTGCTGGACGAACACCAGAGTTAAATAAATCTCCATCTAAGAAGATTTGTCCATCTGTAATAGAAATTACGTTTGTTGGAATATATGCCGAAACGTCACCTGCTTGAGTTTCAATTATTGGCAATGCTGTTAAAGAGCCTCCACCTTTTACAATTGGTTTTAACGACTCTGGTAAATCATTCATTTCTTTAGCAATAGAATCATCATTAATGATTTTTGCAGAACGCTCTAATAATCTTGAGTGTAAGTAAAATACATCTCCAGGGTATGCCTCACGTCCTGGTGGACGACGTAATAATAAAGAAACCTCACGATAAGCAACGGCTTGTTTTGATAAATCATCAAAAACAATTAATGCTGGACGACCAGTATCTCTAAAATATTCTCCAATAGATGCTCCTGTCATTGGTGCATAAACTTGCATTGCAGCAGGATCTGATGCATTTGCAGCTACTATTGTTGTGTAGGCTAAAGCGCCTTTTTCTTCTAGCGTTTTAGCAATAAGTGCTACTGTTGAAGCTTTTTGACCAACAGCAACATATATACAAAATACAGGCTCACCTGCATCATAAAATTCTTTTTGATTTAAGATCGCATCAATACAAACAGCAGTTTTACCTGTTTGTCTGTCTCCAATAACTAATTCACGTTGTCCTCTACCTACTGGAATCATGGCATCAATTGCTTTAATTCCTGTTTGTAATGGCTCTGTTACTGGCTCTCTGTAAATAACACCAGGTGCTTTACGCTCTAAAGGCATCTCGTAAGTTTCACCAGTTATAGGACCTTTTCCATCTATAGGATTACCAAGAGTATCTACAACACGACCAACAATACCTTCACCTACATTAATAGATGCAATACGCTCTGTACGTTTTACTGTAGATCCTTCTCTAACTCCTACTGAAGTTCCTAAAAGTACGATACCTACGTTGTCTTCCTCTAGGTTTAGTACAATACCTTCTGCACCTCCTTCGAATTCTACTAATTCTCCATATTGAGCGTTAGCTAATCCGTAAGCACGTACGATACCATCACCTACAGTTAATACTGTTCCAACTTCATCTAAAGAAGCGCTAGCTTCAAATCCTGAAAGTTGTTGTTTTAAGATTGCTGATATTTCAGCTGGTTTTACTTCTGCCATCTTTATTTAGTATTTAGCTTTTAGTTGTTAGCCTTTAGCAGGTGCTAACCTAAAAACCTTATTAATTTATTGTAAATTCTTTTTTCAATTTATTTAATTGATTTGAGATACTAGCATTGTATTGCGTGTCTCCAACACGTAGGATGAAACCACCTAAAATGCTTTCGTCCACAATATTGTTAATCTCTATTTTTTGAGCACTTGTAAGTTCTTTAACTTTAGCAAGTACTTTGTTTTTTAAATCGTTTGTTAAAGGCACAGCTGTTGTAACGTTTGCTACTTCTATATTTTGTGACTTCTCATATAATTCGACATATTTAGAAGCAACATCACCTAAAATATTTATACGCTTATTTTGCACTAACACATCTAATAAGCCAGCAAACATTGGGTTTGCGTTAGGGAATACTTTTAATAAAGCTTCTTTTTTATCGCTAGCAGTTATTACTGCATTTTGAAGCATATTGCTTAAATCTTGGCTTTCGTTTACAGCATTGGCGATTTGTAACATGTCCTCATTAACTGCTGGAGCAGTTTTTTGAGTACTTGCCAAATCTAAAACCGCTTTTGCGTAACGTATTGCTGCTCTAGTTCCTGCCATATCCTATTTGCTAAATCCTTTTCAAAGAAAAAGACTGTTTAAATTTATTATTAATTTAATGTTGCTTCACCTAACATTGACTCTACTAATTTTAGTTGTTTGTCTTTGTTAGATAATTCTTCTTTAACTACTTTTTCTGCAATTTCTATAGATAATCCTGCAACGTGGCTTTTTAATTCTGCCATTGCTGCTTTCTTTTCGCTTTCTATAGCTGCTTGTGCTTGAGAGATCATGCTATCTGCTTGTGCTTGTGCTTCTGTTTTAGCCTCATCAATCATAGCATTTTTCATCTCACGTGCTTCTTTAAGCATTGCTTCGCGCTCTGCACGTGCTTCTTTTAAAAGATTTGCATTATCTGCTTGAAGGTTTTGCATCTCTAACTTTGCTTTTTCTGCAGAGTCTAATGCATTTTGAATACCTTCTTCTCTATCTTGTAAAGCGTTTAAAATAGGCTTCCAAGCAAATTTTTTCATTAATAAAATTAATATTAATAAAATAAAGGCTTGCATAAAAAATAAGCCAACTGAAAAATCATTTAATAAAGCTTCCATAGTGTATAGATTACTTAAGTTCTTTTTTTGTTTAATTTAAAACAGTTTCTGCAACCAACCGTTGCAGAAACTTGTTTTTTTGTTTTTAGGAAATTCTTATTTCCCTAAGATTAATGCTCCAAAGGCTAAACCTTCTAATAAGGCTCCAATAATGATCATTGCAGTTTGAATTTTTCCTGCTGCTTCTGGTTGACGAGCAATACCTTCCATTGCTTTTCCTCCAATTTGACCTAATCCGATTCCTCCTCCGATTACGATTAATCCTGCTCCAATTAAATTGTACATAGTAATTTGGTTTTTATAAATATTAATTAAACAAATTCTTTTTTAATGATGTTCGTGTTCTTCCACAGCCATCCCAATAAATAATGCTGATAACATTGTAAAAATAAACGCTTGTAAAAACGCTACTAATATTTCTATTACCATAATAAATAATGATAACACTAGTGACATTCCTGTAGAAACTACAGGTCCAAATGACGCTTTTAAAGTTATCATTAATGCAATTAAGCTCATTACCACAAAGTGTCCTGCAGTAATATTTGCAAACAAACGTACTAATAATGAGAATGGCTTAATAACAATAAACCCAATTAGCTCTATTACAGCTAATATTGGTCTTAAAATATAAGGTACTCCTGGCATCCATAATGTGTGTGCCCAAAAATCTTTACTACCACTAAAGATGTAAATAATCATTGTAAAAATAGCTAAACAAGCTGTTACTGCTATTTGTCCTGTAACGTTAAACCCTAATGGAGTTAACCCTAACATGTTTAAAATCCATATAAAAAAGAATACAGATAGTAAGAAGCCCATGAAATTACGGTACTTTTTCTCTCCAATATTTGGTCTTGCAATTTCGTCTCTTACATAGATTACTAATGGTTCTAACACTCTAGAAAACCCTTTTGGTATGCTATTGCCTTTTTTATAACCTCTTGCTAAAGCGCCAAAACCTAACAACATAAGTAAACCTGTTAATAGCATTCCAAAAACCGACTTGGTAATTGAGAAGTCTAATACTTTACTTGCATTTGTTGCATGGTGTGCCTCATCGAAACTTACAGCTGTTGCACCAGGCTCTAACTCATATATTTTGCTGTGTAATTTTACAAGGTTAACTCCATCTTTTTCCACAATTACTTGTCCATTATCATCATGATGGAATGCTGAAGACATAAATGTTCTAAGTCCTTTACTTGTCCATACAATTACAGGTAGTGGAAATCCGTAATGCTTACCTGTTGCATTGTTTGTATAAAAATGAAAGTCGTGAGAGTCTTTTAAGTGATGAGAAATATACTCTTTAATTTCACTTGGAGTGTCTATAAGATCTCCCTTTTTATCCTGCTGCTGCCCATCTTTAGCATACCCAGAAAAAGAGGTTAATGCTAAAATGAATATTACTATAAACTTGATAGATTTTTTTGCTACCGCCATACTTTCTAAATAATGAAATTGTGCATTTCAAATTTTGTGCAAATGTAAGGAATAAATTAAAAATTCAAACCCTTTTTTTAACTTAGTTTTTTTACGCCAAAAAAAGGAAACTTAGTGCGGTTTTTTATTTAATAATTTAGAGACAAAAATAGCCTCTAAAATTAAGAAAATAAATAGTGGTATAATTAGAGACAGACGTTCCTCTTTACTAAGAACATCTATTGAGAATACAGAGTTTTTAAAGACTAAAACAAATACACCCATTTTAATAAATACAGTTGTTAAATAGGCATAGCCAGCTTGGTTTGGTAGATTTTTATATGTAATTGCAACTAGTGCATACACAATTAAAGCTGCTATACCATGGTAAGCATAAATAGCATTTAATGAAAACCTAAGGGGTTGTGTTATTAATATAGAGTTTAGAAAAGCTACAGAAATAGATAAAATTAAGCATAAAAAAAAGACAGTTATAAAATCTTTAATCATTTATTTTGGTGTTTTGTAAATTTAATAACTTGCATTATTACGCTATAAATTGCTATAAACACAGCTAATAAAGTTATTGTATTCTCTAAATAAGTTAAAGCATATTTTTTATCTAACCACAATCCTAAAGCATTACCTAAATATATAGTAAGTCCCATTTGTAAGGCAATTGCAGTAAACCTAATATAAGGATTAAGCTGTTTTTTTTGTTTTTGAGTCACCTTTTAAGTCTTTTACAGTACTTTTCATGGTACAATTTACATTAAAATTTGCTCCTGGTTCAACAGCTAATTTACTAAGTGTTACTTCGCCTTCTATGGTTGCAGAGGCTTTAAGAGTAAGTGTGCCAGAAAGCGTAAGTGTACCAGAGAATGCACCTTCAAAATACGCATCGTTTGCTTCTAATGTTCCTTTTATTTTTCCTTCTTTTCCAACAACAACTTTACCTGGAGTTTTAATATTACCATCCACTGTTCCATCTACTCTTAAATCGCCATCACTAATAAAATCGCCAGTTATGGTTGCTCCTTTTGCGATAATATTTTGGTTAGAGAAAGTATCTTGACTGTTGCGGTTTTTTTTATTATCGGAAAACATAATTATTAAATTTGCTATTAATTACTACTTAAATAAGCTTCTAAATTTTTGTGTATTTGTACTATTTGATAGTTCTCTGAAGAGATGGCGAATACTGGCTTGGTAAACTTATAACGGTCTTCGCTTTTTAACATATCTGAAAAGCCTTTGGCTCCACTTATACTTTTTAATCCATGCACAACTACAAACGTTTTATTGCCATCATACACATCTATAGAGGTACGCAATCTATAATATTCGATTTTTGCAGTTGCTTCTGCTAGTGTTTTATTAAAATTTTCTATTTCTGAAGCTGAAGCATTTTCGAATGTATAAACTGCTTTAAACTTACTAGAGTCTTCTTCTGGTACAAATGTCGAGTTTTCTAATTTTGGTAAAGCGTCCTTTACTATGTTTTGAGCTTTTAAGCCTTCCGGAGTATTTGCAAAATTTAAAGCGACATAATTAATGGCTTCCTTATAGTCTTTAAACCCTTTTAAGCGACCAATTGCTGTTGCTTTTAATAATTCAAATTTTGAAACAATAGCATCGCCATCAAATTGAGTGATTAGTTTGTTACTATTATCTATAACGGCTTGGTAGTTTTGAGCTTCAAATAACTTATAAGTGCTTTCGTATTTACTCTCTGGACTTTCATTATCTTTAGTAGCTGCTAATTCTGGATTGTTTAAAATAAGTGCATAACGCGACTCTGGATAGTGACTTGTAATATCGTTTTTAGCGATTTGTGCTTCTTGGTTTTGGCCTAACAATTCATATATTTTAAACAAGTTGTATTTACTTGGAAGGATTAATTTTTCTTCTGGATTGTTTTCCAAAAGTGCTGTAAATCTATCTTTTGCTAAGTTATACTCTTTAAATTTCTCTTTATATATTAATCCTAACTGGTAGTAGGCATAGTTTCGCTCTTTACCAATACTATCTATTGCTTTAGTTTCTGTTGGGATTTTAGCAATATAAAATTCTGGATCAAAACGCTCTTCGTCGCTTGCAGAGGCTAAAATAGCGTTAGTTGTATTGTTATTGTCTAAGGTTATTCCGTTTGTGGACCATCTCCAATTGTCTTTATTTTTTCGGTCTCCCCAAACTTTCTGAAATTCATTTTTCCCGTACGCTACAGTTGATGGGTTATAAAAATAAAATGTAGGTGTTGCTCCTGGAGGCATCCCTCTACCTGCTCCTGGACTAGAAAGTGATGCGCTACTATTTGCGTTTACATTAGTTTTACCATTTTTATTATCTATAGTAACTATGCCTTGATTTTTACGTTCTGCAGCTTCTTTAGCTAATTTTTCTTTTTCGGCTTGTTGTTTAAGTTTATCAATGTAATTATTAATAAATAAAAGTTGCTCTGCCTTTGGTAATGCTGCAAGTTTAAGTACACTATCGTTTGCTTTGGCTATGTCTTCGTAATAAATTACATCGTCTAAATTGTCGCGTTTACGCTTAATAATTCTAAAGGGTTTACTGTCTTTAACTAAGCTCAACATTGTACTGTCGTAATAAGCACCTGCTTGCTTATAAATAGCATTATCAAAATTAATATCTCCAAGAATTTCGTAGTTTCTGGCTACTAAAATTTTATCTGCAGAGTTTGTACGTAGCGATTTGTTATAATAAGCAACAGCAAGAGAATCCATATCGTTTTGTAGATAATACTCTGCTATTTGGTGATTAATTTTATCTAAATAAGGTCTGTTTTCTCTATTTTTTTCTAAATCTCTTAGCGCTTCAATAAATTCTAATTTATTTCCGTTTTCGTAATCAAAATTCTTAGCTTTTTCTATGTGTGCACTAATGAGATATATACGAGGTGTTTTTCGGTTTAAATCTATAACCTTATTAAAAGCAATATTCGCACTGTCTTTATCATTAATTTTATTGTATAACTGTCCTTGAATAAAGCGGTAACGTCCACGCTCGTCGTTATTTTTTGTGTGTTTTGCAGCAATATTTATTTGAGTTAACGCACTATCTATAGCTTCTGTATTTATGTAGGCTTGTGCTAGCATTGAAGTAGCATCTGCTAAATCCTGATCCTCTAATTCTTCTTGTTCTATTAAGCGTTTTAGATTTTTAATTGCCAGCTCGTTATTATCTAACCTCATATTGGTTTTTTCTCTCCAAATTTTGGCTTGATTTATCTTGTCGCTTTCAGGATAATTGTATAGAATATGGTTAAAGGCGTCTAAAGTTGGCACAAAACGTTGGTCAAAATACCTCGCTTTACCTAGTAATAAATACGCTTCGTCTATTTGCGGATTTTTCTCTCTACCATTAATTTCCATACTGTGTTTTTGTATGGCTTTTACAGCTTTTTCTTCGGCAGTAGTAAAATTGGCATTTTTAGATTGACCAGGTAATACAATTTCATCTTCAATTTGCATGCGTTCTATTGGTAAAACGTCCCAATAGTTGTCTTGATAAGAGTCGTTTAGGGTTTTTCTGCCTTGTTCTAAGGCATTATAACCATTAAATAAGGCATTATATTCCGCAGTTACAGCATGAAAATTTCGACTAATAAAATTGTCTTTTTTTCGCGAACAACTTGTTATTACTACTGTTGTTACTGCTATTAACGCTATTGTTTTTAAAGTTACTTTCAAAGGTCTGTTATTTAATCTATTACATAACTACAAAGGCTTGTATTTATTATGTAAGCACGTAAAAATAAACATCTTTTTGAGTTTATACCAATTTAACCTTAAAATGTTGCAAAATGACTTGTGTTTATAAGGCTTGCGTGGTTCCAGAAAAATGAGATTCTAATTCTTTAAGTGTTGCTTCGCTGGTTACTAAGTCTTTTACAACTTCGCCTTTTTCTAAAACAACTATACGCTCGCAAACATCTGTAACATGCATTAAATCGTGACTAGATATTAATACTGTTACGCCTTGTTTTTCGGCTAAATCTTTTACAATTTGTTTTAATCTAATTTGAGTGGTTGGGTCTAAATTAGCAAAGGGTTCGTCTAAAATAATAACTTCAGGATTACCAATTAGTGCTGCAACAATTCCTGCTTTTTTCTGGTTTCCTTTACTTAAATCTCTTAAATATTTTTTTTGCTGAAGGATTTCTCCGTGAAAAAAATCTTCGAATTTAGATAGCAAATTATCGACATCAGATTTGTTTTGACCTCTTAATTCTCCTATAAAATAGAAATATTCTTCGGCAGTTAAATAGCCAATCAAAAAGGTTTCGTCTATAAATGCAGAGGTAAATGGTTTCCAATCTTCGCTTTCGCTAACCAAAATATTATTATTTTTTATATGTCCTGTTGTTGGCTGAATAAGGTCTAGCAAACAACTAAAGTAAGTAGTTTTACCAGCTCCATTATTGCCCACTAAGCCAAAACTTTGACCTTTTGGAATGTCTAAATTATCTATGCTTAAAACGGTAGTTCCGTTGTATGTTTTTGTTAAGTTTGAAGTTGTTATCATCTCAATTAGTTGTTTTGTTTGTAAGCTGCTAATGTTTTGTATTTTTCGGTTTTGTAAATTTTCTCCACAATAGCAAATACTTTATTTTTAAATAAGAAGCCTAAAATACCTGCTAGTGCAACTAGTAAAAAGCCTAGAATTTCGCCATGTAAAAAATGACCAACGGCGTAAATTGCCATTGGTAGCAATAATTTAGGAATGGTAAGCATTAACGTTTTTACATTAAATGCTTTTTTGTCTCCAAATGCCTTTTTATTAGACGTTAAATCTATTGGTGTTTTTATATAGGCTCCTCCCCAAAGTACGACATGCGAGTTTACACCAATATTATAAATTGCACCAACTACAACAGCTGCATACGCTTGCCAACCAAAATAGAGGTAAAAGGAAGCAATACCAGTAGATACAACTGTGGCAATTACCATTAAATACCACTTAGATTCTAAATACTCTTTATAGCGAATATTCTGGCTCATCATTAATGGATAATAAGCACTGTCCCAACTTGGCACAAATTGTCCAAAACTAAAAAGAAATCCTCCAGACACCATTATACCAGCAAAAACGCGCCAAAATGGTCCGTCGTAAGTTTCTACAGCACCTGTAAAAAAGAGCAGACCATAAAAAATAAACATCACACTCATTAATACTGTGGTTTTAGAGCGTTTGTTTCTTTTAATGAGTTTAATGTCGTTTTTTAAAAATGTAGATATGCTACCAAAACGATCTAAATACGACATATTATCCGTTTCTGCTATATCTACTTTTTTTGCTAACCCAGCATCTAAATAAAAGTTTTTTCTAAAATAACTAAACGCCATTTTATAAAGTACCACAGCTAATAGTATAGGAATAATTGCCAAGTATGGCATCTCGTAAAATGCAGTAAAGATTGGTGCTGTAAACGTTGTAATGTCAAACACATTAAAGTACATTAAGGATCCCAAAGCAATTAATAGTCCTACTATACTATAAAACACAACATCTTTACTATTTACAAATATGTTAATGAAGTTATTACAATATATAAGTGCTGCAATACTTAAATGCCATCCAATAACGTTAATTGCTGGATGCCCTTCTATTAATAAAACAATTGAAAATGGAATAAAGAAAAAAGCATGAATGCTATTAAAAAAAGAAACTATAGTTTTATTAATTCCAAAACTTACAATCTGATTTTTTTTAAGTGGTAAATAGAGTAGTGGTTTAATATTTACAATTGGCATTTTTTGTAAAAAATAGCGCATTGCTAAATCTGCAAAAACATAAAAAATTAGAATTTTATTGATCACTTTTAGAGGATCTTGATTTAATTGATCTTCTATTAAAAAATAAGAAGCAGCTCCCATTACAGAAAAGGAAACAATCATATAAAGTGCGAAAAAAATCATTAAGATTTTAAGTCCAAGATTCATTTTAAATGATGCTGAACGAAAAAAAGATTTCCACTCTAAACTAATAAAATGTTTAAGCATTGTTTATGGTTTGGTTTAAAGGTTAGTAGTAGTAATATAGTTTTTGTTACAATAAAAACATAAATAGTGTTGAGTTTGTTATTTTTACAAAAAAAAACAATATGTCTCAATTTCATACCTTAACAATTAAAACTATTGATAAAGTAACCGATAAAGCAGTTGCTATTACTTTTGAAGTGCCAGAGCATTTAAAAACAACTTATAAGTTTAAATCTGGACAGTATATTACTTTAAAAACTACTATAAATAATACAGAGGTAAGGCGAGATTACTCCTTATGCTCGTCTCCTAAAAGCGGAGAATTAACTGTTGCTGTTAAAGAAATTAAAGATGGTACATTTTCATCTTACGCTAATAATACTTTAAAAATTGGTGATACTTTAGAAGTCGCTACGCCTAACGGTCGTTTTGTTTTTGAACCCAACGATAATAAAACAAAAAACATTGCTCTTTTTGCAGCTGGTAGTGGAATAACACCAATATTGAGTATTATTAAATGTGCTTTGGAAGAAGAAGTACAGAGTAAACTAATTTTAGTGTATGGTAACAAAACGATTGAAGATGCTATGTTTTTTAACCAACTTTTAGAGCTTCACCACAACTATAAAGAGCGTTTTGATATACAATTTGTATTTAGCCAAAAAGATGAAGAGGATGCAATTTTTGGTCGTATTGAAAAAAGTACAGTTAACTATGTAATGAAAAATAAATATAAGCATATTGAGGCTAATGCGTATTATTTATGTGGTCCTGAAGAAATGATACATACAGTAAAAGATGTATTAACAGAGCATGGTATTGACAATGATAAAATTTATTTTGAATTATTTAAAGCTGCAAAACCAAGTGAAATAGAATCTAATACTGGCATTAGTAATGGGCAAACAGAGATTACTGTTACTGTAGATGATGAAACAACTACTTTTAATATGTCTCAAAAACAAACCATACTCGAGGCTGCTTTAGATGAAGATTTAGACGCTCCTTACTCATGTCAAGGCGGAATATGTAGTAGTTGTATTGCTAGAATTGTTGAAGGTGAAGCAACTATGAGACAAAATAATATTTTAACAGATAATGAAGTTGCCGAAGGATTAATTTTAACTTGCCAGGCACAACCAACATCCTCAAAAGTTAAAGTGGATTATGATGATGTGTAGTTAAAAATAAACAGAATGCTTATTGATAAACGCATTTAATCTATAAAAATATATTTTTTATCCTTATAATGTGTATTTCGTCGAATTTGTTGGTAATCCTTTTCCTAAATAATTTCTTAATCTAAAAAAATAAAATACATTCGTATCGACGTTAAGCGCTAAAATTAGGTTTAGGGATAACTTATTTATTACGTGTTTAATAACAGGCCTTACTTTTAATTAAGTAAGGCTTTTTTTATATCACATTTAAAAGTGTATTTACTACTTTTTCTGGAGTAATTGTAGAAGCTACATCTTCGTAATTTTTTGGATATTTGTTGCCATAAACAGAAGTTGGTAATAGTGGAAAATCTTTTTTACTAGGTAATAAAGCATTTTCTATAGGTTGCTGGTAAGGGTAAAACCCAGCATAAGGATGTGTAACACCCCAAATTGTAACTACTTTAACACCTTGCATTGCAGCTAAGTGAGCATTACCAGAATCCATTGCAAGCATCACATCTAAATTACTAATTATATCTATTTGATCGCCAAGGCCTATTTTACCTGCAATATTTACTGTGTTTGGGTAGTTTAAAGCAATTGTATCTAATATTTCAATTTCTTTATCTCCTCCTCCAAAAAGCAGTATTTGGTGGTTTTTAGACAGTGTTTCAATAACTTTTTCCATTAAGTTAACAGGATACATTTTTCCTTTAAAGGCTGCGAAAGGCGCGATTCCAATCCATGGTAACGTAGTTTTTCCTGTTAATAACTGTGCAGATTGAGATAATGTTTTTGGCATTATTTCTAAAGGGTTATCTAAGTTAATAGAGTAGCCAAGAGCTTCAAAAACATCTGCATAGCGTTGATGAGTTGTTTTTAATTGTTTGAAAATTTTATTTGTTGTTAGTGCTTTCTTTTCTGCTCTGCCTTTATCAATTTGCTTAAATTTTGTACCTAAAAAAAAGAGTTTTAAAATTTTAGTTCTTAGCACATTGTGTACATCTGCTACAGCATCAATTTTAAGTTGTTTGAGTTCTTTTGCCAGTTTGTATAACCCAAAAAAACCTTTATGACCATTACTAAAATCTGGCGTGTAAACAGTAACGTTTAAATCTCTAAATAGAGGTTTTAAAAAAGCTTTTGTTAAAATAGTGAGTTTTACTTCTGGATATTGTTTTTGAAAAGCAGCTAATACAGGAACCAACATAGCAACATCACCTAAAGCAGAGAGGCGGATTATTAATATGTGTTTAGGTTTTTGCAACTCAATAGTTTTGAGAATTCTCAAAAATGTAATACTAGATTAATAGTGTGTTAAGATTTTACTTTTGCGAGCGCAATACAGGGTTTAGCTCATCGTCATTATACATTTTCATTTGTTTATACACTTTCATGTACTTATCGCCTTTTTCTATATCGTTAAGTAAAGTATCTATTGCTGTAGATAAGTCTGTACGTTGTTCTAAAAGCACATTAAGTTTTGCTTGGCAGTTTGCTCTATGTGTTTCCGAAGCGTTTTCTCTAGTTGCTTCTTCATTCATGTGATATACTTTTAAAGCTAATATAGAAAGTCTATCGATTCCCCAAGCTGGACTCTCGGTATTTATTGTAGCATTTTCTTTAGGTGATACAGATTTATATTTTTCTAAAAAATAGCTGTCTATATACTCTACCATATCTGTACGGTCTTGGTTAGACGCGTCAATTTTTCGTTTTAACTTTAAGGCTGCAACAGGATCTATTTGAGGATCGCGAATTATATCTTCGTAATGCCATTGTACTGTGTCTATCCAACATTTTCTATATAATAAATGCTCTAATAGTTCTTTATCCTTATCATATACATTTGTAAAGGGTTGATCTACAGTGTTTATAATGTGGTATTTATCGATTACTTGCTGAAAAATGGTATTGGCTATTTCTGAAAACATACTAATTTATTTTAGAATACAAATATACATTAATGTAACAAAAAAGCCGCTTAAAGCGGCTTTTTGTAGATAATAATTATTTTAATTAGTTTTTATAAATTGTTTTAACAACGGTTTCTGAATTCACACTTAACCTTACATAATGAAGTCCTGTGTGTAATCTCGTTATATCAAGCCTTATAAGTCCTAGAGCATTAGCTTCTAGTGTGTTAGAAATTAGTACTTGTCCGTTTCTACCTAATACCTCAGCTTTTATTGTTTGACCAGCAAGTGCACTGTTCTCTAAATAAATAAAGTCTTTTGATGGGTTAGGGAACACTTTCATGCTCTGGGACAAATCACTATTTGTTTCTTCAAGTACTTGTGTACTATTTAGCGTTTTGTCTTCATTGGTTTTAATATCCTCGTTAGTCATCACTCTAGAGTTTCCTTGAATTTTATCGATACCAAAATCTACATCATTTTGTACTCCTAATAACTCGGTAGCATATATCCCATCAGGTTCTGTTGTACCAGAGTCTGGATCGTAAGTAACTTCGTAAGTTAAAAAAGGTAGAACATCGTCTGGCTTTACGGCTTCTACAATAAAAAACCCAGGATCTAAATCATTAAATTCATAATTAGGATTATTACTCGTTGTAGTAAATGAAGATAGTAAAGTATCTGAATTTTCTAAAACACCATTTTCATTAGTGTCTTGATACAGGTTAACAGTAACGTTTGCTAAATAAGTTTCGCCATCGTTAACATCTTTAACTCCATCTTTATTGTTATCATCCCAAACAACACCACTTATACCAAATGAATTAGGAGCTTCTTTTACTCCAAAATCTACTCCTGTTACATCTGTAGTAGAGGTTATTGCAATTACTTCTTCTGTAGTTAAAGTAAATGTGCTTAATACTCCTCCTTCTGGTAAAGTTATTTTTACTAAAACATTTTCTTCTGAGATGGCGCTAAACTCATAATTTCCTTCGGTATTACTAGCCGTATTACCTAACTCAGCATCTTCTGAGTCTAAACTTCCATTTGCATTAGTATCTGCAAAAAGAGTTAAGTTCACATCATTTATGTTTCCTTCTCCAGAATCCTTTATTCCGTTTTCATTCTCATCATTAAAAATGTTTCCTTGAATTTTGTAAAGGGTGTCCATATTAAGGTTTAAATAATCTGCAGCATCTGTAATTTTACCAACATCTGCAGATTGTAATCCAGAAATTTCATTTAAAGAACCCAATTGTATGTTATTATAGGTTTGTAATTGTGCTGGTGGAGTATAGCTTTGTAAATAGCTCTTTCTAGAACAATTACAATTATTGTCATCGTCATCATCGTCATCATCGTCATCGTCGTCATCATCGTCATCATCGTCATCATCGTTGTTATTATAATGGTTGTTAGAACACTGAATAACGTTTTTTGCTAATTGAAAATCATTGTTTTTGTCTTTGGCAATTTGCGCATAAACATCTTCGTTATTTGCCCAACAAAACGTGTTAGTATTAAAATCAAAGTGCTGTATTTGGTACGATGTAACTGCGTAAATTTCGCCATTTTCGCTAACAGCAATATCTCCTAATTCACCTCTATAAAGAAAACTAGAATATCCATAAATATCGTATTTAGGCGCTGCAGTTGAAACCGCAGAGGTGTTCCCTGTATTATCGCTTAAGTTATCAAAACAAACCTCTAAAAGGTATATTCTATTGTTATAACGATAGTAGTTACGTTGAGACATATTATCACTCAACTTTATTTTACCTGATTTGATCTTTTTTTCTGGAGAATAATCACTTAATGTTTCTCCTTTAATATTAGCACCATCAAGCTTTACAAATTCTGCCTTAGAGTCTCCTTTGCTTCCTGAGCCTCTTAAAGAATTATCTAAACCAGTATTTTTAATCGAACCTTTTTTTAAATTATTTGGTAATTGATCTTTTAATTCGTCCTTAACATTTACTTCACCACTAGAAGTTCTATAATTATAACAACGTGTTGGATATTCCATTGCGAAATATAATTTACCATTGTAAAATGTAGCTCCTCCAGACCCTAAGCCTCTAGATGAGTATGCATGGCCAGTTGCAGTAAAATATCCTCTAATGTCACCAAAAGATTTGTGAGTGTCTGTATATACATTGTAACCAAAAACAGTCCAATTATATCTAGAAGCTTCATTACTTACATAAAAAATCCATCCAGTAGTAGCATCTACAGCTAGTGAGTTAATTTCGGCAACATAAGGTGACGTTGTTAATAATGTGGCATTGTAAGTGGTTAAATCTACAGTGTAGATGTTGCATCGTGCTGAGACTATTAGTGAATTATCACTAGTAGTCATAATTTCGTTGTAATTGTCTGGCAGACAATTAGTGTCGCTTGCATTAACAAAATTTAATCCCATAAATAGTGTTAATAAAGCTAAAAGTGTAGTTTTTAATCTCATGTCAATCAGTTTAAATTATTAGTGTTTTAGCATTTAAAACCAGTAACGTAAAGAGGTTGATTCTGAGAGTAGAAATGTACTTAAGGGTATTGCAATTTATTTTATTAATTTTTAAAATCCTCTATTTTTAAATAAATTGGACAAACTACACTATAAATTAGATAAAAAACATAAATTGTAGCATTAAAAACTCTTTTACATAATTTAAAATGAAAATTTACAACATAGGCTTAGAGCAATCTGTACTAAACACTTTTATGTCTGAAATAAGAGACACTACAATACAAAAAGATAGTCTGCGATTTAGACGTAATATAGAACGTATTGGAGAAATTTTAGGTTATGAAATGAGTAAGAGTTTTGCTTACAAAAATACAGTTGTAAAAACACCATTAGGTGAAAAAACAATGAATCTTCCAGATGAGGAAGTAGTACTTTGCTCAATTTTAAGAGCTGGAGTGCCATTACATAATGGCTTATTAAATTATTTTGACACTGCTGAGAATGCTTTTATTTCGGCTTATAGACAGCATAAAAAAGATCCTGAGAGTTTTGAGATTGTTGTGGAATATTTAGCCTGCCCTAGTTTAGAAGGTAAAACCTTAGTGCTTGCAGATCCAATGTTAGCAACAGGACAGTCTTTAGTGGCAACTTTTGAGGCTCTAAAACCTTTTGGCACTCCAAAACATATTCATTTAGTAGCTGTAATTGGTGCCCAAGATGGTGTAGATTATGTAAACCAACATTTACCAGAGCATACAAATTTATGGATTGCAGGTATTGACCAAACTTTAAATGATAAAGGGTATATTATACCAGGTCTTGGAGATGCTGGTGACTTAGCTTTTGGAAATAAATTACAGCACTAAAAGTACAATTGGCACAATTATAAATATTGAAATAAAAACTTCTTTAAACCATTTTTCTTCAATCATTTCTATATAATTTGTAATTATAATTGCTATAGGAGCAAAAAGAAATAAAAACTCACTACCATTTTTTATAGGTGAAATTATTGCAAGACATAACGCTACTATTGATGTTATAAAAAGTAAAATAAGTGCTGGTCTTAATTTTTTCATTTTCTTTTTAATACTCCTTAAATAGTAAAATGAAGACCATAATGCTAAAGATAATATAAGCGTTAAACCAACAATAAATTGTGTGCTATTATAAGAACTAAAATCGAAACTAGGTAAATAGTCTTGTATTGAAATAGTATAAAATGAATTGGTACTAATAATTGAAATACTTTGTATTATTAATACACTTGCAAAGCAACCTACTATAGGAATCATTACATTTTTTATATCTACAATTCTGTAAAAAAACAATGCAAAAAATACAATTATAATAAATAGAAACGACCACACATAAAAATAAGAAGCAATAGTAATTAAAACCGCAGCATCTAAAAGCTTCTTTTTTATATCTATTTTAGAATGTAAACTAAGTAATCGTCTAAGCGCTAATAGTATAAATAGGTTTGCTAAAATTGTATCTGAGTGCAAAACGGTTTGAGGTAATACTAATAAAAACAGGCTAAACAATAAAATTTCATAATTATTTTTTTGAGTTAACCCATTTTTAGACACAATAAAATTTAAAAGTAAAATACTAAAATAGACGACACAAAAAAGTAGCATTATCTTTACAACATAAGCCGAAGTAAAAACCTCTGAATTATACCTAAAAATAGCTAAAACGAAAGCCGACAATGTTATAAAAAACACAATTATAAAATTAATTGGCTTGGATTTACTAAAAATACTTGTAATCATTATTGGTTTTTGTATTTTTGTTGTTTAAATATACAATTATGAAAGATTTCTTTTACGCTATACAAGATTTATTTGTTGATGTTCTTTTTGCTCCTTTTGATGCACTACGTGCTTTAGAGCTTGAGAATTGGTTTGCTGCAAATTTTATGTCTTGGGTTTTTATAATTATTGGTATGGTTGCCTTTGTGTACTGGATGCTTCAATTAAAAAAGTTTAATGATAATAATGAGGAAGATAAAAGTATTTCTTCTCATTCTTACTTATAAATCGAAACCAATATCTTTTCGATAATTCATCTTATCAAAGTGTAGTTTTTCTATATTTTGATAAGATTTTTTTATGGCCTCTTGGAATGTTTTTCCATAGCTTGTTATAGCCATAACACGTCCTCCAGAGGTTACTATTTTATTTTCTTTTAATTGTGCGCCTGCATGAAACACTAGAGAGTCTTTAATGTTTTCTAAACCTGTAATTTCTTTTCCTTTCTCGTAAGCTTCAGGATAACCACCAGAAACTAACATTACTGTCGTTGCTGCTCGCTCATCCACTTCTATTTCTATAGTGTTTAGAGTTTGGTTCGCAACAGCTTCAAAAACAGTAACTAAATCGTTTTTTAAACGTGGCAGTACCACTTCTGTTTCAGGATCTCCCATTCTCACATTATATTCTATAACAAATGGGTCTTCTCCTACTTTTATTAAACCAATAAACACAAAGCCTTTGTAAGGTAAGTTGTCTTTTATTAATCCATTAATTGTTGGTTTAACTATGCGCTCTTCTACTTTATTTAAAAATACTGAGTCTGCAAAAGGTACTGGAGATATTGCTCCCATACCTCCTGTATTTAAACCTACATCTCCTTCTCCAATACGCTTATAGTCTTTTGCTGTTGGTAATATTTTATAATGTTTACCATCTGTTAGCACAAAACAGCTTAGCTCTATACCATCTAAAAACTCTTCAATAACCACTTTTGCGCTTGCAGTACCAAATTTAGAATCTAAAAGCATCGCTTTTAATTCTGCTTTAGCTTCTTCTTTATTATTTAAAATAACTACGCCTTTACCTGCAGCTAATCCATCGGCTTTTAAAACATAAGGCGGTTTTAAGGTTTCTAAAAACGTATATCCTTCTTCTATGTTAGAAGCATTAAAACTTTTATAAGCTGCAGTTGGAATATTGTGTTTATACAAAAACTCTTTTGCAAATTCTTTGCTCCCTTCCAATGTTGCTGCAGCTTTTTGAGGTCCTATTACTGCTACATTTTTAAGATCTTTATCTGCTAAAAAATAATCGTGAATACCTTGTACCAAAGGGTCTTCTGGTCCAACTATTACCATGTTTATACTATGCTCAAGTACTGTTTTTTTAATGGCTTCAAAATCGGTTACCGAAAGGTGTAAATTTGTAGCAATTTTATCGGTTCCTGAGTTTCCTGGAGCAACGTAAAGTGCTTTACATTTAGGACTTTGTGCTATTTTCCAAGCAAATGTATGTTCTCTTCCGCCAGAACCTAATATTAAAATGTTCATAGTTGTAGTTGTTTGCGCAAAAATAATTATTTACTTTACAAATTCATATTTATAACTTTTTCTTTTGAATCTATTTGAACTTTCTCTAAAATTAAAAGGATTTCCTATTAAGGAAGCGAAAGTGGCATTGAAAAATATTCAAAATAAAACTGAAGCTAACTATTTAGACTATTTAGAAGCTTCTCGGCACTCTATTTTACAGTTTCATCTTAAACATAATTCATTTTATAAACTTAAAACAGATGGTATTGCAATTACTAATTGGAATTCTGTGCCAATTCTAACAAAAAAGGATTTACAACAGCCTTTGCAAAACAGGCTCTCTAAAGGGTTTACTCAAAATAATTGTTATGTAAACAAAACGTCTGGTTCGTCTGGCGATCCCTTTATTTTTGCAAAAGACAAATTTTGCCATGCGCTTAGTTGGGCTGGCTTTATAGAGCGTTATAGTTGGTATGCTATTAATTTTAAAACATCTAAGCAAGCGCGTTTTTATGGTATTCCGTTGGATAAAAAAGGCTACTATAAAGAGCGTTTAAAAGATTTACTTAGCAATAGGTTTCGGTTTTCGGTTTTTGATTTAAGTACTGCCCAATTAGAAAAAAATCTTGAAAAATTTAAGACCACAAATTTTAATTATATAAACGGTTACACTAGCGCTATTGTACAATTTGCTAAGTATTTAGAACAAAAACAAGTGGTTTTAAACTTAATTTGTCCTACTTTAAAAGCTTGTATTGTTACTTCCGAAATGCTCTTTGCTGATGATAAATTACTGCTAGAAAAGCAATTTGGCGTACCAATAATTAATGAGTATGGCTCTGCAGAATTGGGTTTAATCGCATTTCAAAACCCTAATAACCTTTGGCAAGTGAATAGTGATGATTTATATGTAGAAGTTGTAGATAATAATAACGCTATATTGCCTTATGGCGAAACAGGACGACTTGTTATAACTTCTCTTTATAATAAAGCGCATCCATTTATTAGGTACGATATTGGAGATATTGGAGCGCTAGACGAGCAAAGCACGCCTCAAAAACCAATACTAAAAAATTTAATTGGCAGAACAAGTGATATGGCGACTTTGCCAAGTGGAAAAAAAGCGGCAGGCTTAACCTTTTATTACGTTACAAAAAGTATTATTGAAGACGGTAGTACTGTTAAAGAGTTTGTTATAGAACAACTTAATTTGGAAACATTTAAGGTGATTTATGTTGCAACTAAGGCGCTTTCTGAAGAAAAAAAAGTACTTATTTGTAATAAAATAGACACTTATTTAGAGCCTAACCTCACAGTATTGTTTGAAAAGAAAGACATTATTAAACGGTCTAAAAGTGGTAAACTAAAACAATTTACGTCGTTTGTGAAGTAGTTGTTTGTTTGGATTTTACAAAGAAGTGTTCTTTTAAAAAAACAAGCATTCTATATACAGAGTTAACTGTAGAAAAGCCTAGTCCCTTTTTGTAAACCCAATAATTGTACTTTAATAAATGAAATTTATTTGAAGATATAGAATTGTCTCTTACACGATACAAGGCTAGAGATTGGCTTATACCTTGTGCTGGTTTGTTTGAAGCTTTTAAAGCCTTAAGCCATAATAACCAATCTTGGCGTTTTCGTAAATTTGGCGACTTTATTTTACCTAATTTTTTAGCATTATAAATACCTGTAAGGTTCCCTATATAGTTGCTTTTTAATAATTTTTTATAGGTTAAAATTGGTAAAGCTTGTACTGTTTTATGAAGTGAGTTTCCATTTTCGTCCATTAACTCATAGCTAGTAAAACAAACATCTACTTGTTTTTTAAGCATAAAATCTAGCTGTACTTCTAGTTTTTTAGGTAGCCATAAATCGTCTGCATCTAAAAAGGCTATAAAATCGCCTTTTGCAGCATCGATACCTTTATTTCTGGATATTGCTGCGCCTTGGTTGGTTTCATTTTTTATAAGTTGAATTGTAGGGTAGTTATTTTGGAATTTTTCTATAATTATTAGTGTTTCATCTGTAGAAGCATCATCTATTAAAATTAATTCCCAGTTGGTATAGGTTTGATTAATAACGCTATTTATGGTTTGGGTAATAAATTTTTCAGAATTATACGTTGGTGTAATTATAGACACTAATGCTGTAATATGTTTAGAATTAGTAAGCATTTTGATCGCCTTTAAACATTGTAATAAAAGTTTGAAAAATAATTTTTATATCTAAAAATAACGACCAATTTTCAATATAAAATATATCGTATTTAATACGGTTTACAATGTCTTCGTCAGATTTTATTTCGCCTCTATATCCCTTAACTTGAGCCAATCCAGTAATACCTGGCTTAACTTTATGTCTAAATATAAAGCTGTATTTATCTATTTTTTTAGAGTATTCATCTGTATAAGATAGCATGTGAGGTCTTGGTCCAACTACAGACATATCGCCTTTTAAAACGTTTATAAATTGTGGCAACTCATCTATACTTGTTCTGCGTAAAAACTTACCAATTTTAGTAACTCTTTTGTCGTCTTGTTTAACATAAGTGCCTTTAACAACTGTAGTTGTTTTTAATGATCTAAATTTATAACACATAAACTCTTTATAATCAATTCCGTTACGTTTGTGTTTGTAAAATAGAGGTCCTTTAGATTCTAATTTTATTAAAATAAATAATATTACAGAAACCCAAGACAACACAAATACAATTATAAATAGTGAAAAGAGTACATCAAAAATTCGCTTAATAAACTTATTTAACTCGTTATTTAACGACACTTCTTGTATAGTTAAAACAGGTTGATAGTTGTAAAAGTCTGTTTTAAATCGTTTAGTGTAAAGCGCTTTAGAATCTGAAATAAATTTTATGTTACAATGGTTAATATTAGCGTATTTAACGTATTCGTTTACTTGCGCCTCACTTAATTCGTCTATGGCACAGTAAATTTCGTCTATCCCTTTATTTTCTTCTAAAAAAATAAAACTATCTCTAATATTACCATCTAAATTAGCATCGTTTAAATCGCTAAAAATCCCTTTAAGTCTATATCCTAATTCTTTATTATTGGTAAATAGGGATTTTAATTCATCTGCACCACTGTTTTTGCCTATAATTACTACTTTACGAACGTTTCCTCTAAAGTAAGATCTGTATTTTTTTAGAGCATAAAAGCTAATAATTTTAAGCAATGCTATAAGAAGAAATGATAACAGTAAATATTTAAAAGTTTCAAATGCTTGGATATTTATACTTCTAAACACACCAATAAACGCATAAAATATTAATGTATATACTAAAAACTGTTTTATTAGAAGTGATAAAATATTTAATATAGAGGTGTAACGATACACTCTATAAAATTTTAAAAAATAGGAAGATAATAACCAAAATATAACCGAATAAACAATATAGAGTACGTGTTTATTGTTTAGAAAGTCATTGTGGAAAAAGTATAGTTTTTCTGAATTAAAGTCGAAATAATATAGTGATAATAAATTTATAACGGAAATATCAAAAAGCATAAGAAATGGCCTTAAAAGCCATGAGAACCTACCTCTTTTATATTCCATTTTTAATTATTTATTATTGTAGCTTGAAAAATCCTTATGTTCACTTTTATACAATTCGTCTTCTGTAAGACCTCTAAAATAGTCGAAAGTAATTTTCATACCTTGTGACCTTGATACTTTAGGCTCCCAATTTAATATTTTTTTTGCTAAAGTAATATCTGGTTGGCGTTGCATTGGGTCGTCAACTGGTAAATCTTTATAAATTACTTTTTGGTTTGTACCTGTAAGTTTAATAATTTCTTCGGCAAAATCTTTTATTGAGATTTCGTGTGGATTACCAATATTAACTGGTAATGCATAATCGCTTAATAAAAGTCTGTAAATACCTTCTACTTGGTCATCTACAAAGCAGAAAGAACGTGTTTGGCTTCCATTTCCAAAAATTGTTAAGTCTTCGCCACGGAGTGCTTGTCCCATAAATGCAGGAATTACTCGACCATCGTTTAGTCGCATACGTGGTCCATAGGTATTAAATATTCGTACTATTCTTGTTTCTAAGCCATGAAATCTATGGTAAGCCATTGTGATGGATTCTTGAAAACGTTTTGCCTCATCATAAACACCTCTTGGTCCAATTGAGTTTACGTTGCCATAATAGTCTTCTGTTTGTGGATGGACTAATGGATCTCCATACACTTCGGAAGTAGATGCAATAAGGATTCTTGCATTTTTTGCTTTTGCTAATCCTAATAAATTGTGAGTTCCTAACGAGCCTACCTTTAAAGTTTGAATAGGAATTTTTAAATAATCTATTGGACTTGCAGGTGATGCAAAATGTAATATATAATCTAATGTTCCTTCAATTTTAATAAACTCTGTAACATCATGCTCAATAAAGGAAAAGTTGGTGTTCTCTAATAAATGCTGAATGTTTTTTTGGTCTCCAGTAATAAAATTATCCATCCCAATTACTGAGTAATTTTCCTTTACAAATCGGTCACATAAATGCGATCCTAAAAATCCTGCAGCACCTGTAATAAGTATTCTTTTTTGTGTTGCCATATATTATCGTCCTATAGAGTAATAGTCGAATTGCTCTGAAGTAATATCATTTACATCGTAAAGGTTTCGGCCATCAAAAATAACGTGGCTTTTCATTAACCTTTTCATTTTATTTAGGTTTGGTGTTCTAAAAATACTCCATTCTGTGCAAATGACTAACCCTTCTGCATCTTGCAAGGCATCGTACATTGAGTTAGCATATTGTATTTTGTCTCCTAATTTACGTTTTACATTTGGCATAGCTTCTGGATCAAAAACTGTTAGTTCTGCTCCTTGTGACAATAACTCATCAATAACATAAAGTGATGGCGCTTCTCTTATATCGTCTGTTTCTGGTTTAAAGGCAAGTCCCCAAATTGCAAGTTTTTTCCCTTTTAAATTGTTTTTAAAATGGTTTTTTATTTTAGGAACTAAAATGGTTTTTTGTTTAGAATTAACATGAATTACTGCATCTAATATCTTAAAATCGTAATTGTGGTCTTGTCCTGATTTGTGTAACGCTTTTACATCTTTAGGAAAACAAGATCCTCCATAACCTATTCCTGGAAACAAAAATCGTTTTCCAACTCTGGAGTCTGTTCCCATTCCTATTCTTACTTTATCTACGTCTGCTCCAACTTTTTCACAAAAGTTAGCAATCTCATTCATAAACGTAATTTTGGTTGCTAAAAACGCGTTTGCTGCATATTTAGTAAGTTCTGCAGAACGTTCGTCCATTATAATTATTGGATTGCCTGATCTTACATAAGGTTTATAAAGTTTTTTAATTAACTCTGTTGCTTTTTCGCTGCTAGAGCCAATGACTATACGTTCTGGTTTTAAAAAATCATCTACGGCAAAACCTTCTCTTAAAAACTCTGGATTAGAGACAACATCAAAATCTACTTTTGCGTGTTTAGAAATTGTTTCTTTAACTTTATCAGATGTACCAACTGGTACTGTACTTTTATCTACAATTACTTTATAACTAGTAATTAATTTTCCTATATCGTTAGCAACACCTAAAATGTATTTTAAGTCTGCAGATCCATCCTCATCTTCTGGAGTTGGTAATGCCAGAAAAACAATATCTCCATGTTCTAAACCTTCTTCTAAAGATGTCGAAAATTTAAGCCTATTGGCTTTTATGTTTCTTTCAAATAACACATCGAGGTGTGGTTCGTAAATGGGAACTACACCTTTTTGCATTTGTTTAACTTTATCTTTATCTATGTCTATACACAGTACATCATTACCTGTTTCTGCTAAACAAGTTCCTGTTACCAATCCAACATAGCCTGTTCCTATGACACTAATTTTCATATATTTATTGTGTTGTTTAAGATGGAGAATCCAATCTTTCGTATTCTGAGTTAAGGCTAATATATTCTGGTACAATAACCTTCATTTGACTAACTATTTTATGATTATCTACTTGATTTGCGTAGTCTATTAAAATAGAAATTTCTTCGCTAAGTTTATTAAAATTGTTGCCTTCTACCTGAGCAATCATAATTTTTTTGTTGTAAGTAGGTAAGGTTTTAGATTTATCGTTAAGTAGCTCTTCGTATAATTTTTCTCCTGGCCTTAAACCAATTATTTTAATATCGATGTCTTTGTAAGGTATATAACCAGCTAATTTTATAATTTTTTTTGCTAAATCTATGATTTTAACTGCTTTACCCATATCAAAAATAAATATTTCGCCTCCTTTTCCCATAGATGCAGCTTCCAGAACTAATTGACAAGCTTCTGGAATAGTCATGAAATATCTAATAATATCTGGATGGGTAATTGTTAGTGGTCCACCAGCTTCTATTTGTTTTTTAAACAATGGGACTACAGAACCATTTGAGCCTAGTACATTTCCAAATCTAGTGGTAATAAAATTGGTTTTTAGATTTGCCGATTGTTTAGAGAAAAAGTGAAGTGATTGCACATACATTTCGGCAATACGTTTAGATGCTCCCATAACGTTACTTGGGTTTACAGCTTTATCTGTAGAAACCATAACAAACTTATCGACATCATATTTTAGAGATAAATCTGCAAGATTTTTAGAACCTAATACGTTGACTAAAATAGCTTCGGATGGGTTATTTTCCATTAAAGGAACATGTTTGTATGCTGCTGCATGGTAAACCACTTCTGGTTTATAGTGATTAAAAACTTTATCTAATTTATCATAATTAGATACATCTGCAATCACAAACTCAAAGTCTAAACCTGGATAAAGCCCTAAAATTTCTGAGCGTATTTGGTAAAGAGGCGTTTCTGCTTGATCTAAAATTATAATTTTTTTAGCTTTATAGTTACCTATTTGGCGTGCAATTTCACTACCAATAGAGCCAGCTCCTCCTGTTACAAGTACTGTTTTATTAAATAAATCTTTTGCAATTAATTTATTATCTAATACTATTGGGTCTCTTTCTAATAAATCTTCAATTTGAATATTTTGAATTTGATTAGTTAGCCTTTTATCATCTTCTAAATCAGATACTAAAGGTGCTCTAAATACTTTAAAATTAAATTCTAAACAGTCTTCTACAATCTTGATTCTTTTTTCTCTAGAAATGTTGGCGTCTGATATGATTAAAGCCTCTGCATTATTTGCTCTTAGTAGTACAGATATTTTTTTCTTTAAATGAATTATTGGTAACCCTAATATTTGCTTGCTGTTATTTTTATTGTCGTTTGTAACAAAGCCTAAAATTTTAAATCTAGATGGTATTTCTGCTTTTAATGCACTTGCAATTGCTATTGCATTTGCGTTAGAACCATAAATTAATACTTTAATGGATTCAGTACTATTGTCATTATTAAAGTAAGATACGAATACTTGTTTTACAAATAGTCTAAACAGATATAATAAACTAAATGATATTAGGAAATAAATAAAGAGAAAAGGCATCATAAACAACCGTTCATCAAACACATAAATAAATGTGTAATTAACAATTGTTAAGGTAATAAAGGTCAATACTGAAGTTAAAAATATTTTTATAGCATCTATATAGGTTGAATGCCTTATTAAACCTGCATAAGTTCTAAATAGTATAAAAAATACTGTATTTGTTGCAATAATGATTAAGCCCTCTGAAAGGAAAGATAGTGGGTCTTCAAAATTAATATTCCCAATAGAATTTACTACAAATAAAGAGGAGAGTAGTGCTAAGCAAACTATCCCAATATCCATACACAAAATCGCCCAACGTGGCAAATAGCTTAGATTCCTAAAGTCTATCTTTTTTTTAGTGGATTTTAATACTTGGTTTAATCCTTGTTTTAATCTATTCATTTGAAAGAAAATATACCGCAAATATGGTGATTTTTTTTAAAACGCTTTAATTTTTGACGTTTTTCTAAGTATAAAAAACAGAAGTAGAGTGAAAAATAAGTAGCCGCATAAGTTTGCGAATGAGGCTCTTAAACTCCCTCTTAATATTAAAAACTCAAAAGGGATTAAAAATAAATAAATAATTGTAAAATAACTTTCTTTTTGTGTATTAAACCAAAATCGCATATCGCAATACGAATTAATCTTAGCTAATAAAATTGTAAATAACGCTATACCAATGTATCCAAAATTTATGTAGCCTTCAGCAAAAAAACCAATAGCTACATTTGAAAACCCATCATACTCTAATGCATTTGCTAAAACGTAACTGCTACCAATTGGCTTAGACTCCCAATACACTGAAGGAATGTAAAAAAATATTGTGCCTAAAAACTGTTGACCATTAGTTATTATATCATTAACTATTATGTTTAATGAGTTTTGATACGAGTCAAAATCAAGTTCTGTGAACATATTAAAGTTAAATGGATTTACAAATAAATCATCATTATATCTAAAATGATGTAAATAAGGAAATACAACTAAAAAGCTAATTATAAAGAATGCTGTGAAATAATTTTTTCTTAAAAAAGGTTTAATATAAATTAAGCATAGCGGTAAAAAAGTAGCCGCAACTCTATATCTAGAAATACCTGTTGGGAAGTTGCTAATAACAATTAATATGAGTAATACAACCTCTAAAGTTGTATTTTTTTTGCCATTTAATTTAAAATATAAGAGCATTATTAAAGGTACACCTCGTATTACATTAAAAATTGCTACCATAGGTGTAGAGTAATTGTCAATTTCTAACCAAAGCACTTTGCGTGAAAAAACTGCTTCTAGATTAAATTCAAAATAACCAAAAACTACAAGTATGGACAGTATAGATATTGTAAATATATGACTGTTTTTAAAAGTACTTGTACATGTTTTAAAAGCCGTCATTAAAGCTCCATTATTTTTATAAGACGATTTGTTGCTAAAATAATAGTAAAGCAATGTATAAAGTATTAGCGTAGCTAAAAAAATTAGATTACCAAATATAAAATTAGTGGTTGTTAAGTGGCTTTTTTCTCCCATAAAAAACACATCTTTTTTATATTGTAATGCAGGTGAAATCCCTATAAAAAAAAGAAAGAATAGATTAGTGATTTTGTGTAATGAAAAAGGTAATGATTTACTAGAGAATATTTGATATGTTGTAAATACAATAATAGTGTAATTAAGAAGTAAGACATAAAAATTATATCGAACTCCATTATCTAAAAACACAATAAAACCTAGTGCTAATAGTATTAACGCTACTATTATTTTAATTTTTTTAGACATTAAAAGTTGTTCTTACTACCTTTTCAATTCTCTCTAAATCTTCTTCTTTTAAATTTGATCCACTTGGAAGACAAAGCCCGTTTTTAAAAAAAGATTCGCAATTGTTTTCTCCAAAATACACAGTGTTTTTATTAATCGGTTGCATATGCATGGGTTTCCATAGTGGTCTTGATTCTATGTTTTTTTTAGATAATTCATTAAAAAGATGCTCTTTTGTTACGTTGCTTTTTGCCTCATCAACAAGTATGCAGCTAAGCCAATGGTTTGAGTAATAATCATCAGATGGCTCAGAAAACACAGTTATTCCATCAATGTTTTTAAAAATTTCTTTATAAAAATTATTGTTTTTCCTTCTTAGTGCTATGTGTTTGTCTAAAACTTCCATTTGCCCTCTACCAATACCTGCCGAAATATTACTCATTCTATAATTATACCCAATTTCGGAATGTTGATAATGATTTGCTTTATCTCTAGCTTGAGTAGAGTAGAAAATTGTTTTTTCTTTTTCTTCTATGGTTTTTGTTACAAGGGCTCCTCCTCCAGATGTTGTAATAATTTTATTTCCATTAAAGGATAAAATAGAAAAATCACCAAAAACACCACAAGGTTTTCCTTTGTATTTAGACCCTAAAGCTTCTGCTGCATCTTCAATTAAAGGAATTTTGTATTTCGAAGTTATAGCTAATATTTCGTCCATTTTTGCAGGCATTCCATAGAGATGAACTAATATTATTGCTTTAGGTTTTTTTCCGTTTTTTATTCTGTCTTTGATTGCAGATTCTAAATACTCTGGACTCATATTCCATGTGTCTGTTTCGCTATCTACAAATACAGGTTTAGCTCCAACATAAGCTATTGGATTTGTTGTACCGCAAAATGTAAAGCTTTGACATATTACCTCGTCTCCAAAACCAACATTTAACTGAATTAAAGCTAAGTGAATTGCTGCAGTACCAGAGGATAAACATGCTATGTGAACATCGTTTTCTAAATACGACTCTAATGCGTTTTCAAAAGCTGTTACATTTGGTCCTAATGGAGCAATCCAATTAGTATCAAAAGCTTCTTTTACATATTTTTCTTCTGTTCCACCCATATGAGGTGAGGATAACCAGATTTTGGGATTTGCCATTGTTTAGGATTTAGAGAAAATTAATTTAAAAGCTTCAGCGTGCTCAACTCCTATCATGTTTCCAAAATATTTTGAAGAGTTATTAATCCCATCTATACTTCTTGGATGAGGATAATCTCTTAATTCTGTTTTATAGTGACTCATAGCATCTAACTTGTGAGATATGGTGTCTTTAATATCTATAAATACATTTGGTTTAAATGGATTATCCAATAAGATGTTTCCCCATTCTGTAGATGAGTTTACGTAGTACGAAAGCAAATGGTTAACTTTTTGATTTGGGTAAGGTCTGCAAGCTACTACTGTGCTTTCAAACAGTTCTCTATGGTCTTTATTTATGTCTGAACCATTTTGAATAAAAACAGTATCGTATTCCCCTTCACTAATAATTTTAGTAAGTGCTATGTTTTTATCTACATGTGCAACGGTATCTAATCTCATATCTGGAAAATCTAGCCTATTTAATAGTCTTGCTCCAACTGCTTCATTTGCTAGCTTAGCTTCTATAAATTTATCTTCTAAAATAGCTGAATTATCAAAGTATTGGGTACTACTTCCATCAGTAAAAATTAATACATCTACTTCTTTTCCCATTTTTGCTAGCTTAGACATGGTTCCACCAACACCTAAAATTTCGTCATCTGGATGAGCTGCAATTACTAATATTTTATTAAAAAGGTCTATCATTTTATTTATTTTAAAAACTTGTTTCTAAGAAAATAGATTTCATCTTGAATATTATATCCTAAACGGTCGCCAATTCTAAAAAATTTAGAATCTACAACTTCTTCATTTTCATTGGTTGGGTTATTTAACCATAAATTCCCATCTTGAAATTGAACTAAAATACCATTTTCCGATTTTTTATGTATTTGTCCTAATGTGCCGTAATTAACATTCTCAGAGTCGTTACTTACTTGCCAAAAAATTATTTTTTGATCTTTATAATAACAATATGCTCCTGGATAAGGTTTAGATACTGCTCTAATAAGTTTGTGATTAAAGTCTATTGTTTTAGAAAAATCTATTAAGCCATCTGCTGGTGTTCGTTTACCTCTTACTGTTAAACCTTTTTCTGACTGCGCCTTAAAATTGATTTTGGTATTTGAAATTAATTTTTGATAAATTAAATTAAAGCCCTTACCTAGTTCACTAGCTACAATACTGTATAACTCGTTTGCATAAACATTTTTAGGTATTTTAAATTCTCTTTGAAAGATTATGTTTCCTGTGTCTATTCCTGTATCTATTTTAAAAAAACTAATTGCTGAAGAATTAAGTCCATCTAATATTGTCCAAGGAATTGGAGCGCGTCCTCTTCCATATGGTAATTTTGAGGGATGAGTTCCAATTATATAATTGGAAAAACAGTTTATAAAATCTTGCTTAAATATTTGACTCCATCCCAAAGTGAACAAATAATCTGGTTGATTAGCTTTTATAGTCTCTATAGTTGCTTTTGAGTTAACGTTTGTTGTATCAATAACACTTATGTTTTGCTGATTACAAAATTCGTGCAAATCTACATAATCTGAAACACCTTCACTTTTCTTACTAGGCAAAGTAATAAGAGTGTCTATTTTACAATTATTGCTTACTAAATACTTCAAGGCTATATAAGATTCAAGGTTTGAGCCTATGCAATATATTTTCATTTCAAATTGTGTTAATGTATGATTAAACTACATTTTATTTCTTGATTTCCCACTCATCGTCAGAAACAGGATGTGTTTCTGCTTTATTAGTCAAAATAAGATTTATTGTTTTTATTATTATTTTAATATCTAATAAAAATGTCCATTTATTAATATATTCTATATCTAGATTTATTCTTTCTGGCCATTGCATAGATGTGTTGCCACTTACTTGTGACAAACCAGTTATTCCGGATTTAACCTTGAATCTCTGTCTTTGATGTGTCGTCATTCTCTCAAAATCTGATGCTACTGTTGGCCTAGGACCTACAATAGACATCGTGCCCAAAAGTACATTAATTACTTGTGGTAATTCGTCTAATTTAGTTTTTCTAAGAAAATTACCAAACTTTGTAACTCTTGGGTCATCCTTTACTGTAATGGTGGAGTTATAGCCTTTAATTTTCTTCATTGACTTAAGTTTGAATATTTTAAAGGGTTTTTCGTTTTTACCTATTCGTTCTTGCAAATAAAATCCATTTGATTTATGTACAATAGAGCTTATAATGAAACACAGTAAAATAACCCATCCAAAAAAGACCAGTATTAATAAAGAAAAAACGAAATCAAATACTCTTTTTAATAATTGAGACATCATTTTATATTTTATAATTAAGCTTTTGTAATGTGTCTTCTAATAGACTATTTAGCGTTTTAAGTTCGTCTTCATTAAACCTTTTTTTGTAATTGCCAACACTTTTTTTACTAACCCCTTTTACAAGTTCGTCTATATTTATTTTTTTATTAAATTTAAGAAACTCTAATAGCTTTACCATTTCTTCTTTGGGATTATTTACAAATGTTTCATATTTAATATCAAAAATATTCTCTACAGGTATTTGTTCTCTGTATCTAATTGTGTTTTCTGCACAATGCATCCATTGTTGAGCGCAAAGTTCCATTAATGATGCTTTTTCAATATCGTTATGAATACCTTTATATACAGGGCCCCAAAAAGATAAGCTTTCTTGTTTAAAGACTGTCTTTTTTATTCTATTGGCTCCAAATTTCCAAACATAATAAAATAAGTCTTGCAATGGAACATACCTTAGCTTTTTTAATGTGTATTTAAAATCAAAACTAGATTTCCATCTTTTCATTGCGCTTGGCACGACATCTCTTCCGTCTCTATTTATTATTATATATTTTGCATCCGGAAAAATTTCGTAAACATAGTCTAGGCGTAAAGAATTTGCACAAGTTTTCTCTACTATATATTTGGCATTATTTTTTTTATGGCGTTTTTTAAATCTATTTCTAATGTATTTTTTTATTTTATTTGATGCTTGATTTGGTGACAATTCGTCGGTTTCGTTGTCTCTATTGCCATATCTCCAAATTGGATTAATCTCATCACAATCCCAAGTATCAAAATCTGGTATAGATGTTATGATGTCTCTTAACATGTTAGTGCCAGATCTACCTGAGCCTATTATAATAACTGGTGTATAATTCATTTATTATTTTGTGATTTTTATGAAATTTTTCTCAAGCTTGTTGACGCTAGAAATTATGGATAAATTGTTTTTATAATATTCTTTGCCATTGTCTCCCATTTCTTTTATTTGGTCTGGACTTAAAGATATCATTTTTTTTATTTTTGTTTCTAAATCTTCACTGTTATCTGGCTCAAAAGTAAAACCTGCTTTTGCATTTTTTAATATCTCACTAGCATCTCCTTTTAATCCCATTAATATAGGCTTTCCAGATTTTAAATACGCTAATATTTTTGAAGGAATTGTAATTTCGAACAATGGATTATTATTTAAATGCACTAATAAAAAATCTGCTGCATTTAGGTATTTTGAAACCTCTGCAGATTCTACTCTTGGTATAAAACTAACATTTTTTAAATTGTTTGTTTGAGCGTATTCTTTTAAATTATTTTCATCTGCTCCTCCTCCTAAAAACACAAATTGTATTTTATTTAATTCTTGCTTTTGAATGCTTTTTGCTGTAATTAAAATAGTTTTTAGAGATTGGACAATCCCTAAATTTCCAGCATACAAAATATTTATTTTGTTTTTATCAAAATATGTGTTTAGTATGTTGTTGGGTAACATTTCGTCACTTATAACATCTCTACTCCAGTTAGATACTATTTCTATTTTTTTTTCTGGAACTCCTTTTTCTATTAGGCTTTTTTTAAATCCAGGAGTAGCTACTGTAATAAAATCTGCATTTCTGTAATTCCAATGGCACCACTTATTAATAAGCTTTAAAATAATAGGTTTACTCATCATTCCAGATGCTGCAACAGTTTCTGGCCAGAGATCATTAATATCATAAAGAAAAGGAATGCCTTTTAATTTTTTTAATACTATAGCTGGTATTGCTACTGGTATTGCTCCTTGATATACAAAGCATACGTCTGGTTTTTTTACTAACCACAATCCTATAAACGTCGCAGATATTGCATAAGAAATATAGTGTAAAAATCGTTTTAGACCAGATGCACTATGGTCTGGAAATATTGGCACTCTTATTAAACTTACACCTTCCATAGTTTCTCGTTTATAAAGTCTTTGCTTGTAACCTTTATATATTTTCCCAATTGGATAGGAAGGAAAGCCTGTTAATACCTCAACTTCGTGACCTCTGGCTACGAGCTCTTTTGCAAAATCTAAACTTTTAGCTGTAGGTTCTGGGTTAAATAATTGTTTGACAAGTAATATTTTCATTCTATCCTTTTGACCAAACAACTCTATTAATATAATCTGTGTAAGAAATAATTATTCTTACCATTTTCTCTGAAACATTTGGCATGGAATAATCTGCAACTTCTCTAAAATTACGTTTTGGGTTTCTTTGTTGAGCGTCTAATGCTGCTAAGCCTTGCATAATACGCTCTGGGTTCATACCAACCATCATTACAGAGGCTTCTTCCATGGCTTCTGGACGTTCGTGTGCATCTCTTATGTTTAATGCGTGAAAGTTTAGTATTGAAGATTCTTCGGAAATTGTTCCACTATCAGAAAGTACTGCAAATGAATGCATTTGTAAGGCATTATAATCGTTAAAGCCTAATGGTTTTAAAAACTGAATGTTTTTGTGTGTTTCCAACTTTTTAGCTTCTAACATATTACGTGTTCTTGGGTGTGTGGACACAATAACAGGGTAATCGTATTTGGCTGCAATTTGGTTTAAAGACTCTATTAGGCCTTCAAAGTTTTTAGGGTTACTAATATTTTCTTCTCTATGAGAAGAGACTACAAAGAATTTTTGTTTTTCTAATCCTAATTTATTTAGTACGTCCGAAGCTTCAATTTTAGTCTTAAACTTGTTAAGCACTTCGTACATTGGGCTTCCTGTTTTTATAACTCTATCTGGAGATAAGCCTTCGCGCAGTAAATACTCTCTAGCGATATCGCTATATGTGAGGTTAATATCTGATACGTGATCTACAATTTTACGGTTTGTTTCTTCTGGTACACGTTGATCGAAACAACGGTTACCTGCTTCCATGTGGAATACTGGTATTTGTCTTTTTTTAGCAGGAATTGCACATAAACAAGAATTGGTGTCTCCTAAAACTAAAAATGCATCTGGATTTTCTTGTTCTAAAATAGGATCTATTTTTATTAAAATATTACCTACAGTTTCTGTAGCGTTTTTACCAGCTGCGTTTAAAAAGTGGTCTGGTTTACGTAACCCTAAGTCTTCAAAAAAGATTTCGTTTAATTCGTAATCATAATTTTGACCTGTATGGACTAAAACATGCTCAATAGCTTCGTTTTTATCTAATGCTAATAATGTACAGGATAATCTAATAATTTCTGGTCGAGTACCAACAACCGTAATAACTTTTAATTTTTTCATAGAACTATTTTACAGCTGCAAAAATAGTGTTTTTTATTCTTCATATAAAACAATTAAACTACCGTTTTTACACCTCAACAAAATAAGTGTCAGGATCTTCTGGGTTGTATGGTTCGTTAATCCAAAATAGGGTTATTAACTCTTTGTCTCCAATATTTGTTATGTTGTGTGTGTACCAAATTGGCATATCTACATAAGCAGGTTCGTTGCCATCTAGCTCGTAATTAATAACCTCGTTGGTATTGATTTTACGAAGTTGAATGCGTGCTTTACCACTAATAACAGCAAAACGCTCTACTTTACGTGTGTGGTAGTGATTACCTCTTGTAATTCCAGGAACTGTTGTAGAATATGAAGATTGACCAGATGTATTTGCTCGCATTATCTCTACGAAAGCGCCACGATTATCTGTGTGTTTTATAAATTTACGTGGAAAATAATCTTTTGGAATAAAGCTAGTAAAGGTATTAAATAGGGCTAACTCAAACGGATCTCTTAAGTCTGCAACTACGCCATTATCCATATAACTTTCTTTGTAATGGTTGAGAAGGTTAAGTACTTCAGATACTTTTTTAGTGGCTGTATATGGAAGTGTTTTTGTTACTATGTTAGTTGTGTTGTCACTTTTAATTTCTCGGTAAAATGCTTCGGCTAACTCATTAATATAAATTAAATTTACTTCGCCATCGCTATTTATAGTTGGTGTTTCTCCATTAACTATTTGATGACAAAAAGTAGCGATAAACGAATTGTAAAATGGTTTCCCAAAAGGACCAAAAACATTAGGTATTACTAATGAGCTTACTTTTGCTCCAGAAGTTTTAGACCATTGCTCAAAAGCAGTTCTGCCATCTCGTTTAGATTTTCCGTAGAGATTGTCTTTTTCTTCTTGTGTGGAAGAAGAAAATATAATTTTAGGCGTTGCTTTTGTAGCTTCACAAGCTTCAATAAGTGTATTTACTAAACCTACGTTAGTGTTGTAAATTACTTGTTGATCGTCGTGTCTATTCATGGCTGCAATGTGTAGTATAACATCGCAATGGCTTACAAATGATTCTAGTTTCGAAGAATTTTCAAAAAAAGAGCGTTCAAAATCTATGAGTTCTATGTCTTCTTTTGTTCCTAAATAATTGTATAAATGACTTCCCATGAAGCCTGCTTGACCTGTTATTCCTACTTTTATCATTTGTCCCAATTTGTCCATTTATTACTATCAAACCTATAATGGTCGTCTTCTATTTCGTTTAATCCATAATTAGACATAATCATTAGTTTGGAGTCTTCAGTTTTTGCTTTAAATCCGTTTGCAAATCCATTTGGTATATATAATACTTGAGGACTATCTTCATTTAGTTCAAACTCAAAAACTTCACACGAATCAGAAGGGTTTTCCCAATCATCAATTTTTACAAGCTTAATTTTAAAGGTTCCTTTTACACAAAAAAACCATCGGCTTTCTATTTTATGTCCTTGCCATGCTCTTATGGTTTCTGTGCTTGGATGTGTTGTAAAATACATACGTTTTATTACAGCCATATCAAAATCATTAATAAATTGTAATGATCCTCTATGGTCTGAAAAAACGCCACCTTCAATAAGTTTTGGTTTGGAGTCTTTCATGTTACTTAATATCTTCTCTAATAAAATCTAGTTTTAATAATAGCTTTTTCATGCCTTCCACATCTAACTGCTCTGTATTATGTGAGTGGTAATCTTCTATTTTATTCATATCCACTTCGCCTTCAGAGAAATAGTTAGCATAATTTAAATCTCTATTATCTGCAGGAACTCTGTAATAATCTCCTAAATCTTCAGCTTTAACGCGTTCTTCTCTTGTTAAAAGTGATTCGTAAAGTTTTTCTCCATGTCGTGTGCCTATCACTTTTAGCTTACTATTGGATTTGTAAAGTTCTATTAGGGCTTTAGCTAAAGTTTCTACTGTTGCTGCAGGTGCTTTTTGAACAAACATGTCTCCTGGTTCTGCATGGTTAAATGCAAATAACACTAAGTCTACAGCATCTTCTAATGTCATCATAAAACGTGTCATTTTAGGATCTGTAAGTGTTAAGTCTTCGCCTTTTTCCATTAACTCTACAAACAATGGGATTACAGAGCCTCTAGATGCCATTACGTTTCCATAACGTGTGCCTGAAATAACTGTGTTTCCTGCATTTCTTGATTTTGCGACTAGTACTTTTTCCATCATTGCTTTGGAGATTCCCATTGCGTTTATTGGATAAACTGCTTTATCTGTACTTAAAACTACAACACTTTTTACGTTATGGTTTATTGCTGCTTCTAATACGTTTTCTGTACCTAAAACATTTGTTTTTACTGCTTCTACAGGGAAAAACTCGCAAGAAGGCACTTGCTTTAATGCTGCTGCATGATATATGTAATCTACTCCACGTACTGCGGTTTCTACAGAACGATAATCGCGTACATCACCAATATAGAATTTAACTTTAGGGTTAGATAAACGACGTCTTAACTCGTCTTGCTTTTTTTCGTCTCTTGAAAAAATTCTAATTTCTTTAATATCAGAATTCACAAAACGGTCTAATACTGCGTTACCAAATGAGCCAGTTCCTCCTGTTATTAATAATGTTTTGTTTTTAAATTCCATGTTTGTTGTCTATGAGTAAATTTACGTAATCGTCTAATTGGTTGACTACTTTTGATATTTGTTTTGTGTGTTCTAACTCTCCGTTTAAAAAGCGCTTCATTGTGTTTGCAATACTTTCAACATTTTCTGGATCAAATGTACTAACTTCCTCAAAAACATCAAATGCATAAGGTAAGTTAGATACTAATACTTTTAATCCAAGATCGTGAGCTTCAATTAATGGCATTCCAAAAGCTTCTGCTACAGAAGGAAAAATTAAAGCTCTAGATTTTAAATATACTTTTTCTATTTCTGAGTTATCTATATATCCAACATTAATTATTGCATTTTGGTGCTTGCTGTTTATTTCTTCTATTCTGCCTAAAAGATGATCTTGATGGCTTGGGATTGTTAATATTATGTTTGTTTTTATGCCTTGATTTAAAAGTAATTCTAAAGCATCAAAAAGTTTATTGTGATTTTTGTGAGGTGCTGCACTACTAATGTAACAAAAATCGTATTCTTTTTTTATGTTTATGCTTTTATCAAATTTTTTATAAATAGGTATGTTTTTAACGTGAGTACAATTGGTTTTTTCTCTAATTAATTTTTCTATGTGAGGTGATTGTACAATTACGGTGTCTATATTTTTATTAAATAGTTTAAACCATAGATTAAAAAGGGTGAATTTAATGCCGCTTTTAGAAAGCAAATTTTTCTTTTTAAAAAACAACTCATTGTAAAAGACTAAAAATGAATCTTTATTTTTTACAAAAGGTGGTAAATTACACAAAAAAACAACGTCTTTTCGCTTTTTTAAATACCTAAACATGGTGTCTCTGGTATTTGTTTTTATTATGTTTAAATTATTATATTTTTCTTCTTGTATTTCTTCAACTACATGTTTGTAGCCTAAATATATGTCTGCTTTAACGTTTAATTTATTTAATTCGTTTAATAGAAGTTTAAGAAGCACTAAGCCTCCACCTGAATAAATATTACTAGCTTCTAAAATAATTTTATTTTTCAATATTTTTTATTTTCGGCAAAATTAAACAAATGTTTTTAAAGGCTTCCTATTAAGTGTAATAAAAGCTAATTACCTTTGTGTTTAAATTTGATTTTTATTTATGTCTAAAAAAATAATACTCTTAACTGGTGGTACAGGTTTTCTTGGTAAAGAAATAATTAAATATTTAATTAGCGAAGATTATTATGTTCGTGTTTTAACACGAAATACTTCAAAGTTAAAAAATAGTGAGCGTGTTACTTATGTTAAAGGAGATCTTTTAGATACTAAAGCTTTAAAAATGCATTTATCTGGTTGTTTTGGTGTTATACATGCTGCTGGAGAAAAGAAGGATGTCTCTTTGATGGAAGCTATAAATGTTAAAGGCTCTATAAATATTTGTAATGTGGCTAACCAGAGTACAATTAGTTATTTTTGTTACGTAAGTAGTGTTGGTGTTGTTGGCTTAACTCCAAAAAATATTATAACAGAAGAAACCGATTGTAATCCCATAAATTTTTACGAAAAAACCAAGTTTGAAGGTGAGCTTTACTTTTTAAAGAATTTTAATTTAAAAGCATGTACTTCTGTTATTTTAAGGCCTACTAATGTTTTTGGTAAAAATCATTTAAATTTTAAAAATAGCTTTTTTGGCAAAATAAAACGCGCTATAAAAGGTAACGAAATTGCTAACTATATTTATGTTAAGGATGTTGCTTATGCTTGTGTTTATTTTTTAAATAAAAAAAATATAACTAAACAGGTTTACAATTTAAATGATGATTTAAAAAATAATACGTTTAAAAAAATAGAGGCAATTGCTACAGGTAAAAAGGTGGCTACTATAAATGCACCAGTGTTTTTACCGTATTTACTTCGTTTTTTAAAATTTGGTAAAAATAATATTGGGAATAAATACTATTCTAATACTAAATTAATTAATACTGGTTTTGTTTTTCCTTACGGATTGAAAAAAGGGATTAAAGATGCTTTGAGTTAGTTTGTTGTTTTTTCCCAGTATGTATTATCAACATGTGCTTTCTTTTGTGCTTTTCTTAAAAAATATTTAACGAATCTGAGTGGCTCTTTAAAAACAACCACGTCTCTTCTAATAGCAATGTTTTTATCTATTGTATTTGTTTTTTGATTTATATGGCAACCTCTAACAGCTGTAGCGCAAGTACTATACCCTAACTCATATACTGTATTTAAATATGCTTTTTTAAAATACTTAAAATGACCTCTTGGAAAAGCATAATGCTTAATCTTATTTTCTAATTTATTATTGAGGGCTTTTGTGCTTTTATCAAAATCTTGTTTAAACTCTTCTGGTGTTAAATCTCCTTGCACTTTATGATCTAAGGAGTGATTTCCTATTTCGTGTCCTTCTTCTATTAAGGTATTTACATCTTCCCAAGTTAAAATTTCGGTTAATGGAACTCCCAACCTTTCGGTACATACCATATTATGAAAGCTTACCTCTCTATTAGAGATTGTTTCTGGGTTTATAAAAAAGCAACAACTTATATTATGCTTTTTGAATATTTGCGAAGCTACTAAATTACTCTTTAAACCATCGTCACTACTAAAACAAATATAATAATCATCTATAGTATTGTTTTTAATTCTTTCTGTAGCTTCTGTATAACTAATAACTTTAAAATTATTTGCTATCCAACTAATTATTTTTTCTGCATTTTCAATTTCGTCATCATAGATATAATGAAAATATAAAAACTGAATACCTTTAAAGTTTTTATCTACCTTAGTGCTTATAGAAAGTAGGTTTAGGACTAAATGCCTTATTGTTCTTTTTGTTGCTCCTCCTCTCCATTTTAAGACGTCTTTATATGTTGTAGTGTAGTTCATATTACTATATCCAAGGTGTTTTACCTATGAGTTTTAATATCTCTTGTTTCTCTTGTTTATAATCTGCTTCTAATTGCATTATAACAGTATCGTCTATTGATTTTGGTGTGAGTTTTTGAGTGTTTAACTTTTTGTATAATGGACTAAAGATACTTTTAAGTACTTGTCCAAATTTTACTCCAACTTTACCTTTAAAAAGGTACTTAATATAAAAAGATCTTAATGCGTTATAAATTACATTTATACTTTTAGATCTTGTTTTTACTGTTTTATTGTAATGCTTAAAATCATAGTGATTATAAAATGTTGAATCTAAACCCACTCTTTTACTAAAGTTAATGATAAAGTTTGATGGGTTTTCTATTAATTCTTCGTAAAAGAAAACCTCTATGTTTTCTGAATCGAAATCTCGAAAAAATTTAATTAGATACTTAGAATAAAACCCTGTTTGATAAGCCATTAAGCTTGGGCTAGAATTGCCTTTATAATTTTTGGATTGTGTGTAAAAATCACTAAAACTAGTAGATTCTGGTAAATCTCCTTGTTGCTTACCAAAACTATACCATGACTTAAATCTTGATACTGGGTCTCTTAAAATAAAAATTAGCTTCGTTTTATGTGCTTTTGTAAATGCTTTTAATCTATTAGCACTTTCGTTGTAGTACATGTAATCTGGTGTCGCTTCCAGCTTAAAAGGTTGTGATTCTTGACAGGAAAAGTAATTTTTATAATTAACCATGTCGTTACTGTATTGATAAGTAGAATACAAACCTAATGTAGATTGCGTTTCGGAATCTAAAAAATAATTTGTTTGCTTAATACTAGATTCACATACATTAGGATGATCTGCTAAGTAATTAAAAACAGATGTTGTAGCTGCTTTGCTTGTGCCTGACAATATGAGATAAGTATCTTTCAATTAAAGTTTGTATGGATTTATACCTAATTTTTTCTTTACAATTAATAGTGAAGCAACGTTTTGAAATAACATATATACTAAATAATTAAGTGCAACAAAATTAATACTCAACGTTTTAGCTATTATTAATGTTGACAACACTAAATACAGAGATGTGATAAGAGTTAATGCATTATATATTTTTTCATTATTTGTTAACTGCAATACTATTCCTACTGGTCCAGACCAATTATTTACTAACTGCGCACAAACCAAAAGTGCAAATAAAACCCAATAAGATTGAAAATCTACGTTAAAATATTTACTATATATTATAAATACAATAGTCACAAATAACGCTGCAAAAGTACTCATAATCACTAACATTTTTGTAATCTTCCCTATATATTTTCTAAGATCATCTATTGCATTATTGTTAAATAACTTAGATGTCATATACATTACTCTTCCGTTAGTAGCTATTAATGGCAAAGCAATAACGAGCGAGAATTTTAGTACTCCATCGTAAAAACCTAATGTTTCTGTTGAGTAATTCGTTTTAATTATATAATATAAAACAGAGGTAGAAATAATAATTATAGAATTAGATAAAAGGAAATGATAAGCTTCTAAATAAATCTTTTTTAAACTTTCTACTTTTAAAAAAAGGTTTGCTTTAAAAATAACGTTGTTTTTAATAAAAAAATAAGAGAAAAATACTACTGCGAATACAACATTTACATATAAAATACTGTTTATAAAATTAAAATTAAAGTATTGAGTTAAAACTATTGAAATTAAAACTGTGGTTTGAAACAATACAAATTCAAAAAAGCCATATGCAATCATTTTATTTCTTCCTCTGTAAAAATGACTTGTAAACCTCCATAAGGCAAAGAGTATGCCACCAACTAAAAAGGAATACCCAATAGAAGCAAATTGGTTTATAACAATAAAAATTAATAGGCCTAAAACAAAATTTAAGAGTAGAGTTTTGCCAATATCAACAAAAGACTGCATGCTTTTGTTATTGTCATTAAGCTTTTTTACCAATATGATATCTAATCCGAAAACAAAAAAGATCATTAGTGCTTTTGACTGGGCCACAAAATTTGCAATCTCACCATTACCATATGCTCCAAAAAAGCGAAGTATTAAAAGTAAAGCAATGTAATTTATTACTATTCCACTTGCTTTAACAATCAAAAGACTGCCAACATTTTTATAAGCAAAATTTAATCCACTAAAAAGTTTCTTTTTTCTACTCATTATTATCTTTACTCTTTAAAGTAGATGAATTATTAGTATTAAAAATATACAAACTTGTGTAAAAAATGCTTAAAGCAAACCAATCATGAAAGCTTGGAAGACCATTGTTTCCACCAACCATCATCCTTATAATTACTAACAAAGGAAATCCGTAAATAAAATAATATTTAAAATTTTTACTTTTAAATTTTATTTTGTTGTAAAATTTTAGACCCAATTCTAAAACAACTATTAACGAAAATAGTAGTCCTAAAATTCCTGAAGAATACCATGCTGCAATAACAAAGTTGTGGACATGATTTATTTTACCATTTGTTTCAATTAAAGCGCCAAAACCTTTGCCTAAAATAGGGTTTGAAAATATTTCGTTAAATGTATTTATAAACATATATACTCGAGCATCTTCAGAGAATTCTGTAAAACGTTGAAACACACCAAAATCGAAAAACAACAATGCAACTAACAATACTAAAGGTGAAAAAAGAAGGACTAAAAATAGTTTTTTACTTTTTTTATTTACTAAATATTTTATAGAGAAAATAATAAGAAAAATTATCATTGTACTCCTTGACTGTGAAATAAATATTAAAACTATAAGAAAAACTTTAAGTGATTTTTCCCATCTACTAGGATTCTTTATAGTATCTAATATAGAATATACAATGATTATAGAAACTCCAAAAATATTTCTAAAAGAAGGTACATGGAAACCATCATCTCCCCAAACTAAAAAGTCAAAATCTAAAATTCTAAAATTTACTAATCTAAAAAAATAGCGATAGTTAATTTTATTAGCATTTTCACTAAAAACACCAAATATTGTTTTAAAAAAAATATCTTCTCCTAGCGCAATAGTAACTAGCACATTATAAAAAACAAAGATATAAATAGATAGTTTTGCGTATTTAATAATACGCCTTTTAAAATTATCAATATCTCTTAAAAAAAAATCACTTATTAATATGAAAAACACAAAATAAATAAAGTTTTTTACAAAAAGTGTTATACCATAAGACTTGTTTACTGACCAAAAAATGGATATAAAAAAAATAGTAAAAGATAAAAAGATAAAAAACGTAAAGTAAGTAGATGTAGGAATGATTTTTATTTTAGGGTTTAGTGTGAATTTTACTATTAATAACACTATTGCTATATGAAAAAATCGAACTTCAAAACTACTTCCTAAACTCCCAATACTAAACCAAGGCAACAAAAGTCCACAGAATACTAAAAAGTATATGCTTTTATCAAAAATAGTATTAATGTTTAGCTTTAGACTCATTGTGATAGACTCTGTTCATGATGTTTATAGGCAACTGCCAAAACATAAAAAAAGGTAAAAAAAGATATTCCTATGTAAATATTAAAAGCACATTCTGTAATATTAAAAAACAATATTAAACCTATAAATATAATTGATAGATTTTTACTAAAATTATTCATTGTTTTAATTTGCTTAAAGAAGACAAAAATTGAAATTAAATAAACAATTAAACCTACCACTCCAATTTCTAAAATAAATTGAAGATACATATTGTGAGAATCTAACTTTTTTATTTGAGCAGCAAAACCAAATTCTCCCTCTTTTGGATAATTTTTATCAAGTAATTTTTGTGCATTTTTTACTCCATTACCAAAGAAAAAATTACTAGAGTCTATAGAGTTTAAAGCGGTATGCCATATTAAAACTCTGGAGTCTATTTTCTCTAATTTTTCACTATCAAAATAGGATTGTTTTTCTTTTTGGCTTACTACTCCAAGAAAAAGAATAAAACCAGAAACTACAGTTATAATCATTGGCTTTTTTAAGCTTGGTTTTATTAATGAAAACACAACAAAAATCAACATTAATATTCCTAATACTGATGCTAATTGTAATACTCCCAAAATCAATAAAACAGAAAATAAATACTTTTGCTTTTTTGTAAACAGCTCTTTAACAGTATATAGTATTGCCAAAGACATAGAAAAATACATAGCTAAAGCTGTTGGATTCATGTCTAAAGTAAAATTAACACTCAAAAAGTTGTTTGTAAGTAATGGTGAGGCATTAGGGTTTACAAGCTCGTTTGATTTATGTGAGGCTAATGTGGTATCAAAAGATAGTGGGTTAAAGCTAAAAGAATTATAAAAGCCTATTATTAATGAGAGTAAATAGGCTACAATACAGCCATAAACAAAGTACTTTAATATTAACTTGTAGTTTATTGTATCAATACTTGTTATTGAAAAAACTAAAGGCAATGCTAATACAATAGCCTTTCTCTCAAACATTAAATTAACTATTTCAAAATTATCTCTATAATAACCTATTGCATAGAGTAGGTATAGTAAATAAAAGGGAATAAAAACCTTAAAAGTTTTATAGGAAAAATCTTTATAATAATAAAGGCTTGTTACGGTTAATACCAACATTAATAGGGTTGATATTCTTTGGTTTATTGGTAAAAAAAAAGAAAAACTCATTAATAAAACGATAAGGATATTAAACTTAGTTCGTTTTTTATTAATGAGCTTGTTTTCTAATAACAAAATATTGAAATTAAATTAATCGTTTTTACTTTAAGCTAAATAGTCTATTAATAAAACCTTGTCTTAAAGTAAGTGTTGGAGAGTGTTTACCTCCTATACTAATAGTTTCAACAATATTACTGTCGTTTTCTATTTTAACATACTTGTTAGCTGCGAAATATCTTTTTACATCATTTCCATTAACAATAATTTCTTTGTCTTCATATTTAAAAACCATTTTGTTTACAGTTAGTTTTTTAGGAGAGTTTCCTAGTCTTAACTGTACATTACCTGTAACATAGTCGCCAAACATTTCAAACTTTGACACACTAAATGTTTCGTTAGGCATTATGCTTTCAGTAATGACGTAAGCCCCTTTTTGGTTGTTAGTATTTAATTCAATTTTAGAAAACACGCACTGAATATTATCTTTAGTGTCTGTTTTACTATCGATTGTAATTACTAATTTACTTGGTTCTTTTACTTTTTGTTGTACTGGAGTTACTTCTTTTTTTGCTTCTTCTTGTTTACATCCTACAACTAAAGCAATGCAAAATAATGCTAATACTATTTTCTTCATTTTATAACTGTTTTTATTTAATTAAACTATCATTCCTGCTGCAACGGTTTCGTTTGTAGCATCGTCCACAAGAATTATACTTCCTGTGGTTCTATTTTCTCTATATGCATCTACCATTAGCGGTTTTGTTGTACGAATTTTTACTTTACAAATATCATTCATACCAAGCGTTTTATCATCGTTAATACGCTCTAAAGTATTGATATTATATTTATATATTACTTCTTTAATCATCGCTTTTTGATCGTTAGAAGTATGTTTTATAGTGTATTTCGCTCTTGGTTTTGCAGGATTATTGTGTAACCAACATAGCATAATTTCAATGTCTTGAGAGGCTTCTGGCTTGTTGTTAGAGCGCACAATCATGTCTCCTCGACTAATATCAATATCATCCTCTAAGGTTATGGAAATAGACATTGGAGCGTAGGCTTCGTCTAGTTCTCCATCTAAAGTATCTATTGTTTTAATTTTTGAAGTAAATCCTGATGGCATTACAGTAACCTCATCTCCTTTTCTAAAAATTCCACTTGCTACTCGTCCTGCATAGCCTCTGTAGTCTATAAAACCTTCTCGTTGAGGTCTTAATACAGTTTGTACAGGGAAACGTGCATCTACTTTATTAATATCGCTACTAATATGCATGGTTTCTAATGTATGTAACATTGGCGCTCCTTGGTACCAAGGCATGTTTTCCGATTTGTTAACCACGTTGTCTCCATTTAATGCACTCATTGGTATAAATCGTACATCTGTTACTAGCATTTTTGAAGAAATGTCTTCAAATTGTCTAATAATTTTATTGTAAACGTCTTCAGAATAATCTACCAAGTCCATTTTGTTTACACAAACAATAATATGTGGTATTTGTAATAATGAAGCTATAAAAGCGTGTCTTTTTGTTTGTTCTATCACACCATGTCTTGCATCTATTAATATGGTTGCCACATTTGCTGTAGAAGCTCCTGTTACCATATTACGTGTGTATTGGATGTGTCCTGGTGTATCTGCTATTATAAACTTACGTTTTGGTGTTGTAAAGTATCTGTAAGCAACGTCTATTGTAATACCTTGCTCACGCTCGTCTCTTAAACCATCTGTAAATAACGCTAAATCTACACCTTCATGACCTTTCTTTTTACTAGTGTTTGTAATGGCTTCTAATTGGTCTTCAAAAATAGATTTTGAATCGTATAATAAACGTCCTATTAGAGTACTTTTTCCGTCATCTACACTTCCTGCAGTTGTAAAACGTAATAATTGATTGTTGTCTAACATTTTTGCTGATTTCTAACTATTTTATATGTAATTCAAATTTATTTGATAAGCTTACTGCTTTTCTGTTTTTTGCTATAAATAACATAAAAACTACTTTTTCTATTTTTTCAAATTTTGACAAAGGTAGTTTAAAAACTAAAGTGTTACTTATATTTTCTTTACTGTTAAGCTTTTTATTTAGTACTTTAATCTTATTATTTGTTGAATCTAAATAATGAATCCCTAACTTTTCTTGATTAAAAGCACCTAAATCACCTCTAAAATGAAATAATAAAAATGAATTTGAATGGTCTTTAATCAATTCAATATTTTTAATTATAACACTATCGGTAAGCTTCTTATTTTTAAACTCATTAAAAGTAATTTGTTGCAAATAATTTTCTGTTGTTATATTTTGTTCTTTTAAATCATTGAATATTCTTTTTGTGAACATAATTCGTCCTTTTTTATTTAAATGGTCTGTATTTAAAAAATAACTTGCTTTATTTTCAAATTCCTGATCATGCGAGTAATCTAAAAAAGGGACATTATATTTATCATTAGATTTCTTTATTTTACTAATAACATTAGTATTAACCCAGTCTTTAGAAAAATGTTTATTATATTCTTTATGATAAGGTGTTATTAGTAATAATGGTTTAAAACCGTCTTCCTTTATTTCTTCTATTAGTGTTTTAAGATATTTAATATTTCTATCGTCTTTTATGTAAGCTGCTTTTTTTTTAAAACTTATAGATCTTCTTTTTCCGTGATCTTCAAAATTAAATTTTTTTAGACCTTTTTCTAAATTCCTTTTAGATAGATATGCATTTGCATTAAAATAAGAAGGTTTGCTTGTTTTATAATCTCTTTTAGCAGAAAATATTTTAGGAATGTTTTCTTTAATTGTTGTTGAAACTAAGTCTGAATGCTTACCTAAGCTATAATCCTTAATTTGGGTTGGTAATAATCTATGATAATATTCATCAACAAAATTATTCGTGTCTAAAGAATCTTCTTCAACCCAATCATTTTCTTCTTGTCCAAATGAAAAATATGATACAGGTACAATGACTAAAGCATCCTTTTTTAAATGTTTTTTAATACTTCTATATATTTGTAAATCATAATATATAGTATTTCCTCCTCTATTAAAACGCCTTCCATTTATACCATAGAAACCATATATGAAGCTATTACCATGTGAGGTTCCTAAATTTACAACACTATATTTATTATTGTCTTCTACTTTATATCTTATACTTGGATTATCTAATTTATAAATAACAGTTAAAGTACCAATTACTATTATTACTACTAGTAAAATTTTTAATCCTTTTTTTATTTGATTTGCAATATTCATAAATTAAAATTGAAAATAAATAAACTCACCGACTTCTATAGATCGATATACAAATATTATAGATACTATAATACCATAACTTGCCCACCTAAAAATCACATTTTGGTTATTAAATGCTTTATACAAATTGAATTTAGTTCTTAAATATTCGAATATTAATAATGCTACTATACTTAATAATGCAATATCAAAGTCTAATGCACTCCAGCCAATATCATATATACTAGAGTTTTTTACACTAAAGTTAAACATATTGCTAATTAATAGCATAGAGTCATTTAATGAATTGGCTCTGAAAAACAACCAAGCAAAACATACTATAATAAATGTAATTAATGAGAAAAACAATCTATTTGAAAACGTGTTTTTACTTAGACCTAGTTGGTCGTATGCATTTTTTCTAAAATTTACTGATGCTTTCTCTATCACTATTATTACTCCATGAATAAATCCCCAAATCACAAATGTCATAGCTGCACCATGCCAAAGACCACTTACAACAAATACAATAAATAAATTCGCATAAGTTTTATATTTGCCGTTACGACTTCCACCTAAGGGTATAAACACATAATCTCTAAACCATGTTGATAATGAAATGTGCCACCTTCTCCAAAACTCTGTAATTGATTTCGAAAAATATGGGCTATCAAAGTTTTTCATTAAATCAAATCCCATTGTCCTAGCTGCTCCAATTGCTATATCTGAATATCCAGAAAAATCACAATATATTTGAAACGCAAAGAGTACTGTGCCTAAAATAATTTCAAAACCATGATAATCTGTAGGGTTGTTATACACTTGGTTTACATAAACTGCAACCCTATCTGCAATTACCATTTTTTTAAAAAGACCAAAAGCCATTAATAAAAGACCAGATTTAACTTGGCTGTATTTAAATTTATGAGTTTCGTAAAATTGAGGTAATAAATGTGAAGCTCTTTCTATTGGTCCAGCTACAAGCTGGGGGAAAAACGATACAAATGCAAAAAAAGATAACCAATCTTTAGTAGGTGTTAATTGCTTTCTATAAATATCTATTGTGTAACTTAATGTCTGAAAAGTATAAAAACTAATACCTACTGGTAAAATAATATTAAGTGAATTAACTTGTATTGCCCTACCAAAAAAAGTGAAGGCATCAACAAATGTTTCTATAAAGAAGTTTGCGTATTTGAAATAAATTAAAAATCCTAAATTTACTGCAAGACTTCCGTAAAGTAAGAGTTTTCTTTTTTTTTGATTCTCAGTGTTTTGAAGTGCCTTTCCAATATAAAAATCTATAAAAGAACTAATTACTATTAAAATTAAAAAACGGGGATCCCACCAGCCATAAAAAATATAACTAGCAATTAAAATAAGTGCGTTTCTTAAAATAAGCTTTTTTGAAAATAACCAGTACAAACAAAAAACTATAGGAAAAAAAATCGCAAAATCAAGCGAATTAAATAACATTTAATAGAGATTACTTAGATTATTAGAAATACCCTTGGCGTTTTCTGTCTTCCATTGCAGATTCTGAGCGCTTATCGTCACTTCTGTTTCCACGTTCTGTGTTACGCATTCCTGCAACTTCTGCAGCAATTTTTTCTAATGTATCTGCTTCAGACTCATCACCTCCTGTTATTGTAATATCTCCTAAAGTTCTAAATCGTATTTTTTTAACTACTACTTCTTCATGGTCTTCTAGGACTAAAAACTCTGAGTTTGGAATCCAAGTATTTTGCCTCCAAACTACTTCGCGCTCGTGAGCAAAATAAAGAGATGGAATAGCAATATTCTCTCTTTTTATGTAATTCCAAACATCCATCTCTGTCCAATTACTTATTGGGAATGCTCTAAAGTGCTCGCCTTCAAAGTGTCTGCCATTAAATAAATTCCATAATTCTGGTCGTTGGTTTTTAGGATCCCATTGTCCAAAATCGTCTCTATGCGAAAAGAAACGCTCCTTTGCTCTTGCTTTTTCTTCATCACGACGTCCTCCTCCAATAGCACAATCTATTTTATTTGCTTCAATAGCATCTAAAAGTGTTGTAATTTGTAGTGCGTTACGTGTTGCATTTTTACCTTTTTCTTCTGCTACACGACCATCGTCAATAGAATCTTGTACAGAACCAACAATTAGTTTTACACCTAAATCCTTAATAATATCGTCTCTAAATTGTATAGTTTCAGGGAAGTTATGTCCTGTATCTACATGCATTAATGGAAACGGTATTTTTGCAGGATGGAACGCTTTTTTAGCTAAATGTGTTACTAAAATAGAATCTTTTCCTCCAGAAAATAATATTACTGGATTTTCAAATTGTGCCCAAACTTCACGTAAAACAAAAATTGCTTCACTTTCTAATTCATCTAAATAATTTAAGTAGTATTTACTCATTGCTCCAATTTTAATTTTGGTGTTATAAAGTTCATAATTTCCTGAACTGCTTTTTCCACTGTTTTTTCTTCTGTATTGATCTCAACATCTGGATGTTCTGGTGCCTCGTAAGGTGCCGAAATTCCTGTCATGTTTTTTATTTCTCCAGCTCTTGCTTTTTTGTAAAGTCCTTTAACATCTCTTCGTTCACATTCCTCTACACTAGTGTTTACAAAAACCTCGACAAAGTTAACATCTTTAACGATATTTCTAATGTTTTCGCGGTCTTTTTTGTAAGGTGATACAAATGCAGCTAAAACAACAAGTCCTGCATCAATCATTAAATTAGATATTTCTGCAATTCGTCTTATATTTTCTGTTCTGTCTTCTGGTGCAAAAGTTAAATCATTATTTATCCCTTTTCTTATATTATCTCCATCTAAGGTGTAGGTTTTAATGCCTTTTTTATATAATTCTTGCTCAACAACATTCGCTATTGTTGACTTACCAGAGCCAGAAAGGCCTGTAAACCAAATTAAAAACGAATTGTGGTGGTTGTTGTTTTGCCTATCTTCTTTAGAGATTTGATAGCTATGTGGAATAATATTTTCTTTCATCTGTAGGTAATTATTTTCTGCCTAAAAAGTAGTTTCTAATTTTTCCTAATGGTAATTTTAACCATATTTTTTCGTGTATATAGTACAATACGAATTTTGTAATTAATTCAGTTAATGCAATATAAAGAGCAACTTCGTCAAAACCATTTAATACAATTCCTGAAATTATAAAAGTCGTTGTAGTGGCAACAATTCTCCACGAAATGGATTTATAAAGTATTTCTTTATTTGTTGTTGCTTGTTTTCCTAAATAACGCAACCAAATTCTCTCGTGAAAATAAAATATTGCTAACTTTAATAAAAACTCTGAAGCTCCAATTTTTATTGCGCTTTCTATACTACATTCTCCTAATAAACAGGTGATTAAAAGCACTACTAAAACAGTGTCTGTAGTGGCAACAACACGCCAAGATATTCCTTTAAGAATACTCCTTATATGTGACGATTTTTTTAGTTTTCCCATATTATTTAGAGACTAAAAACCAAGGGTTTAATAAGTTTTCTTTATTATATAATAATGGTTTATTGGTTTGATTAGAAATAACCTCGACACCAACTGCATTGCATATTGCTTGTCCTGCAGCAGTATCCCATTCCATTGTAGGTGCAAACCTTGGATACACATCTGCATTGCCTTCGGCAACTAAGCAAAACTTTAATGAGCTGCCTTTAGACACTATTTCGACTGTTTTACCTTTTTGCTTTAAGTCTTCAACATAATCTAAAGTTTCTTTGCTCATGTGAGATCTACTTCCTACTACCTGAACTGTACCTTGTTTATTTTGTTTTGGTTGTAAGGGCTCTGCCTTTTTTATTACCTCTTCTAATGCAGTATCGTGCGATTCTAATTGGGTTTTATACCCTTCTTTTTTATCTACATCTGCAAAATAAATGGTTTTAGTTGCTGGTACATAAATAACACCTAGTTTTGGCTTACCGTTTTCTACCAAAGCTATGTTTACTGTAAACTCTCCATTGCGTTTTATAAACTCTTTAGTGCCATCTACTGGATCTACAACCCAACAGGTCTTCCATTTTTTTCTTTCCTCATAATTGGTTTGTTTATTTTCTTCACTAATTATAGGGAACTCTGTATTTACTAGGTAGGAGTTTATAACATCATTAGCTTTCTTGTCTGCTTCTGTTAATGGCGATTTATCGTCTTTAACTTCTACATTAAAAGCTGTATCATACACTTGCATGATCACTTTTCCTGCTTCTAAACTTGCTTTTATTGCGGTATCTAAACTATTCATTATTAATTGTAAAAGACTGCAAAACTAAGCTTTTATATTTAATTAGAAAGGTTGGCGTAAGGAATATATTTAGCGAATTGTTTTAGAGAAAGTTTTTAAGTAGGCTACTCACACTATCTTTCCAATTTGGAATTTCAATTGCAAAGGTATTTGTTGTTTTTTCTTTAGATAATACACTATAAACAGGTCGCTTCGCTTTGGTCTTAAAATTTGAAACAGGATCAATTTTCACTTTATTTTGTAAAGTTTTAGCTTTTGCAATTTCTAAAGCAAACTCGTACCAATTGGATTGTCCTAAATTAGAATAGTGATATAAGCCATAATTTTGAGATTGACTTATAATTAAATACACTATAAAATTAGCTAAATCTACACAACTTGTTGGTGTTCCTTTTTCTGAAGTTGTTATTTTAAGATCAACACCTTCTTTAATTTTACTAACAATTGTTTTTAGAAAGTTTTTACCAAAGGCAGAATACAACCAAGAGGTTCTAATTATAAAATAATTGCTTAAGTGCGTTGCTATATTTTGCTCACCTTTTAGTTTGGATATACCATATTGATTTATTGGGTTTGGAGTATCCTCTGGTGTGTAAGGCTTAGTTTTTGTGCCATCAAACACATAATCTGTAGAGATATGGATTAGCGTAGTCCTATTTTCGTTACAGGCTTTGGCTAAATTTGCTACTGCAATAGCGTTTACCTTGTGTGCTAATTCTGGATTATCTTCTGCAGCTTCAACATTTGTGTAAGCTGCACAGTTAATACAATATTGAAATTTATGAGTGCTAAAAGTTTTCGCAATGCTTGAGTTGCTTGTTAAGTCTAGTGTTTCTTTTGTGGAGAAAACAAACTCTATTGCTTCTTTATTGTTAGAAAAAAGTTCTTGAAGTGTTTTTCCTAATTGTCCGTTTGAACCTGTTACTAAAACTTTTATACTCATTTGTAGTTAGCTATAATACTAAATCTGAAAATGCAGGAAGTTGCTTGTCTTTTTCTGAAAGGATTATGTTTTTTTCTGAAAAATTCCAATCAATATTTAGTGTTTTGTCATTATAAATCACTCCGCTTTCTGAAGCTTTATTATAAAAATTATCGCATTTGTAACTAAAAATAGTGTAGTCTTCTAACACTAAAAAACCATGTGCAAATCCTCTAGGAACAAAGAGTTGTTGTTTTTTAACAGCATCTAATTCTATTGAAAAATGTTGACCATAGGTTTTTGAGCCTTTCCTTAAATCTACACATACATCTAATACTTTGCCTTGTAACACTCTAACCAATTTTGCTTGTGCGTGTACTCCTGTTTGCAGGTGTAAACCTCTTAGTACGCCTTTAGAGGATTTTGATTGATTGTCTTGCACAAAATTTACGGTTTTGCCTATTTGCCTATCAAATTTTTCTTTGTTATACGATTCAAAAAAATAACCTCTGCTGTCTTCAATCACAGTTGGTGTAATTACAAAGCAATCTTTTAATGGTGTTTCTACACAAGTCATATTTATTCTAAAAGTTTTAAATATTTACCATAGCCACTTTTTAGTAATGGTTCTGCTAATTTATGTAGTTGTGCTTTGGTTATAAAGCCCATTTTATAAGCTATTTCTTCAATACAACCAATTTTAAGACCTTGCCTTTCTTCTATTACTTGTACAAATTGTGAGGCTTGCATTAAACTATTAAAAGTACCAGTGTCTAACCAAGCTGTGCCTTTATCTAAAATCTGAACGTGTAGTTTACTTTGTTCTAAGTACTTTTTATTAACGTCTGTAATTTCTAATTCGCCACGTTTACTTGGTTTTATGTTTTTAGCTATTTCGATTACAGAATTGTCGTAAAAATAAATTCCTGGTACTGCAAAATTAGATTTTGGGTACTCTGGTTTTTCTTCTATAGAAATAGCTTTGTTATTGTTATCAAACTCTACAACACCATAGCGTTGTGGATCTAATACGTGATAAGCAAAAATGACGCCTCCATTTGGGTTTGTATTATTCGCTAACGTTTCATTTAAACCAGATCCATAAAAAATGTTATCTCCTAGTATTAAAGCGACGCTATCTTTACCAATAAATTGTTCTCCAATTATAAACGCTTCAGCTAAACCATTTGGCTGTTCTTGTACTGCATACTCAAAAGTACAACCAAAATCTGTTCCATCTCCTAAAAGTTCTTTAAATCTTGGTGTGTCTTTAGAGGTTGAAATAATTAATATTTCTCTTATTCCTGAAGACATTAAAGTGGTTAAGGGATAGTAAATCATAGGTTTATCATAGATAGGCATTAGCTGTTTACTAACCACTTTTGTAAGTGGATGTAGTCGCGTTCCTGAACCTCCTGCTAATATGATTCCTTTCATGTTAATCTTGTTTTTTTAATAAAGAGAATCTGTTTATTCTATTCCAAATATTTTTTCAAATACCAATCTATTGTTTTAATTATACCAGATTCAAAATTTTCTTCAGCTTTCCAACCTAATTCGTTTTCTAATTTAGTGGCATCTATTGCATATCTAAAATCGTGTCCAGGTCTGTCTTTTACAAAAGTAATTTGTTCTTTGTAGGAAGTGTTCTTTGGCTTAAGCTCATCTAAGATAGTACATATTTTATCAACTATATAAAGATTGTTTTTTTCGTTTTTCCCACCAATATTATAGGTTTCGCCTGCTTTTCCTTTATGATAAACAAGTTCAATTCCTTTGCAGTGATCTAAGACGTACAACCAATCTCTTATATTTTTTCCGTCGCCATAAATAGGAATATTTTCGCCTTGGATGGCCTTCCTGATTATGGTTGGTATTAATTTCTCATTATGTTGTTTTGGCCCATAGTTATTGGAGCAGTTGGTAGTGACCACGTTCATTCCGTAAGTATGAAAATAACTGCGTACTAAAAAGTCTGATGATGCTTTAGAAGCGCTGTATGGACTATTTGGCGCATAAGGTGTTTGCTCTGTAAATAAACCTGTTGCTCCTAATGTTCCATAAACCTCATCTGTAGAAATGTGATGAAATCTTGCATTTTGGAATCCTTTTTTATAACTGTTTGGCGAATCCATCCAATGGTTTTTAGCAACATCCAAAAGATTAAAGGTGCCTTGGATATTTGTTTTTATAAACGCATCTGGGTTGCTTATTGAGTTGTCAACATGCGACTCTGCAGCAAAATGGATAACGCCCTGGAAGTTATATTTGTCGAATAACTTTTGTATTAACTCTCTATCGCAGATATCACCTTTAATAAACTCATAATTACTATAATTAGCGATTTCTGTTAAATTAGAAAGCTCACCTGCGTAAGTGAGCTTGTCTAAATTAATTAATCTATAATCGTTATTATGCTCAATAAAATGAGGTATAAAGTTAGAGCCAATAAAGCCTGCTCCTCCAGTAACTAATAGTGTTTTATCAATCATTTTTTTAATAATCTGTCTTTACTTCCGTAGGTTTTTATAAAGTCTTTAAAGCCTAGATTAACATATATGTAATATATAAGAACTAATAGCATTAGTAAAATTGATAATAAAATAGCTTTACCTTTGTAATTACTTTCTTTTCTTATTGGTAAATCGAAATCTTTTTGTAGTTCAATTATGTTTGATTTTGTTCTCAACTCATCCTTTAAAAGTGTTAAATCCTCTAAAAGTTTAGACTGTTCTTGGAATAAATCAAACTCTTTAGTGTTAATTCTATCCTTTCCACTATTAGAAAGATTCAAATTAATTGTTGAACTCGTTTCTTTTTTTTCGTCAGATTGTCCGTAATAATTTTTTAATAAATCTAAATAATTTTTTTGAAGCGTATCTGAGTCTTTTAAAATTCGTTCAATGTCATTTATTTTATTATTTATTAGTGCAGTGTCTTTATTTTGTAATTCTGAAAAATACTTATTATCTGTTATTGCAGATAATATTCGAGGCGCTAAAGAATCATAAATCGAAGGATTTAAAGATCTAACAGAAACGTTTTGGATGGCAAAATCTTCAAGATTTTTTTGATCTAGAAAATTTTGATATGAAATTTGCAAATTAGAATCTGTTTCAACAAACCTATAATACTCCTCTAGTAGTTTGTTTCTATTGGCTCTGTGAACTATGTTAAAACCAGTGAGTTTAGAGGCTATACTAACATCAATACCTAATACTTTAGATAAAGAAATAGAATCTTTGCTTTCTGCAAGAGAGTTGTAATTATTAATAACGTCATATAAAACTCTACCTGTTTCGTAATTTTGCTTAATTATTATATTTGAAACATATTGAGGTTTTTCAGATTTTTCTAAAAGAAAAATTAACCCAAATCCCAAAACACCTGCAACTATAAATTTTATAAAATGTTGTCTTATAATATTTAAAGAAAATAGAAAGAATATTAATAACTTATTTAAAACCCATATAATAATTTTTACAATTTTGGTTATTAAATCCCCTATTTTTTTAAAAAGCTTTTCGATTGAAGTAAATATAACTCCTAAATCTACCTCTTCTGGCTTATTATTTTCTGGTAAATTGTTACTCATTTTAATTAAATATTTGTTGTAAAATTTTACGTGTTATTAAATAGGTTGGTCTTACTCCAGAGGTTCCTAAACCTCCAGAAGCTAGTGTGCTTCCTGTTTCTAAAGGGTTATCACTTGCATAATAGGCATAACGTACTTTAACGTCTGGATTTATACTCCCTCTAACTTTAGAGGCTGCTTGTATTGCTTTTTGATAATGTGCGCCTTCCATTTCTAAGCCTATAACATTCCATGTTGAGTTAAAAAAGAATTTTAAAATATCTTTGTTTTGTAAAGAGGTTCCTAAAACAGACACCATTGAGCCTTCGTAAACATTAACACCTTGACCTTCCAAATCTTTTTTACTAAGCTCGTTTTTAAATGGGTAATTATCTGCTGTACCTTCAAAAATATGAGCCGATGGAATCATAATATCACCTTTTCCTCCTTCTAAAATTCCTGCTTTTCCCATAATAGAAACAGACTCAATATCTAAATGTATTTTATTATTTCCTTCTCCATAAGGTTTTAATAGCTCGTCTATAGTTTCGTAAGCTTGCTCTCCAAAAGCGTAATCCATGACAAATATAACAGGATGATTGGAATCTTTATTCTTTTTTATATCTAAATCTGTTTTTGTTAAATCTAGTTTAGAGGTGTCAAAAATCTGAACATCTATATTTGTACCAGATTCATCTTCAATAAAAATCATTCCGTTTTGTAAAGCTGTTTGTGTCACTTTATTTCTTAACGCTTCATTCTCTTTACTACTTAAGGCTTCGTAAACCTGAAAAATATCTTTTTTACTGGCTAACTGTTTTAATGCAGTTGACGCAAAAAGTGTATTCATTACACTGTGTAAATTTGCGCTAATAATATGAATAGGTCGTTCTAAAAGATTGTGCTTTTTTAAAGTTTCTTTAATTTTATCTGCCCAAATTTCTCCATGGATATGGTGTCCTAAACGCTCTCTTAATACTGGACTAAACGTTACCGTTCTTTTTTGGTTATTTACAACCTCGTTAATGGCAAGCTTACCTAACCAATACACAATGTTTAATAAGCGTTCTGGCTGTTTTTTTGTAGCAAATTTTGGGTAAACTTCTGTGAGTTCTTTAAATGTGCGACCTAATATATTTGCTGTATGTGTTATGGCAATTTCGCGTTCCTTTTGCGTTAGCTTCTTTTTAGATAAAGCTGCTTGTTCTAATTTAATCCAATCTCTTGTTGTATTTCCTTTTTCGTCTATAATTACACGACGACTAATTTTATGAGATTCTATAAATAAAAAGGTAAGATGCGTTAAAATATCGTAGATTTCCGAGCGTCCTCTAGTGATTTCAATATTCATTTGCTCTTCATCTATTCGATAGCAATTACGCCTTCTTTTTGGTGGTATTATAACTTCGAAATGAGAATCTCCATAACCTTCATCACTAGTTAAATTTATAAATAGACATTCTTCTATGCCATAAGGTAGTCTATCTATAACGTAAAGCAATCCTTCTAGCTCTGCTTTTTCTTCTGCAATAGAACCATAGATTTCTGGTCTTAATACCAAAAGTGCTTCTCTAAGTGTTTCACCAGAAACTCCCATAGGTTTGTAAAACCCACGATTAAAAAGGTGTCGCATAGTAATATACATTCTCTCAATGGCATTTGAGCTTTCCTGAGCTCTCGTTCTTGCATGATGTTTTTTCTTCATATATCGTATTTAACAGGCAAATATAGTATTATTTCGCTAAAATAAAGTTATTTAAAGCGTCGGCAATTTTACGATCGTTGGCCAAACGTGGTAACTTGTTTTGTCCGCCTAACTTTCCAATGGATTTCATATAATTTTGAAATCCATTTTTTTCTATCGGTGTAATTTTTAAAGGCTGAAGTACTTTTCCTTTTATTAAATCGAAATAATAACTGTTTTGTTGCTGTAAAGAAGCATCTATTTTTTGCGCTAATGCGGAAAGATTTTCAGGTTTGTTTTCAAATTCTATAAACCATTCGTGGTATGGTAATCCTGAAGGAGGATTAATTTGTGGTGCCACAGTAAATTCGTTTATTCGTACTGTTGTATTTTCTATTCCTGCTTGTAAAGCTTGCTCTACCTCTTTGCCAATAACATGTTCTCCAAAGGCCGAAATAAAGTGTTTTATTCTACCAGATACAATAACTCTATATGGCTTGATGCTAGTAAATTGTACAGTATCTCCTAAATTATAAGCCCACAGCCCTGCATTAGTACTAATAATCATTACGTAATTTATACCAACCTCAACAGCTTCAATAGTAATGCGTTTTGGATGTTCTGAGAAAAACTCATCGGCTTTAACAAACTCATAAAAAATTCCGGAATTTAGCTGAAGCAACATACCCTTTTCAGCTTGCTTATCTTGAAAAGCAAAAAATCCTTCACTCGCAGGATACAGCTCTATACTATCTACTTTACGGCCTATTAAATTCTCAAATTTAGCCTTATAAGGCTCATAATTTACTCCTCCAAAAATGAATAAATTAAAATTTTTAAAAATATCTCCTATTTTTTTTCCTGTTTTTTCCTGAAGCTTTTCAAAATACATTTGTACCCAAGACGGAATACCAGAAATTACAGTCATATTTTCTGGTAATGTTTCTTCTACTATAGCTTCAACCTTAGTCTCCCAATCTTCAATACAGTTAGTTTCCCATGAGGGCATTCGGTTTTTTTGAAGATATTTAGGGACATAATGTGCAACAATTCCAGACAAACGTCCTAATTGAATGCCTTTCTTTTCTTCTAAAACTGGACTTCCTTGTAAAAAAATCATTTTACCGTCTATAAACTTAGTATTACCCGTTTCATGTATGTAAAGTAGTATTGCATTTCGTGCAGCCTTTACGTGTGTTGGCATACTTTCTTTAGTAATAGGTATATATTTTGCGCCAGAAGTTGTACCAGAGGTTTTAGCAAAATATAGTGGTTTACCTTTCCAAAGTATATTTTCTTCTCCTCTTACAACGCGTTCTACATAAGGTTTTAAGGTTTCGTAATCTCTTATTGGAACTCGGTTTACAAAATCACTATGTGTAGTTATAGTTTTAAAATCATGGTCTTTGCCAAATTGTGTTGTTGTTGCTTTATTAATTAACTCTTTAAAAACGTTTTGTTGCGTTTTAACAGGGTTTTCAGACCATTTTTTTATGGATTTAAAAATACGTTTTGCAAATGGTTTTGCTAGTGCTGATTTTATTGAGCGCATTATTTAAAATCTATAAAGTTTGTTGGGTTAACAGGATAGCCATCACTCCATAACTCAAAATGTAAATGAGGTCCTGTTGTTAAACTACCTGTATTACCTGAGGTTGCAATAACTTCACCTGCTTTTACTAAATCGCCTTGCGATTGTGTTATAGAAGAGTTGTGTTTATACACCGAAATTAAAGCATTACTGTGCTCAATTATTATTACATAGCCTGTGTCTGATGTCCAACTTGCAAATATTACTCTACCATCTGCAGTAGCTTTAACAGGCGTGCCTTTTGGGACAACAATATCTACTGCATAGTGTCTATTTTTTATGTCGTAACCTTCACTAATAGTGCCACTAACAGGAGGGAACAATACAAAATTAGCTTTAGACGTTGCCGTTTCGAAAAGGTTATATTTATCTTCTTTTTCTACTTTTTCTCTTAAAATAGAATCTGCTTCTATAGGTGTTAAATCCACATCGCTTAAATCTACTTTTGCAGCAGCAATTATAGAATCTCTATTAAAATTTACAGTTGATACTTCACCTTTTAAAACTTTTTTAATAGACTCGTAATATTTTTCGTTTAAGTTAATTACTTGTTGTAAAGAGTCTGTTTTATAACTTAATGCAACGGCTTGTTTTTTTAATTTAACCGATGAATATCCAGGTATATACTCTCGTAAAGGTGTGTAAGCAATTAATAGCGTGGTTAATACTATTAGCATAATAGAAGATAGCATTAATAGAACAAAAACATTTAGTCGTGTTAGTTTTAGTGATAATCGTTCTTCAAAAGTGTCTTCATTTAAAATTACTAAACGATACTTGTTAAGTAGTTTTTTTAGCCTCCTTTTCTCTTTGGGTTTTTTATTTGCCATTACAAGCAAAAGTAAATAAAATTATAATTCATTCTCTTTAACAATATGCTAAAGTTATCTTTAAAACGCTTTTATTAAAGTTTAATTATTAACTTTGTAATCTAAATTTTAAGTTATGAATACATTAAGTATATTATTAGGGTTTGTTGGTCCTTGGCAATGGGTTATTATTGGCTTGGCAATTCTTTTGCTTTTTGGAGGTAAAAAAATCCCTGAATTAATGAAAGGATTAGGGAGTGGAATTAAAGAATTTAAAGACGCTAGTAAGGAGGAATCTGAACCAGAAAAGAAAACTAAAGAGTAGTTTAATACACACAAATTAATACAAAAGCCAACGCAATGCGTTGGCTTTTTTTATAGGCTTATTTTACTTATTATTTATTTTATCTCTAAGGATTTTATAATAGCTTCTAGCTCAAACATGTGATCTCTTTTGCTAACTGAAGGTGCAAAAGTAAAGCCTTCTACAACAATATATCTATTATTTATTTTGTCCTCCACCATATAATTAATAAATGGACCAGACATAAAATCGCCTTTTAAATCCCAAACACCTTTAGTTTCTATAGTTGGTTTGTTATCTATTATAGTTTCGAATAAAAATGGTGCATAGGCTTTTTCTGTAATCATATAAGAGTTTATAACTTCTCCTTTAGCGTTTAATTTACCATCAGACCTTCCTTTAACATAAATACTACCAATAGAATCTCTTACACGAATAACTTGGCTTGCTATACTATCGTTACGCTTAACTGCGCTTAAAGGTAACTCATAAACCATAAAATTAGTGGTTCCTGTAGGAATGTCTTTTCTTGCCCAAAAAAATGTTCCGTCTTGTTTTGCAATTTTATAAGCCGATGGAAATTTTATACTTACACCAAAGTGTTTCTCTAAGCTGTCGTTAACATATAGGGATTTTTTAATGCGTTTTTGTCGTTCTTTTATTTCTGTATCTTTAAATGCTTTTACAATTTTTGGTCCACTCTCTTTAATTTGCTTTACAATATCTTGTACTGTCTCGCCAGAGACTATAGCTACTCTTTGTGGTTGTGCATAGACATTATTACCAATTTTAGTATCTGCAGGCTTTCCTTTTTCAATTTTTAAGATGGTTCTGCTTTTGGTTGTAAATCCAGAAAACACATTTGGTGGTATTTGGTTCATATTAAACAACGGTTCGTCTTGGTTTAAACCATCTACAGGAGCTGCCAAAACAGATCTAATAGCATCTCCAACACTACCTTCCCATAACTCATTATCTACAACTACAGAAACGTAATTAATCTTACCTGATGATTGAGATAATATTTTTTTGTTAGATTTTTTACTGTCTTCACAAGAAGTAAATACAATTAGAAAAAAGATGCTTAATAAGGATAAATAGCGCATAACTGTTATGTTAAATTAAATTTTAGACACTTTTAGTGTCATTCCAGGTTTTAAATTAGTACCACTAATACCGTTCCATTGTTTAATATCGCTAACAGAAATTCCAGGAAATTTTTGAGCAATGCTCCATAGAGAGTCTCCACTTTTAACTGTATAGGTTTTGCCTTTAAAGTTAGAAGGTATTGGTTTTACTGTACTTTCCTTCGTTTTAACACTTCTTGCTGAAGTATTTCGAGGGTATATTGTAAGGCGTTGTCCTATTTTTAAATTATTGCTTCGTAATCCATTCCATTGTTTAATTTGGCTAACTCTTACACCAAATTTTCTGGCTATTTTACCTAAATAATCTCCAGACTTTACTCTGTAGCGTGTTTTACTTTCAGAATTAAAGAGTTGTGGTAATGGTTTTTCTCTTTTATCTAATTCTGCTTTAGCAAATGCGTACAATTTATCTTCATTATTTACAAACTTACCTACAGATTCTCTAGGCAAACGAAGTGTATAATTTTTTCCTTTTATATAAGGAATAATATCTAGTTTATAAGAAGGGTTTAAAAACTGAAGCGTTTCCATTTCGACACCTGTGAATTCCGAAACCTGATCTAAAGTAATCATTTGTTTTACATGTATTGTATCGGTTTCTATGTGCCTAAATTCTGGTTTATGCTTTACAAAACCATGCTCATCGGCATACTCAAAAATATACATTGTTGCCAAAAACAAGGGAACATAGCCTGCTGTTTCTCGAGGGAGATTAGCTCTAATATTCCAATAATTCTCATAACCTCCAGAGCGACGTATCGCTTTACTAACATTTCCTGGTCCTGAGTTATAAGCGGCAAGTGCTAAATCCCAATCGCCAAATATTTGATATAATTTTGCTAAATAGCGCGATGCTGCTTTTGTAGATTTTATAGGATCGCTACGCTCATCAACATAACTACTTACATCCAATCCATATTGTTTTCCTGTAGCGAACATAAATTGCCATAAGCCTGTAGCTCCAACGCGAGAACGTGCTCTTGGTTTTAATGCAGATTCTACAATGGCAAGATATTTCATTTCTAAAGGAATGTCGTAATTATCTAATTCCTGCTCAAACATTGGAAAATAATATTCGCTTAATCCCATTAAACGCTCGAGTGATTGGTGTCTATTTTTTAGCCAAGATTTAATTACACTTTCTAAAATAGGATTGTATTCTACATTAAAAGGTGTTTTCGCATTTAAACGTTCTAATCTAGCTTTAAGAGTGTCTGTGGATAGTTCTGGGTAATAAACCGCTTCGTATTTTAAATTTGTTACATCTCTATAAATAGTATCAAACAGTGTTGTACTATACAGTTCGTCCATCCATTTTTTATCTATCCCTTCGGCTAATTCATTATCTAAGAGCGGTTCGTTTGTGTCTAATGGCTCAATAGTTTTTACTTCTTTTTTAAAAAATGCTTTACCATCAATTATAGTATCAATAACATAGCTTTGTCCTGCAACAAGTTGAGATTCGTCTATTCGAGTATTTTCTTCTTGAGATATTATTAATTGCGTAGAAAACAGCAATAGAATAGCGATTAAGCGTTTTAAGGGATTCATGTAAACAAGTTTTATATAAAACGTGAAGGGTTTGTTTTTGGTATTTAGTCTTCTAAAATAGCAGCAATTCCTGGAAGTGTTTTTCCTTCTAAGCTCTCTAACATTGCTCCACCTCCTGTACTTACATAGCTTACTTTTTTCTCAAAACCAAATTGTTTTACTGCTGCGACAGAGTCTCCTCCACCAACGAGAGAAAATGCGCCTTTTTTAGTAGCTTCGGCTATTGAGTTACCAAGTTCAATTGTGCCTTTGGCAAAATTTTCTAGTTCAAATACTCCTAATGGTCCATTCCATAAAATGGTTTTGCATTGCATAACGACCTCATGAAAGTTCCGTATGGATTGTGGTCCTGCGTCTAAACCTTGCCAATTATCTGGTATCTTATCTACATCTACAATTTGTGTGTCTGCATCGTTAGAGAAGGCGTTTGCTGCCAAAACATCTACAGGCAAGTGTATGTGCACGTTTTTGGCTTTTGCTTGTTTTAGAATCTCTAAAGCAAGCTCCATTTTATCGTCTTCGCAAATAGAGTCACCAATTGCTCCTCCTTGAGCTTTTATAAAGGTAAAGGTCATTCCGCCTCCAATAATTAGGTGGTTTACTTTATCGAGTATATTTTCGATTATAGTTATTTTAGACGATACTTTTGCGCCTCCAAGTACTGCTAGTACAGGTTTTTCTCCTGTTTCCATTACTTTTTTTATGCTTTCTATCTCTTTAGATAGCAGTGCTCCAAAACATTTTTTTTCTGGAAAAAACTGAGCTATTACTGTTGTTGAGGCATGTGCTCTATGTGCTGTTCCAAAGGCATCGTTTACATAAATATCTCCTAATTTAGACAATGCTTCTGCAAAATCCTTATCTCCTTCAGTTTCTTCTTTATGAAATCTTAGGTTTTCTAGAATTAAAAGTTGACCAGGTTTAAGGTCTTCGGCTGCTTGCTTGGCTTCTTCTCCTGTACAATCTGAAACAAATTTTGTTTCTACACCAATAATGTCTTCTACTTTACTTGTAATATGCTTTAGGGAGAACTCCTCTTGAACACCTTTTGGTCTTCCTAAATGCGACATTAATATACAGCTTCCTCCATCTTCTAATATTTTAATTATTGTAGGTTTGGCAGAGCGTATTCTTGTGTCGTCAGTGACTTGAAAGTTGTCATTTAATGGCACATTAAAATCTACTCGTATTAATGCTTTTCTATCTTTAAAATTGAAGTCGTTTAGGGTTTTCATTGGCTATTTTTTTACAGGTTGGCTTTTAAAATCCAAGTGTCCCATAATTTATTTTCTTGTTTTGTGTCTTGTAGTGTTGTAAAGGCTGTTTGTATGTCTTCGCTAGCATAAATATAAACGTAATGCCAGTTATTTGATGGGTTTATAAACGTAATTGGTTTAAAGCCTTTTGTAATTAAAAAACTCTCCCACTTGGCAACATTTGATGGGTCTGCAAATACATTAGTTACTACATAATAGCCAGGATCTATACCTTCGATAATTGCAGATCGACTATCTCTTAATCTATAAAAATCTCTTGATGTAAGACTTTTTCTAACAGGACGTTGCCTTACTTTTTTAGCACTACTAGTGTTTGTTGTTGCGTAAGTATTACTCGACGTGTTTGAGGTAGAACTTGAATTCACTGTTGAGCTTGTTGTTGAACTCGCAGTTGTTTTTGTATTAGAATTTGTATTGTAGTTAGCATAAGAGTTGTTGTTAGTGGTGTTTGCATACTCTGTATTGTCGTCATAAACAATATCCTGAGGAGAGTCATTAAAATAGGTCTGGCTAATCTCTGTTTGGAACGCTGTAAAATAGAAGTAATAACGGTCTGATTTTGTATTTAAACGTATTGTAGTTTCATTAACCTCGTTATTAATTATCGTTCTGTTATAATTAGGAATACTTAACTCTGCAATATCAAAACCTAATGTGTTAGCGCTATTTGGAACTCTATCGGTATTAATTTGGCCGTTTTTAGAAATGCTACTATTAAAAAAGTTGTTTGGTCGTCTAAACTTATTTCCTAAAGGTAAAAAAGAAGAGCCATCTGCTTTAATTATAGCGCATTGGTCTCTTTTTAGTGACGCATCACCTTCTAAAGCAGAAACCACAATAGAGGTTCTGGAGTCTCCTAAGTCTATACTTTTAAAGTTTTTAAAAGTAACATCTACTGGGTCTTTGTTTACTAAGGCAAAACCATCGAAAGTAGTAATAAACTTAGGGTTATCGGTTGGCGATTTATAAATAACATATAACATCCAACCTGCTGCACTACCTCCTGTAACATAACCTTGAGTTGCTCTTACGTTTGCAATAGTATAGAGTCCGTTTTTAGTGCTTGCATTTTTCACTAACTCTGTAACATCTGCGTAACAAACGTAAGGGGAATTTATTCTGTGTTCCTTTGTGTTGTGACCATCAAAAACAACAGAGCCTGTTATGGTGTTATACTCGCTTTCTGGCGTTTTAAATTTTATAACATTTATGTTATTATCTCGTTTTCCTTTGCTTTTGTAAATTAGGCTTCCGCTAAATTCTTCTTTTATACCTAATTCTTTATTGTAAGTTCCTGTCCAGTAAAGTCCTGCGTAAACCACTTCTTCTAAATTATCTGGTAGAGACAAACCTGCTTTACTAGAGCTAAATGTAGTGTCGTCGTTATCCACATCTACGTAGGTCATTTCCAGGTCGTCATTGTTATCTGTAGCATCGTTAAAAGCTTCGGTAGGATGCGTACTCATTATAGTATTTCCTATAGCTTGAGCATCTCCATAAATATAAAACTCGTTTTTAACTTTAAATTCTACACTATCTTGTGCTATAGCTGTAAAGCCGAAAACACAAAATAAAATGAGGCTTAAAAAATATTTCATTAGTTTAGTTTAAATAGCATTTTAAATAAAAGTAACATCAAATATATGCAAATCAAGTGATACTGTAATAAAATAGGTACAATAAAATGCATTTATAGGTTTAAAGGCGTTTGGTTTCCGCTCTGTTTTATCGAATAATAAATTATATTTGCGCTATGTATTTTTCCAGTATTTTAGGTCAACAACATATAAAAAAACACCTTACGCAAAGTGTAGATAATGGTAGAATACCACATGCTCAACTTTTTGTAGGACCTGAAGGTTCGGGTACTTTACCTATGGCAATTGCTTATGCGCAATACATTTTGTGTGCTAATAGCAATGGAGAAAATAACGGAGACAATACTGCCTGTAATTTAAAATTTGAGCACTTTTCGCATCCTGATTTACATTTTGCTTTCCCTGTAACTACAAGTGATAAGGTTAAAAGCAAACCTGTATCTAGTTTTTATTTAGAAGAATGGAGACAGCTTTTAAAACAACAACCTTATGGTAACTTATTTGATTGGTATAAATTACTTGGTGTTGATAATAAGCAAGGACAGATTGGTGTTGACGAAGCGCATGAAATTGTAAAGGCGTTAACCTTAAAATCTTACGAAGGTGGCTACAAGGTAATGCTGATTTGGATGGCAGAAAAAATGAATACTGCTGCAGCCAATAAATTATTAAAGTTAATTGAAGAGCCTCCAAATAAAACCGTTTTTTTACTTATTGCTGAAGATGAAGAGCAGATTATTAGTACCATTAGATCGCGTTGTCAGGTTTTACACTTTCCACCTTTAGCAGAAGAAACCATTAAACACGCTTTAATTGAAAACTTTAGTTTAAATGAAGCTATTGCAACAAAAATAGCGCACCAAAGTGACGGAAACTTTAATAAAGCAGCAGATTTAGTGTATCATGATAGTGAAGACACACAGTTTGAAGATTGGTTTATTTTCTGGATAAGAAGTGCTTTTAAAGCTAAAGGAAACAAAAGTGCAATACACGATTTAATTAATTGGAGTGAGGATATCGCCAAAACAGGTAGAGAAACCCAAAAACAATTTTTAAATTTTTGTTTAGACTTTTTTAGACAAGCATTACTGGTTAATTATAATGCAGAATCTCTTGTGTATTTGCAACCAAAAAATGAGAAATTTAAACTCGAAAACTTTGCGCCCTTTGTGCATGGCAATAATATAATGGATATCTCTAATGAGTTGCAAGATGCTATTTACCATATAGAGCGTAACGGAAACTCTAAAATTATCCTAACCGATTTGTCTATAAAATTAACACGTTTATTGCACGCAAAAAAGGAGTAGTTTATTGCTTAATGTTAATTATCCAACAATTTTTTAGTAGTTCTGTTTTAGAAAAGGCTTTACGTTGCATAAAGACATCGTAAAAATTTGTTGATTTAAATAAGTAAATATAAAACTTGTTGTTGTTTTGGTCCTCAATAATATTAGAGTTTATACCATTTACTTTTAATTCAAATTGCAAATCTATAGCGTCTTTTGCGTTAGTAACTATAGCGTTTATTATATAATATCCTTCTTCTGCACCTACTATTACTGTAGGTTTTTGATTGTAAACACGTTTAAAGGTTTGTGTTTCGTAGATGTAATCATCTGGAATTAATAATTCTTTATAATTTTCTCTTGTTAACTCTAAATAATCACCTATTAATCGTGATGATTTTGGACTAAATTTGGAAGTTTGTACCTTATTATTTTGAGTTATTGTTTTGTTATCGTTTTGTTTTAGCCAAACAGGTAACTCTGATGTGCCAGAAGCAATTTTTTTCTTAGCATTTGCTGCCATTTCAGGCATTTTTTGTTTTTGCTCTATAGGAACTATTTCTTTAAATTCTGGAGTTGATTCTGCTGCAGTTTGCTGTATTTCTGGTTTACGGAGTTTTTCTTTTTTAGTAAGCGCTTCTTTCTCACTTTTAAGTTTTTCTTCTTTTTCTTTTAATGCTTTCTCTCTCTTTTCTAATTCTTCTTTTTGTTTCTTAACTTTTTCTGCACTTTCTCGTTTTTCTCTAGCATCTTTATCTCTTTTTTCTTTTTCGGCTTTCTGTTTTTTAGCTTTTGCTTCTTTTTCTGCTTTAGCCTTCTTCTCTCGCTCCTCTTTTTCTTTTTTGTTTTTGGCTGCTTTCTCTCGTTTCGCTTTTTGTTTACGCGCATCAATTTTATTAGAAGAGATTTGAGCTATCGGCATTTCTTCTTTTAAAGCTTTAGGCCTTTCTATTACTTCAACTAAAGTTCCGCTTGAAATTTCTGAAGTTTCATTATTAAAATTATTGTTTTTTTCTTCATAAAACGCTTTACTTATTTCTGTTTGAAACGCTGTAAAAAACAAATAAAACCTATCTGATTTCGTATTAAATGCAAGAGTAATTTCTTCTGTATCATTATTAATAATAGGATTATCTGTTTTTGGAATATCTAAAGTGGCAATATCAAAACCTAAGGTGTTTTGGCTATTTGGCGTTCTATTGGATAAATAAGTGCCGTTAGTGGTTATTTTACTATTAAAAAAGTTAGATTTTTCTCTTAAGCTAGAGTTTAAAATTACACTTTGGTTTGTTTTTTTGTTTATAATTAAACATTCATCTTGGTCAATATCACTATCACCTTCTAAGGTTGCAATTGTAAGCGAAGTATTGATTTCGCCTATGTCTAAAGATTTAAAATCCTTAAAATTTACTTCGACAGTTTGTCTGCCTACATGAGCAAAGCCATTATATGTTGTTATGTATTTTGGGTTAGATGTTGGAGCCTCGTAAACCACATATAATAACCATCCTGCAGCACTACCTCCAGACACATAGCCTTTAGAAGCTATTACATTTGCAACAGTATAATCGCCATTTATAGTTTGCGCTTGTTTTAATAGTTTAGTAACATCTGCAGAGCATACATAGGGAGAATTAAGCCTAAATAATGAGCTTTTTGCACCATCAAACTCTACTTTACCTGTAATATTTTGATAGTCTCCATTGGGAAGTTTAAATTTTATTTTATTGATATTCCGTTTTTTAGGACGCTTACCTTGGAAGAAAAAACTGCCACCAGATTCTCTTTTAAACCCTTGCTCATAGCTGTAGGTTGCACTCCAATATAAAGTGGCATAAGCAATTTTAGTATGGTTTTGTGGTAGTTTAAGTTTGGCTGAACTTGAGCTAAATGTTGACTCGTCGTTATCTATATCTACAAACACCATATCAATATCATCATTAGTAGTTTCTAATGTATTGAAGGGTTGTTTAGCGTCTTCACTTAATATATTATTACCAATAACAACAGCATCGCCATAGATATAAAATTCTTTTTGAACCTTAAATGGAATGGCTTCCTGAGCAATGGTAAATAAAAAAAAAGTAAAGAAAATAAGAGTGAGCAAAAACTGCTTCTTTATCGTCTTTATAAAAATCATTAATAGCGACAGTAATAATTAATTGTCTCAAATATAAAGAATTATGTTAAGACTTGTACATCTCGGGTTTTAAAATAAAAAAAGCCAGACTAAACAGTCTGGCTTTTTGGTAAGGGATTAATTTTTTTATTTTTTGTAAGCGTCGTTAAGTGCTTTTGTAATTTCTTCGGTTAAATTGTTTTCGTCTATGCCATATAACACACTAGCAGAACCTTCACTAGTTCCTAAAATATAGGTGTAACCGTTTTTCTTTCCGTAATCTTTTACAAACTCTTTTACATTAATAATTACCGAGTCTATTTCTTTTTGAAACTCTTGAGTCAACTGTTGTTGTTCAAATTGCATTTGTTGCTGCAACATTTGTTGTTTTTGACCTAAGGCTTGGTAATTTTCTTGTGCTTTTGTTTTAGACATTTTTTGAGCAGCCATTTGAAATTTTTGAGCTTCTAATTGAAAGGCTTGTCCAATACTATCGGTTTTCTTTTTAAACGCTTCGTCTTTACCATCAAACTTTTTTTCAATGTCAATTTTGTGCTGGTAAGCATTTATTACTTCTCCAGTATCAATATATCCCATTTTTTGTTGTTGACAAGAAGAAACTCCTAAAATGATGAATAAAGCTAAAATTGTATTTTTCATAATAATTTTTTAAGTGTGCGCAAATGTAAAAATTGTTTTTATTATTAATTATAATAAATATTTATTGTTTTTATTTTTGAAATAAGAATAAACTATTAAAAATGAATTAAAATAAAGCGATTTAAGGCGGTTTTAAATTTTAATCATGTATTCTTACATCTATTCGCCTTTGGGTTTAAATTTAATGTTTATAATAAGAATTAGCTGTTTTTAATCACATAAATTAACGAAGAATACTCTCCAGAGCGTTTAGCTTTTAAATTTGATCGTAAACCAATCCAGAACCCTTTAAATGGATTCATTTTGCCTGATTTATATTTTTCGGAAAGTAACGACACATAATAAGCATCGAATTTCATAGGAAGCGTTTTTGTCACTTCCATTTCTACTTTTGAAAATAAAGAGGAAATAGAGTGTTTGTTAAAATGCCATAAATGTCTAGGCACATCAAAAGCGGCCCAAAACGCTTTGTAATATTTAGCATCGTAACTTTTATAATTAGGCACTGCAACTATAAGTTTACCTTCTGGTTTTAATACTAATTTCAGAATTGAAATGTGCTCTTCAAGGTTTGGTAAATGTTCTAACACATGCCAAAGCGTAATGACATCGAAACTATGTTTTTCAAATTCTAAAAGTTTATCGCTATCAAAAACTGCTTGATTAGTTTTTTGGTTAGCTATTTTTCGAGCAGTTGTGTTTGGCTCAATTCCAAATACACTCCAATTATTGGTTTTTGCTGTTTTTAAAAAATCTCCTGTTCCGCAACCAACATCTAATAGTTTTTTTTCTTCGGAAGGATTCTGTTCTGATTTTAAATTTTTAAACGAATTAATTAATTTTAATTTTCGTTTTAAAGAAAGACTTCTAACTAAATGATACGCTTTTTCAAATAGATTTCGTTTAGAATCTGTATGCGAAATGTAATCTTCGGTTTTATAATACGCAGGAAGATCTTCTTCTTTTGGCTGTGGAGATGTTTCTAAAAAACCATAGGTTGTGTTCTCAATTAATGAAAACTCTTCACCTGAAACAGAATGGTCTTTTACTTTTAAATAGCGTTCTTGTTTTTTCATTTTTAATAAATTCTGAAACAAATTCAGAATAGTAAATCCTTGTTTTTACTAAGACTAGTTTTGTGAACACTAATCATGTTCCACGTGGAACATGATTAGTGTTTTATATTATAATTAATAGAAATTCTACTTTGGCAAGACAACTATCTTCCCATATAAACTAACAATACAGAAATATCGTTTGGAGAAACACCACTAATCCTAGAAGCTTGAGACACTGTAGTTGGTTGTATTTTTTTAAGTTTTTCTCTTGCTTCCAAACTCATAGAGTTAATTTGAGAATAGTCAAAATTTTCTGGAATTTTCACATATTCAAGTCGTGTTAATTTATCTGCATTGCTTTTTTCTTTTGCAATATATCCAGAATATTTAACCTGTATTTCTGTTTGCTCAATCACTTCAGTATCTAAATCGTTATCTTTTATGTATTGATCAACAGCTTTAAATTTACGCACATCGTCTATAGTAATGTTTGGTCTAGAATAAAGTTTAAACATTTTATCAGACTGCTTTACTAAGGCAGACCCTTTGCTTTCTAAAACAGGATTTGCTTCTTCCGGAAGTACACTTGTAGTCCTAAAAAAATCCACAAACTTTTCTGCTGCATTATGTTTTTCTTCCATACGTTTTAAGCGTTTTTCGGAAGCTAAACCTAAAACGTAACCTTTAGGTGTAAGTCGAATATCTGCATTATCTTGTCGTAATAACGTTCTATATTCTGCACGCGAGGTAAACATTCTATAAGGTTCTTCTGTGCCTTTAGTAATTAAATCGTCTATTAAAACACCAATATAAGCTTCGTCTCTTTGAAGCGTAAAAGGTTCTTTTTCACTCACTTTTAAACTTGCATTTATGCCTGCCATTAAACCTTGCGAAGCGGCTTCTTCGTAACCAGTAGTTCCGTTAATTTGTCCTGCAAAATATAAACCTTCAACAAGTTTGGTTTCTAAAGTATGTTTAAGTTGAGTTGGTGGAAAATAATCGTATTCTATAGCATAACCAGGTCTAAAGAATTTAACGTTTTCGAAACCAACAACAGAACGTAAAGCTTTAAATTGTACATCTTCAGGTAAGGATGTAGAGAAACCGTTTATGTAATATTCTACAGTATTCCAACCTTCTGGTTCTACAAATAATTGGTGCCTATCTTTATCTGCGAATCTGTTTATTTTATCTTCTATACTCGGACAATATCTTGGTCCAAGACTTTTAATTCTACCATTAAACATTGGTGAGCGATCAAAGCCTTCGCGTAAAACATCATGCACTTGCTCACTAGTATATGTCATGTGACAAGAGCGTTGATGTGTTAATGGTTTTGTGATATCTAAATAAGAAAACTTCTCTGGATTGACATCACCAGGCTGTTCACTCATTTTAGAAAAATCTAAGGATCGACCATCCACTCTTGGAGGTGTTCCTGTTTTCATTCTGCCAGATTCAAAACCTAAATTAACCAATTGTTCAGTTATACCTGTTGCAGCTCTTTCACCAGCTCTTCCTCCACCAAAATTTTTATCTCCAATATGAATTAATCCATTTAAAAAAGTACCATTAGTAAGTACAACAGATTTCGCTCTTACTTCAATTCCTAAAGAGGTTTTTACACCTACTACTTTATTGTTTTCTACAATTAAACCAGAAACCATTTCCTGATAAAAATCGAGGTTTTTAGTTTGCTCTAAAAGCAATCTCCAATCCTCAGCGAAGCGCATTCTGTCGCTTTGCACTCTTGGACTCCACATTGCAGGTCCTTTACTTTTATTAAGCATTTTAAATTGAATCGCAGAAGTGTCACTCACAATACCACTATAACCACCAAGTGCATCAATCTCTCGTACAATTTGACCTTTAGCTATCCCTCCCATTGCAGGATTACAAGACATTTGCGCAATGTTCTGCAAATTCATTGTAATTAATAATGTTTTGCTTCCCATATTTGCTGCTGCTGCTGCTGCTTCACTTCCTGCATGACCAGCTCCTACTACAATAACATCGTAAATCTCATTAAACATTACTTTGCGTTTTATAAATTATGTTCCACGTGGAACACTATAATTCCTGCAAAGGCAGGAACCTGTAATTAGTATTAAAATGTATTAAACTTAAAACTGCCAATTAAGCAGTATAAAAATTTAAGTCTGCAAATATACAACGAATCTACAAACTACCTTTATACTGTTGTAAATAGAAATCTTCTTTACTTCGCATAACAATAGCTTCTTCTTCTGTTTTGTCTTTATAGCCACAAAAATGTAAAATACCATGTACTAATACACGTTGCAATTCTTGTGTAAATTCTACATCAAAATCTTTAGCATTATCTGCTACTCTTTCGGTAGAAATATATATATCTCCTTGTAAGTTTTTTCCTATGGAATAATCGAAGCTAATAATATCTGTTAGCGTGTCGTGATTTAAAAATTGTACATTTAATTTGTGTAAATACTTATCGTCACAAAAAATATAATTCATCTCACCTTCTATGCAATCTTCAGATACAATAACATTAGATATCCAATTAGAAACCTCAGTTTCACTATCTAATTCAAAATCGTTCTCGTAATTGAAACTAATCATTAATTATTTTTAAAATAGTCTTGTGCCTTTTGCTTATAAATTTGTTGCAAAGGTAAGGATTGCTTATTCAAAATCTCGGTAGAATTAAAATACTGTTTTGCAGTTGGAATTTGATTATTTGTGTTATTCTGAAACTCCTTTTTATTAGTTTGAGATTCTCTTTTATTTTCTTGGCCTTGTTTAAAAGTGGCGTTTTTAAGCTTTAGTAATTGATGTTGTAAATTCATCATTTTACTATGTGTTTTTTCAGTAAAACCTTTGTTTATTAAATCTAATTCCACATCTTCCATTTGTTTTAATAAACGTTTTGCATCTCCATTTTCTCCTAAACCTTCTTTTTCTAATCGCTCCTCTAAAGCCTGACGGATTTGTTGTTGTTGTTGGTAGATTTTATACAACTCTCCATTGACATCTTCGCTAAAGCCATCTCCATTTTGTTGACTTCCTTTACCTTCGCCATCCTGCTCTCCATTCTCGCCACCTTCTCCCTTTTCACCTTCCTTTCCATCTTTGCCTTGTTTACCTTTTTCTTTCCCTTCGCCTTCTTCACCTCCTTCTTTTTCTCCTTTTTGTTCTCCTTCTCCATTTTGAGGTTTGCCTTTGTCGCTCTTTTTCATTCCCTCTTTCATTTGCTCGTTAAGCTCTTCTTGACTTATAATAATATCTGGTAATGGCATTCCGCCTTCTCCTTGTCCAGGTTTTGGCATAGCCATAGCATTCATCATACTATCCAAAGCATCACTTAAAAAGTTAGCTAGATTATTTGCATGAGTTACTGTGTATTGCTGTGCTGCTGTGCCTTGATACAAATTGTTTTCGGCAAGTTGAGCCATGGCTTTATCTGTATAGAAAAATACCTCAGAAATCTCCTTATTTACCTGTTCGGATATTTTTGGTTGTCGTAAAGACAGAGCAAATAGACTGTCGTCTATATGCTCAAAATGAGAGCGTAAATCCTTTTGCTTTTTTAAATAAGTTGCATATTCATTATGGTTAACTTCTATACTTTTAAACTTATCCATTAAATCTTCTTCATCAAAAGAAAACAATACTAAATTATCTAAAATCTGACGTAGCATTTCTACATCTTCTTGTAGAGATTGCTCTCCAGAAGATTGCATAGCCTTAGACATTTTAGCACTCATGTTTTTCATTTTTTGCGCTGCTGCTTTCTGGCTTTTTTGTGCTTTACTGTTGCTATCTTGTTTCTTTTGTTCGTCTTGCGACTGTTCTTTTTCTTCTAAATTTTCTGAAGCCTTTTGTTGTTCTTTTTCAATGTTTTCTTCTTCATTTTTATTCTGAGGAATTCGCATTGGTTTTTTAAGCTCCTTGTTGTCTTTTTGAAGCTGCTCCATATCCTCTTGAAACTTTTTGAATTCTTTATTTAATTCATCTTGCTTCGCTTTTGTGTTTTCGTCTTTTTCTTTGTTGGCTAAATCGTTTTGCTTTTCGGCTAGTTTTTCAAGGTCTTTAGCAAGGTTTTCTAGTTTTTTAGTAATGTAGTAGCGCTTCGTAATTTCTACTAATTGCTCTAAACTGCGTTTTTGATTTTTGTTCTGTTTAGCAAGCTTATCTAATTTTTCAGAGATGTCTTCTTTACTTAACTTTTCTCTTAATTTTTCAAGTTCTTTTAGTAGTTTTTCGTCTTTTTGTAACTGCTCTTCATTTTCTTTAAGACGCTTCTTTAAATCTTCTTTAAATTGGTCTTTTTCTTTGTTTTCTTTCTGGAAGTCTTCTAAATTTTCTTTTAGTTTTTTATTAAACTTCTTCATCATGTCTTCCTGCTCTTTTTGTCGTTTAATAAAGTTTTCGAGCTTCTTTTTATCATTAAAATTTAACTCTGCTTTTTCCTTTTGGGTTTTAGATAGTTCTTGAAGCTCTTTTTCCTGTTCTTCAAATTTCTCCAAACTTTTATTTAAATCTTGAATGGTTTGGTTTTGCTCTTGTAGGTTTTTCTGTTCTTCTTCAGCTTTTGTACGTTTTCTATAACTAAACACTGTACTTTTTGTGCTTTTATAGTTATTAAGCGCATCATTATCAAACACCTGAAAATAGAGGTTATAACTGATGCCTTCTTCTATATTAAGTTGATTTGGAAACGCGCTTATAAACTCGTCGAAATTAGAGTTAGACACAGGAATATTTTCAATTTGAATATTGGCTTCATTTTCCGCAGGATAATACACTAATTGTAGTTTACTTAAGCCATAATCGTCACTAACTTTTCCTTGAAAATAAAGTGTTTGCTGGTCTAAAGAGTCGATTTTAGAGTTAATTATTAATTCTGGATGCTCATCTCTAACCACATTTATAGAATAGGCCAGATTTTCGTAATCTATTAAATAGGCGTTGCTTGTGCTTAAGTTGTAGTTAAACTGTTTGTAAACACGCTTAGAAGCTGTAAAATCTGTTGTGTTTTCCTTAGTAAAAGACAGCGTATCTTTGGCATATAATAATACTTTATCTGTTGCCTTTGTTTTTAATTTCCAAGTAACTTTTGTGCCTTGTGGAACGACAGCATTTCCTGTGCTTTTTAATACCTCATCGCGTTTTTTAGTGTACGATGGATAGTCTAAAACCATATCGAAACTGAGTAATGTTGGTACTTCAACCACATTTAAAGTATAGGGTTTTGAGGTTACATTATTTGCATTAAGCGTAAATGTGGTATTGGCTTTAGGTTGCTCAAAAACATACTCAAAATCGCCTCCACCAAGGGTTTTAAGGTAATAGGTTTCGTTATTAAAAGTAATTTGTGCGTTCTCTGGTATTACGTCTCCTGCTGTGTGAACGACCAAAGTAAATGGGTTATTTTCTGTGGCTTGCAAGTCTTCATTAACTACAAAAAACTGAAAAGGTGCTGGTGGCTCGTAAGCCGTTTTATAATTTACAACACGCTCATAACTATCGCTAAATAAATTAAATTTACCTGTTAACGCAGTTAAAGCAATTATAACTAAAGGTATTGCTGCGTATTTGAGATATTTAGCATTTTTCTTGAAATTAATAGCCAGTTTAAAAGGTATTGGTGTTAACTCGGCAGATTTTTGCTCAATACTTGCCAATAATAACTCCGATTGTGATTGTGATTGTTTTAATTGAAGCACATTAACCAACTTATCGTTAACTTCTGGAAAATGATTGCCAATAATTTTTGAAGCATCCTCATAATCTATCCCTTTTTGAAGCTTAAACAACTTCGCTAAAGGCATTACAATAAATTTTGTAAATAGTACCAATTCTACAACAATAAATAGCCAAAATAACACAGATCTCGCTGTGGTATTAAGCCACAAAAAGTGCTCTACGAGTAGTGTTAGCAAGAAATACAGCAACCCAATACTAAAAAATAAAATAATACCTTTAATTAACTCGTTGGTATAGTATTTTCTAATAAATTGCTCTAATTTGGATTGTATGGCTTTAAAATTATTCAAGTATATGTGTTTTAACTCACTAAAATACTATTTTATTTTTACACTTAAATGCTTAGATTTATAACTTATTGTTAAAGATTTTCGCTTTCGCGGAAATAAATTTGATTTAAACTAATACGTTTTCTTGTTTTAAGAGAATGAAAAACATCTTTTTAAAAATGAAAGACCTTAAATATTTAGCTGCATTTTCAATTCCATTAATGGCTTGTGTTGGCTTATATTTTAAAGGTTCTTTTTCATTTTTAGTACCTATTTATGCCTTTATACTGCTTCCCATTTTAGAAGTTGTATTGCCTGTAGATGATAGTAATTTAAAGGAAGAAGCATCGCACAACAAACTAAAAAACAATCTTTTTGATTGGTTGCTATACCTAAACGTGCCAATTGTTTTTGGCTTACTTATTTACACGCTAAACCTAGTGACCTCTCAAGTTTTAGAAACTTATGAGTTTGTTGGTTTTGCCTTTTCTATAGGAATTGTTTTAGCTATAAATGGTATTAACGTTGCACACGAGCTTGGCCACAGACAAACTACAAACGAGCGTTTTTTGGGTAAAGCCTTATTATTACCTAGTTTTTATATGCATTTTTATATTGAGCATAATTATGGCCATCATTTACATGCAGCAACTCCAGAGGATCCTGCTACTGCTCGTTATAACCAAAGTGTGTATTCTTTTTGGTTTACCTCAACATTTAGACAGTATTTTAAATCTTGGAGCATCCAAAACACACTTTTAAAAAACAATAATCAGTCCTTTTTTTCTATAAAAAACGATATGTTGTGGTTTACTATTTTTCAAGTCGCATATTTACTAGTTGTTTTTCTTGTCTTTGGTTTTAATGGGTTTGTTTTTGCTTTAGCTTCTGGTATTATTGGCTTTATTTTACTGGAAACAGTAAACTATATTGAGCATTATGGCTTATTGCGTTTAAAAACTAAATCTGGACGTTATGAGCGTGTAAAACAAATGCATTCCTGGAATTCTAATCACGTTATTGGTCGTATTGTATTGTATGAATTGACTAGACATAGCGACCATCACTACAAAACGAATAAAAAATATCAAATTTTGGATTGCCATGAGGATAGTCCGCAAATGCCTTATGGTTATCCAACATCTATGCTTATTGCGTTGTGTCCTCCTTTGTGGTTTAAAATTATGAATAAACGTGTGCCAAAGGAGATGGTAAATTTGAATTTGTTTTAGATACAAAAGCTACAATTTAAGAGTTTTTTCAAATCTAAAAAGAGCACCTAAATTAGGTGGTTTTTTTAATTACCATTTTAGTTATTGTACACAGGCAAAAATTAAATAAGGGGTTTTTTGTTTTATAGATAATAACGTTAATTACTTAAAAAAGCCATCCACTCTTCTAATAAGTCTATTAACTCTTCTAAAGGCCATTGCTAGCGCTCGTCTGTGACGAGTGCACACAATAGTATATATTACATCTTTAAAATACAAAAGCTACAGTAATTAAACTGTAGCTTTTTGTTGGTTTCTAATTTTTTCCTCACTCGTCACAGGCGAGCGCTAGCAAAGGGGTTAGTGTTTAAAGTATATAACACACTACTCTTCTTCTTTATTTTGTTGTAAATAATCCAATCCTTTGTTGGTTATTGAGTAATACCAATTACTGTCATCCGAAGATATTAGTTCTTCTTTTTGCATATTTTCTAAAATTTCTATTAATTCAAAACCCCAAATAGGCTTTTGAACTGATTCTTCATTATTAAATAACTTTGAATTAATTAGTATTTCGAATCTTTTGTATTCAATTTTAGATTCAGCTTTATAAGTCATTCTCAATATTTTTTTCTTATTATCTATCATTTTTTAAACTGTTCGTTAATAAATTACTTATAAAATAAACAGTGTCATTATTACACTCTAGCTCTACTTGCTAGCACTCGTTTGCATTAAGTATACAAAAGAGTTAATACTACATCTCTAAAATACAAAAGCCACAGTAATTACACTATGACTAATTATTGTTTTTGCTTATTGTTATTGTCACACTTCACAGACTAGCGCTAGCATTAGGTTTGTTAACTGTTTTCTTCTATAAAGGTTTTGAAGTCTTTTAAAAATTTTATAAACTGATCGTGTGTTAATTGTAATGTTATAATTTCTAAAGCTGTTTCTCCGCCTCTTTTTGCCAACATATCTACTAGTAATACACCGTTTTTATTAGCGTAAAGAGTTATATCTTCATTTGCCCATATATATTCGTCCTTTTTTTCTCTCTCTTTACTTTGCTCAATACCTTCTATGATTTTTAAAGCTTTACCTGATGTCCAATTAGAGTTTCCAAAATTTTGTATGACTCCAATCTCTGTTTTAATTAAATAAAATAGTTCATTTGTTGTATCTAATATATTTGTGTAAAATTTGTAATTCATAATTTTTTAATTTAAATATGGATATGCATTAATAATATTTTTGTTTTTTATTTCTATTTGAATCTTAAACCCATTAGTTGAAATTGCTCTATATTTTGAAATTCCAGTTGAAAAATTTTTCTCAATAAAGCCATTGTTATTAACAACAGTATTTTCATAAATATAAGAAACTTCTTCTTGTATTCTTTTAATGCTCCAGTTTTTTGGAAACATAGATGAAACTGTCTCTTTAGGGAAGCTTCTACCTTTTTTTGACTTTATAATAACCTTTGCTTTAAAAGGAAGATCATCTGGAATTTGAGATATATTTGTTACTCCTGGTGGGTAAATTATTTCATCAACTTTTAAAAATTTATTTAACCAATGTCCGCCTTCTCCTTTTGTACTAACATAAAATAACTCTTTAAAAAATATTGAAATTGTTTCATTACCTACATCTCCACTTATATGGTTTATAAAATTATCATCAAACTTATGTAACCATTTTTGTAAATATAATTTACGTAATCCTTCTTTATTATCAATAAGTTCAAAAAACTTACGTTTTAAGTAAGCAATAAGTTTGCCGTTTTTTATTGCCTCTATCAATTCTACCAACTCCTTTTTTAAATATTGTAAGAGCTCTGCAGTGTTTTTTGCTACTGTTTTACCAAACCCTTTTACAACGGTTTTTCCTTTTTGGGTAAGTTGGCTAGAAATCCTGTTTATTTTTGCAGCCGCTTTTGCAAAGGCAGCACTTCCGCCAGTGTATAGTGTTATAATAGCCTCTACAATAAACTCAAAAACAACTCCTCCTATACAATAGGCCCAAAAGTATTTACTTTGTTGTTTAGCGAGTTGCCACACCTCTAATACGAGCTTAAATAACTCTTTTTGTATAGTAAGCATTTGTGTGGTTATTTGCAGAAACAGCGTGTCTAAATTTGGTATAAGTAAGTCTATAGCATCTTCAATAAACTCTAATTTTTCTTGGTGTTTTGCTAAGTTGTTTGCGCTATAATTATTTATGTTTAAAATAAATACATTGTCTACCACCAAAGCAACTATGCTTAAAATAGCTTGCACTATACTTAATATGCCATTTATTAAACCACATAAAAAGGCATTAAGTAGTAGTAAATTATCGTCTATTTGGTCTATAAAGTCTTCAATTTTTGCTTTTATAGTTGCCATAAACTGTTTTAGTTTATTAAACAGTTTTTCTAAAACTTTGCCTAAATGCTCTTGTAAATACTGCTTTACTTTTATAATGGTTGCTAACAGTATATCGTCCTTTTTATTTGGTGTCGCTGCAACTACTGTTTTGGCTATTCCAAACACGAAGTCGTCAAAATTACTAACCACATTTGTTAATTGCGCTAAGCCTTTTTGTTTTACCACATCGTAAGGTTGCGGTCCTCCTTGAGTTAAAAACTGATACGTTTTTTTGTATAAATGTATTGGTATAATAGGTTCTAGCTTTTCGCCATACTTTTTATAGTCGTAATTTTTGTCTGTAAACTTAACATCGTCCAATGCAGAAACTCCACTTGTAATCCAATCTGCTAAGGTTTCGTTTATTCCAAAAATGGTGTTTATAATGTTATTATAGGCTGTTATTTCTTGTAGCTCAAATATTATAGCGCTTTCTAAAACAGAAGCTTCTAACTTATTATGCCATGTTGCCATATCTAGCGACCACACTTTTAAACTATTAGCTTCCTTGTTTTTAAGGGTTATTGTTTTTCTATTTTTGTATACTTTTTCCATTAATACTCTACGCTCTGCTCCCATTTTTACTCTACAGGCAGTCCCAAAAAAATTAGAGGCTTCGTCTGGATTTTCTTCATAAAAAATTAATAATTCTTTTGGTTTGGGTGTGTATTTAGGGTCTTTAGATTGGTAATGGCTAAATACATCTACTCCAGACTTACACCAAATAATACGATGTGTATAAGTGTCTATTATTTCTTGCTCAGAATATACTTCTGCAACTGTATGGAATACACTCTCTTTTCCTAAAGGGTTGTTTTTAATGTTTTCTGGCGTTATACTTGTGGCTAATGCATCTGTGTTTCCTAAATTGCTAATGGCATTTAGGGAAGTAAACATTGGATCTACTTCTACAGGAGACATGTATAGTGGTACGCCATCTATATATATTACAGTGTTCATTGTTTTTATTTTAAATTAAACATAAGTGTGTGAAAGCATTTAAACATATTGTTAAATACTTATTTAGTAATTAATACATTTTGGAATTTGATTAATGCCAAATACAAAAGTCTGTATTCACTAATCATGTGTCAAAAAGTGTTGTTGTAGAATTCTAAAACTAGATCACAAAGATATATTTTATTTGTAATAAAACAAATTAAATTCAAACAAATGTTTTAAACACTTTTCTTTGTTGTAAAATCATATCGCTATATCTTTGCAAACTCAAACAAAACAAGATGTCTAAACCAGTTAGAGTGCGTTTTGCACCAAGTCCAACAGGACCTTTACATATTGGAGGCGTTCGTACAGCGCTTTTCAACTATTTATTTGCTAAAAAACACAATGGTACTTTTGTGCTTCGTATTGAAGACACAGACCAAAACCGTTATGTAGAAGGTGCAGAACAGTATATTGTTGATGCACTAAATTGGTGTAACTTTCCTTTTGACGAAGGACCAGATAAGAACGAAAAATTTGGACCATACAGACAGAGTGAACGTAAACATTTGTACAAGCAATATGCAGACCAATTAATTGCTTCTGGTAATGCCTATTATGCTTTTGATACTTCTGAAACTCTAGATTTCCATAGAAAAGACCACGAAGCAAAAGGAAAAACATTTATCTATAACTGGCACAACCGTTTAAAATTAAGTAACTCCTTGTCGTTGTCTGAAGCTGAAGTAAAAGCAAAATTAGACGCAAACGAAGATTATGTAATACGATTTAAAAGTCCGCAAGGCGAAACGCTTCATTTAAAAGATATTATTAGAGGCGATATTAGCATTGATACTAACATATTAGACGATAAAGTGCTTTTTAAAAGTGATGGTATGCCAACCTATCATTTAGCAAATATTGTAGATGACCATTTAATGGAAATCACTCACGTTATTCGTGGAGAAGAATGGTTACCAAGTTTAGCCTTACACTACCAATTGTACAAAGCCTTTGGTTGGGAAGCACCTGAATTTGCACATTTGCCATTAATTTTAAAGCCAACAGGAAAAGGAAAATTAAGCAAACGCGATGGCGACAAATTAGGATTCCCAGTGTTTCCTTTAGAGTATACTTCGCCAAACGGAGAAGTGTCTAAAGGCTATAAAGAAGAAGGTTATTTTGCAGATGCTGTAATTAATTTCTTAGCCTTTTTAGGATGGAATCCAGGAACAGAACAAGAAATTTTTAGCATAGACGAATTGGTTTCTGCATTTGATTTAAAACGCGTAAATAAAGCAGGAGCGCGTTTTGATCCTGATAAAATAAAGTGGTTTAACCATCATTATATGCAAGAGCAAAGTAATGACGCATTGGCTGAGGCTTTTAAGCCAATCATCGAAAATAAAATAAACGAACGATCTAACACAGAGATTGCCACGTCGCAAATTCCTCGAAATGACATTGATATCGACGTTAACTACATCGCTTTAGTTGTTAGTTTAATTAAAGAACGTGCCACTTTTATAAGTGATTTTTGGGACTTAAGCAGTTACTTTTTTCTTGCACCAGAAACGTACGACGAAAAAGCCTCTAAAAAGGCCTTTAAAGACGATACTAAGTCTGTTATGACAGACGTGTTAAGCATTGTTTCAAATAATAATAATTTTGAAGTAGAAACGCTGCAGACAGAAATTAAAGGTTGGATTACTAAAAACGAGATAGGTTTCGGGAAAGTAATGATGCCTCTGCGATTAGCCTTAGTTGGTGCATTACAAGGACCAGACGTGTTTGATATTATGTATATGATTGGTAAAGATGAAAGTATTAAGCGTATTGAGAAAGTGATTTCTATACTTTAAAAGAAGATTTTTAGAATAAAAAATTCTTATTCTCGATACAAATTTTACGTATATACAGTCGTAAAATCTACTCGAATTGACGAATTTAAAATTATAAAATGAGGTTTTTTCTAAAACGTAATCATAGCAGTAAATGCTAACATACTTTGATTGCCTTTAAACTGTTTTTTCTCGCTAGTGTTAAACTCTGCATCATTTAGTTGGCCTAAAATATTAGTAAAGCCATAAATATATTGTGCTCTAAGTTTAAAAAAATCATAACCTAAAGTGGCTCCAATAGCACCATTTACATTAAAATTATTAAGATCTACAAAATCCTTTGCTAACACAGCGTCAAAGTCTGCAATAGTAAAATTTTCTTTCGCATCGTCTGTTAATTCTAAATCGGAATTATACTGTAACATTGGTCCAGCATCTATTGTTAAATGAGACGTTTTAAACGGTTTTATGTGAAACAAAAACGCTAATTGAGCTGTAAATATTTTATACTCTACAGGCTCAAAAACCGAAGACAAGCTAGAGGCTAATCCGTTAACGCTTATTTTATTTTCTGAGAGTTGCATACCATAACTTACATTGTACCATCTGTGTGGAAGGTCTGCTGTTGCGCTCATGTGAGCCATCCAACCATTTCCTTTTTGGGTTTCAAAATTATCTGTAATGATATTAAATTGCGTGAGTCCTCCACCAATGGCAAATCCATTTTTAATATCGTAAGTTCTGTGTTGCGAAAAAGAATGTGTAACAAAACATATAGTAAATGCTACTAATAAGATAAATTGAGGTTTTTTCATTTGTTTGGGATAAGTTGAACAAATATAACTTAATTTAGTAGTAATTATTTTCTAACCATTTTTAAAAATCATTTTATGGGACAATTTCTTTACATTCCAATTATTTTTTTCGGCTTAATCATATTGATTTCGGCCTTTTTCGTAGTAAAACAACAAACATCAGTAATCATTGAGCGCTTTGGTAAATTTCATAAAATTAGTCCTTCTGGATTACACATGAAAATTCCTTTAGTCGATAAAATTGCAGGACGTTTAAGTCTTAAAATTCAACAATTAGATGTTATTATAGAGACCAAAACGCTAGACGATGTATTTGTGCGTTTAAAAGTATCTGTACAATATCGTGTTATTAGTCAAAAAGTATATGACGCATTTTATAAACTAGATTATCCGCATGAACAAATTACAAGTTATGTTTTTGATGTTGTGCGTGCAGAAGTGCCTAAAATGAAATTAGACGACGTTTTTGTTAGAAAAGACGATATTGCAATTGCTGTAAAAACAGAACTAAACGACGCGATGTCTGATTATGGGTTTGATATCATTAAAACTTTAGTAACAGATATTGATCCAGATGCACAAGTAAAAGCAGCAATGAACAGGATTAATGCTGCAGATAGAGAAAAAACTGCTGCACAATTTGAAGGAGATGCTGCACGTATTTTAATTGTTGAAAAAGCAAAAGCTGAAGCAGAAAGCAAACGTTTACAAGGACAAGGTATTGCAGACCAAAGACGTGAAATCGCTCGTGGTTTAGAAGAATCTGTAGAGGTATTAAATAAAGTTGGTATTAATAGCCAAGAAGCCTCTGCCTTAATTGTTGTAACGCAACATTATGACACCTTACAAGCAATTGGTGGAGAAACTAATAGTAATTTAATTTTATTACCAAATTCGCCACAAGCAGGAAGCAATATGCTTAACGATATGGTGGCTAGTTTTGCAGCCAGTAATGAAATTGGCGAAGCTATGAAACAAGCAAAATTAAATAAAAAGAATAGCGAAAAAGAATAGCTATTTATAAACTATAAATAACCTCAAGGTGTAAATGCTTTGGGGTTTTTTTATGGATTAATTTTAGGGTTTAAAAGGATGTCTCTCCACCCAATTTGTTGTTGGATTTAAATATTTTACTATAAATTTTAATACTGTATTGGCAATAAAACTATTAGTATGTTTCATGTAAATATGCATCATTTTTGGCTTTGCGCCTATGGAGCTTTTTATTTCCATTGCTGTACGTGCATAAACAATAGTTTTAAATCCATTTTCAATGCCAAATTGAGCCATATCATACAACATGTTTAAATATATTTTATACTCGTTTTGTAATAATGGATTATAGCCTAAAAAATAGGTTTCTAGCTTATCATTATTAAGAATTAGTGTGTAAAACCCAATAAGTTCTTCGTTTAAAAAATAACCGAAAACCTTAAAATGATCTTGTAACTCTTCTTTTATATGGCTGAAATGTGCTTCATTTAAAATAAAAGAATTCACTCTAGCATTGTCAGACACGTTTTTATACAACTCAAAAAGCGTAGTTTGGTTTTGTTTAATAGTTGCTAAATCTAACTCCTTTTTTATAATCGATTTTGCTTTATTTCTAGCCGAATTAAAACGCTGTCTGTATTTTTTTGTAAACTCCGCTTTGTAATCTTCTAATGTTTTCCAATGCTCTGGAATATTAAAAACCATATTAGGTTGTACTTGTACTTTATATAAGTTTTGTTGCTTAAAAAAGGCGGTATTGTTATGTATAGCGTCGTTTTCAAAATAATCTTTGAAGGCTATAATTCTTATCTTTTTGTTATTCTCTTTCTTTATTTTAAGCCTAATAGCTTCAATTGCATCACCTAAAATATTTAAATAGGTTTCGTAGTTTATAGCTTCAGATTTAAAATACAGTCCATGTTGTCCTGTGTGCATTAAATTACCTATAACTAAAGCATTTCCTCTTACAATTTTAGAGACTAACTGTTTTGTAATTCTGGTTAAGTAGTTGTCTTTTGTGTTTCTAAAAATATCATCTAAATACATTTCTACTCGTTGTAAAATGGCAATCCCTATAAGTGTTTCAGCTTTAAAAATACCTACATAAAAAGGGGTTATGTTTTGCGGACACGAACACTCTAAAGCCTCTAAAAATTTAGTGGTTAAAAACAAATCGTTGTGTGGCAAAGCATCCCAAGAGTTTGGAAGCGTTTTTACCGAAGTATAAATTGTATAGTGAATCAAAATTTTAAACAAAAAAAGACTGAAAACAACCGTTATCAGTCTTTGTAAAGTTATTGTTTTTAGTGTTTACTTCCAACCACAAATAATGGCTCCAATAATAGTTAAGCACACCATCCAGAAACTAGAATTAATCATAATGTATTTCCAGCTTTTGCGCTCAAACATTCCGTTAATAGCTATTACAGGAAAAATCATTAAAAGACCAGCTAAAAAACCATGTAGAGCTCCATGTTTAAACGTCCTGTACGCGTTACCATAATCTGCCATAAAAGCATCGAAAGACGGTTTTGCTTGTGCAGGATCTCCACCTGTTAATTGGACTGCTCCCATTTGGTGGTTTGTTAATTGTTGTAAAAAGAAAGCCAGAATAAAGGATAACACTAGTGTAATTACAAAAATTACAGCCATGTTTCCGCTTTTCATTTTAGCTTCTGTCATTTCTGCTTCTCGCATCCAAGCGTTTCCAAATAATTTGGGATTGTACCATATAAATCCCAACACAATTGGTACAGTTGCAGCCACAAGAATGGCTAAATAATTAAATCCTTCCATGATAAATATTTTTTAAGTTAGTTGTTTTAAATGTACAAAAAAACCTCGACACGTGTTTATCGAGGCTTTGTATTGCTTTGTAAATGTGCTTATTAAGTTATTTTACAACGTGTTTTATTACAATAGAATTATTAGAGTTGCTTATTTTAAATACATACACACCTTGTGATACATTTAATGTGATAGGTTGTGATTTCTGAATGTTTTTTTGTGTTAAAATAACTTTTCCAGTGCTATCAAAAACCACCAACTCATCAATCGACTTTGTAAATTGAATCGTGCCTTTTGAAGGATTTGGATAAACAGAAACACCCTCTAAATAATTAACAGTTGGTGTAGATAGCGTATTACCTTCCTCAAAAACCACATTATCTATATAACCATCATTATTAGTGCCTGAATTTCTATCTGAAATTAAAGTAATTCTTACTGTTCTTGTTCCAACAGGAGCCAACCTTGCATCCGAATAAGAATCCCATTGTGCTTGGTTTGTTCCAAAACCAGTATCGTAAGTATGGAGTACAGAGCCAGAATTATCTCTATAAGTTACTATAGCTTTACTTGCATCAGCTGGAGCTTGATTAAATGATCTTAAATAACACGAAAATGAATAAAATTGAGTGCCTAAATCAATAACAGCACTGTTGCCAGAAACATCAATATCTTGATAGATTTCTGCGTAACTATTAGCTCCTGCAAAAAAATAGGCTGTTCCATCTTGTGGTGCTGGATTTGAACTACGTTGTGTCCAATTTCCAGAAACAACAGTCCAATCGTTTGTTATTGGAGCATTTTCTGCGCTTCCGTTAGTTACAAGATTTTGCGCTGTTGCGCACAGGCTAAACGTAAAGAGTAAAAGACAGGTAATGTTTTTCATAAATAATTTAATTAAATCTGTAATTATAAAATGTGTTTTATAGGCTTGAAACTGTCTTAGCTTCTGCAACTAACAGCTCGTTTTTATCGTCTAAAGCTTTAGTAATAAAGGCATTTATTGCTTCGTTTTTTTCTAAACCGTTTTGTAACAATACACCTAAACTTATCATCGTAATTATACGCGTACCAGCTTTTTTTACAGAGGTTCCAAATAAAGGTTCTAACTCTTCGTAAGAAATATTTTTAGCTAGTTCTTGGATTTCGGCTTTGGCTTTGTTTTGTTGCTCTACCTTCATTCTATCGTATTTTTTGCCATACGATTTAATTTGATCTATTGCAGAACGGTTATTTTGCTGAGCCTGTTTCTGTTGGTTTTGGTTGTTGTTTTCTTTTGGCTTTGCTTTTGCCCAAGAGTCTCTTAAACCTACTGTTTTATTAAAGACTAACGCTCCTGGTTTAGAATCATTATCTACATTAAAATAGCCTAAACGCTGAAACTGAAACTGCTCACCTACTTTAGCTTCTGCTAAACTTGGCTCTACAAAAGCTTCAATTATATTTAATGAGTTTGGATTAATAAATTCCATAAAGTCTTTGTCCTCATGACTGTCTGGTGCTTCATCTAAAAACAACCTATCATACTCTCTAACTTCGGCTTTTAAAGCATGTTTAATGGACACCCAATGCAAGGTGCCTTTTACTTTTTTAGACGTATCTTCTGTGTAAGTACAATGCGCTTCGGTTATGTTACCATTGCTGTCTTTTACAACATTTTCTGCTTTAATTATATAGGCGTTTTTAAGGCGTACTTCTCCTCCTAATCTTAATCTAAAAAATTTACTACCTGCTTCTTCTTTAAAATCTTCTTTTTCAATATATAATTCTCTAGAAAAAGGGACTTTTCTAAATCCTGCGCTTTCATCTTCTGGATTATTTTCGGCTTCTAACCACTCTTCTTTAGCTTCAGGATAATTAGTTATCACCAGTTTTAAAGGATTTAAAACAGCCATTACACGAGGTGCAATTTTATTTAAATCTTCGCGAATGCAAAATTCTAAAAGGGAAACATCTATAATATTATCGCGTTTAGCAACACCTACGCGCTCTATGAAATGACGAATGGCATTAGGAGTGTAACCACGTCTTCGTAATCCAGAAATAGTTGGCATACGTGGATCGTCCCAAGCAGAAACGACACCAGATTCTACTAATTTAAGCAACTTTCGTTTACTCATAATAGTATAACTTAAGTTTAAACGTGCAAATTCTCGCTGTTTAGGAAGCATTGGATACTCGTTTTTACCATAAGGATATACTTGCTCCTTAAACCAATCGTAAAGCTCTCTATGAGGCTTAAATTCGAGAGAACATAAACTGTGCGATACTTGCTCTATATAATCACTTTCACCATGCGTCCAATCGTACATTGGGTAGATACACCAATCATTACCAGTTCTATGGTGATGTTTTTTTAATATACGATACATAATAGGATCTCGCATTAGCATGTTTGGATGCTGCATATCTATTTTTGCACGTAAAATATGCTCACCTTCGTCGAACTCGCCAGCTTTCATTCGCTCAAATAAATCGAGGTTTTCTTCAACACTTCGGTCTCTAAAAGGACCATTAACGCCTACTTGTGTTGGTGTGCCTTTTTGTTCTGCCATCGCTTCGCTAGATTGCGAATCTACATACGCTTTGCCTTCTTTAATTAGTTTTACAGCCCAATTATAAAGTGTTTGAAAATAATCTGATGAGTAAAACTCATTTGCCCATTTATAGCCTAACCACTCAATATCTCGCTTTATAGCATCTACATATTCTTGCTCTTCTTTAGCAGGATTTGTATCGTCAAACCTTAAATTTACAGGAGCATTATATTTTTCGCCTAAACCAAAACTTATACCAATAGCTTTGGTGTGACCAATGTGTAAATAGCCATTTGGCTCTGGTGGAAAACGAAAACGTAATTTGCTTTTATCTAAACCGTTTGCTAAATCCTCTTCTATGATATGCTCTATAAAATTGAGCGACTTTTTTTCTTCAGACATATTAATTTTTCTGTTAAGTATTGATTTTTAAAGCTATTAATCAATAAAATCTTAAGCTGTAAAATTAGTGAAATTCATTAACATTTGTAACAATCTTTATCAATCTTGTACTAATATTGTATAACTATATAATTTAAGTTTTCAAATTTATGAATTATCAATGCCCAAAGTGTTCTAATACCAGTTGTAATATCGACCAAATGCAAGCCACAGGAGGTTTGTTTACAAAATTATTTAATATACAGAGTAAAAAATTTACTTCTGTGACTTGTGAAAAATGTACTTATACGGAGTTTTATAAAACTAAAACAAGTACAATTTCTAACGTTTTTGATTTTTTTACAAACTAATGGGAATTATTAAAGTTGAAAACATACGTGTTTACGCACATCATGGATGTTTAAAAGAAGAAACTGCTATAGGAAGTGATTATAGAGTAGATTTAAAAGTAAAAGCCGATTTAGAGAAAAGCGCAGTGTCTGATAACTTGGAAGATACAGTAGATTATGTCTTTTTAAATAGAGTTGTTATTGAAGAAATGGCAATACCAAGTGCACTTTTAGAGCATGTTGCAAAACGTATTTTAAATCGTATTTTTAAAGAAGATCAATTAATTACCATTGCTACAGTTGCTGTAAGTAAAATTAATCCACCAATAGGAGGAGACGTGCAAATGGTAACTATAGAATTGACTCAAAAAAGAAAAAGCTAAACTATATAGTGTAAAAAGGTAATTATTTTTATATTTGCCTTCCTAATTAGGGTGTCGTGGCCGAGTGGCTAGGCAGTGGTCTGCAACACCATCTACAGCGGTTCGAATCCGCTCGACACCTCAAGAAAGCGTTACTTTTTAAGTAGCGCTTTTTTTTATTTTTAAATTTTAAGAAAATTTAGAGTAATATAATACAGCGGTTCGAATCCGCTCGACACCTCAAGAAACCTTCAACACAAGTAGGAGGTTATTTTATTACTAATTTTTATGAAAGTGAGATTCCTCGTCGTGCCTTCTTCGGAATGACAGAATATTGGTTTTTGGATGAAGTGTTTTAGTCTTTATTGAATAATATAGTTTTATTCGTGCTTTTTTAATAATCTATAATTGTGAGATTCCTCGTCGTGCCTCCTTCGGAATGACAGAATGTTGGAGTTTAGGTGTAACATTATAGTCTATATTAGTATTAAACTTTTGTTTAGCTTTTTATATTAAAATTATGAAAAAGTGAGATTCCTCGTCGTGCCTTCTTCGGAATGACAGAACGTTGGAGTTTGGATTTAGCTTTATATTCTTAATTGATTAGTATAGTTCTATTCGTGTGTGTTTTTAATAATCTATAATTGTGAGATTCCTCGTCGTGCCTTCTTTGGAATGACATAATGTGAGAGATTATAATTTAATTAGGTTGCTACCTTCGCAGGAATTTGTTAATTAAACCAAACTGCATAACGTTGTCGTCTTAGCTCTAAAGCTAAAGTTTCTTCTAGTTTTAAAGCTTCTGCTCTAGTAGCAATTGGATTAATATGATTGTATAAACTTGGTCTTAAATACGAGCCATATTTTTCAACAATATTTGAGGACAATTTATGTCCTTTTTTGTTTCGGTAGCCTGTTTTATGTTGCAGAAATCGTTCTTTAGGTGTTTTACTCGTCATACCAACATATAAGCATTCTAAAACACCATTAAATTGTGGGTTTGCTGCTCTAAATTTAGCATGTTCTGTAAATACTTTTTTAGATAATTCTACAACGTAAATGTAATACTGGGTTTTTGGCATTTAATCCAACGGATTTATTTGCTCTATTTTTTCCTTTAGTCTTTCCTTTTCATTAGGAAAAAAGCCTTGTACTAATAACAATACTCCAAATGCTAAAATCACTAAAGCAATGATTTTTTTTGTTTTAAAAATAAGTTTTGGTGTGAGTTTATTTTTTAATCGTTTTGCAGCTGCTATTTTAAATAAATCTGTAATAAAATAACTGGCTAGCATTGTAATTATAAATACAATAACACCATTTTTGGATGTGGTTATAGAGTTTGCAATAACTATAAAACCCAACCAGCCAAGCAACACTCCAATATTGATAAAGTTGAGTAAAAAACCTTTAATAAATAGTTTTCCGTAGGCTTTTTGGATTTCTACTCTATGGTATTCTTTAACAATAGAACGAAAAGATCGAGAGGTTTTTACAAATGAAATTATTCCATAAACAACCAATAAAACGCCTCCAAATATTATAAAATTAGGATCGTCTTCAATTTTACTTACTAGTTTTTCTGTACTGTAAAAAGCAACAATTATAAAAAGGATATCTGCGAAGAAAACACCTAAATCAAAAATAAGTGCGCTTTTAAAACCTTTGGTTGCACTAGTTTCTAAAAGAACGAAAAAAACAGGACCTATGGTAAAGGCTAAAATAATACCAAATGGAATTGCTGTTAATATATCGTCGAACATAGTGTTTGTTTGTCTTTACTACAAAGTAAAGAAATATATAACATTAATACGAATTACCACTTAATATTAAAGCAAAAAAAATGAATAGTTTCCCATTCATTTTTTATAATTTTTTTTGTGTTTAATACTGTTTTGGCCTAGTTTCTATTCGGCCACCAAAAGTTGTTTTTTTGTTAATTTTTTCTGGATCTCCATAGATATAAATATCTCCTCCAGCTGTTATTTTAGCATCTACAGATTTAGAGGCATTAACTTCAGCTTCACCAGCAGCTCTAACTTTAACAGCTGTTGTTTTGGTTAAAAACTCTTTTCCTTCGTAAATACCTCCTGTATTAAGTGTAATGTCTTGTTTGTTGGCTTTACCTTTAGTTTCAATAATACCTCCAGAAACTGCTCTAATTTCTACAGTATTCACGTTTAAACCTATTAAAAGTTGAGCGCCTTCTTGTGCTCTAAGTTCAATGTGGTCTTGTTCTATAAGCTCGTTTCCAATAATTTTTGCACCTTCGTTACCATCTATTACATCTAAAGTGGTGTAATGTACTGCGACAAACGTTTTATTACCATCGAAAGCACGATCTAAATTCATGCGTATTTTTAACTTTCCATTTTTATTAACTACCTCTACATCGTCCACATCGTCTCCTGTAATTATAACTTTATTAACATCGGATTTTACAAGGCTAATTTTAATTAGATCAAATACTTTTACCTCATTAAAATTGCCTACGTTTTTTTCTAATGGATGTTGTGCAGTTAATGTAATTGTTAAAAATAATACTAGTGTTGTAATTAGCGTTTTCATATTATACATGTGTTTATATAAAGAGTAAATACTTTTTAATGTGTTACACTTTTATAAAAAAATTATGCGACTTGTACTGCAGTTCCTGTTATGGAAACGATTAAAGTTGATGTATTTGATAAAGGTTCTATATCTATTCTAATACCAACAACAGCGTTTGCTTGTAATGCTTTAGCATTGTCTTTTATTTTCTGAAATGCTTCTTCTTTAATATTTTCTAAGCCTGCTGAATATGCTTCGTAATATTTTTTTGCACTAAACATATCTTTAAAACTCATTTTTGTGCCTTTATAAGAATAGCTAGAGTTGTAAGATACACCTGTTACAATGCCTTTATAATCAATAATTTTAAAGCCTTCGATTGAATTTGTTGTAGTTAAAATCATTTTAAACGTTTTTTATTAGTTGTTGGGTTTTAGTATTCGTTACACAGTAAATTGTTTTCACTACAATTCTCGTGCGTCAAATCACTCGAACAGACGTTAAAATATTACTCGTCGTGTTTTCCTACTAAATTAAAATCTAAGTGACGCTTGGCTAAATCGGCTTGTTTTACATTAACAACAACCTCATCTCCTAATTGGTACATGTTTTTAGTTTCTCTACCAATAATTGCAAATTGATCTTGATCAAACTCGTAATAATCGTCTTTGATATCGCGAATTCTAACCATGCCTTCGCATTTATTAGCTATAATTTCTACATAAATTCCCCAATCTGTTACACCAGTAATTACACCAACAAAATCTTGGTCTTGGTGATCTTGCATAAACTTAATTTGCATGTATTTAATAGAATCACGTTCGGCTTTTGTTGCTAAATATTCCATATTACTGGAGTGCTTACATTTTTCTTCGTAAGCTTCTGCATTAGCCGATTTTTCGCCATCTAAATAACGTTGTAATAAACGATGTGCCATGACATCTGGATAACGACGAATAGGAGAGGTAAAGTGACTGTAATAATCGAAAGCAAGTCCGTAATGTCCAATATTATTAGTAGTATATTCTGCTTTAGACATGGTACGAATTGCTAAAGTATCGACAAGGTTTTGCTCTTTTTTACCATTTACATCACTTAATAAAGAGTTTAAAGAAGAAGAAATACTCTTTTTATCTTTAAAATTAAGCTTATAACCAAATTTAGAAACTACACCTTGAAGTGCAAATAATTTACTTTCGTCTGGCTCATCGTGTACACGATACACAAAGGTCTTTTCTGGTTTTTGTTTCCCAATAAATTCTGATACTTTTCGGTTTGCTAAAAGCATAAATTCTTCAATTAGCTTGTTAGCATCTTTACTAGTTTTAAAGAAAACTCCAACAGGATTTGCTTCCTCGTCCAATTCAAATTTTACTTCTACTTTATCAAAAGAAATTGCTCCAGAACTCATACGTTTAGAACGCATTTTTTTTGCAAGTTGGTCTAATTTTAATGTCGCAAATGCTATTTCTGAACTTGTTTTATACTCTTTTCCTGTAAGAGAAACTTCTGCAGGAATTGTGGTATTAATTTTAGAGGTTTCAACTGCGCTCGAAGTGATATTTAACTCTCTATTATTTTCTATAATGGCTTGTGCTTCTTCATAAGCAAAACGTGCATCACTATAGGTTACTGTACGACCAAACCATTGGTTTATAATTTCGGTTTTTTCGTTGATTTCAAAAACTGCAGAAAAGGTATATTTTTCTTCATGTGGTCTTAAAGAGCATGCTCCATTAGATAGTATTTCTGGTAACATTGGTACCACACGATCTACTAAATATACTGAGGTTGCACGTTCGTAAGCTTCATCGTCTAAAACAGTACCTTCTTGTAAATAATGCGATACATCTGCAATATGGATTCCTATTTCATAATTTCCGTTTTCTAAAGTGGTAAAGGATAACGCATCGTCAAAATCTTTGGCATCTTTTGGATCTATGGTAAAGGTTAAATCTTTACGCATATCACGTCGCTTTGCGATTTCTTCAGGCTTAATTTCTAAGTCTATTTTGTTTGCATAGTCTTCAACTTCATGAGGAAACTCGTAAGGTAAACCGTATTCTGCTAAAATAGAATGAATTTCGGTATTGTGTTCTCCTGGTTTTCCTAACACTTTAAGTACGCGTCCATTAGGAGAATCTGCTTTTTCTGGCCAATCCTCAAGAGTTACTAGTACTTTATCACCATCTTCTGCTTTATTAATTTTATTAATTGGAATAAAAATATCTGTGGACATTTTATTAGAATCTGGAACAAAAAATGCAAAGTTTTTGTTTTTATGGATTTGTAACACACCAACATACTCTGTTTTAGCACGTTTTATAATGTTAGTAATTTCACCTTCTAGCTTGCCACGTTTTCTGCGTTTATAGACATAAAGTTCTACTTCGTCTCCATTGAGAGCTTTATTTATATTATTTGAAGCAATATAAATATCATCTTCAAAATCGTCGGATATTACGTATCCAGAACCTTTAGAAGTAAGGTCTAAAATACCAGTGTGATATTCTGTATTATTTATAATTTTAAACTTACCGCGTTCTACTTCTTCAATCTCTTCTTTTGCTTTAAGTTGCGCTAATTTTTTTATAATTTGGTTGCGACTACTAGCGTCGTTAACACCTAATTTTGCTGCAATTTGTTTATAGTTAAAAGTTTGGTTTCTTTCTTTTTTTAAAATACTAATAATTGTATTAGTAAGGTTGGAAATTTTGTTATTAGATGGTTTCCTGTGTTTCTTTTTTGTCATTTAAATTGTAATATTATTATGTGTCATTCAGAGTGAAACGAAGAATCTCATGTATTAAAGAGATTGCCACGCTTTGCTTGCAATGACATCTGTTTTATAACTTAATATAGGAGGAGAGAAGTTATTAAGTTTATGCAAATCTACGTTTTTAATATTAAATGAAAATTAATACCATATTAATTAAACTTTAAGAGTTATAAACATTTATATATACTATTATCTTTTTCTTTTAAAAATTTAAAAAAATATTGATGTTTATTATTGCTTGTTAATAGTGGTATAACTTTTTTGTACTTTACTTTGGTATGTTACTTATAGCTTTCTATTAACAAGTTGTTAGCTACTTAAAGTCTTAATTTTAAAGTGGTTTAGTTTTACTATTAACAACTGTTTATAAATGCTGTTAACTACTAATTTTTAATAAGTATTTTATTTTTTAATGTTAGTAGGTTCAATTTTTTTACTCATAAGTAATACACAAAAAATGACTAACTTTTTTGGTAGATAGTTTTGAGTTTTTGTTTGAAAAATTTACTGGATAAACCTAATAAAAGTTTTAAAAAACAATGTTAAGATATTAACAAGTAGTCACAATTAATAGGTGCACTTGTTAACAGTGGTTATAAACACTATTAAAAAACCAAATTTTTCAAACCTAAAAAAAATGAATAAGTAAGTCTTTATAAGTTATGCATACTTGTAAGCAATTATTAACTTTATAGTCACAAACAATACAACTAAAAATAGTATAAAATGAAAATAGCAATAGGTAACGATCATGCAGGAACAGATTATAAATTTGCAATAGTTAAGCACTTAGAAGCAAAAGGATATACAGTTACTAATTATGGAACAGATAGTACTGATAGTGTGGATTATCCAGACTATGTTCATCCTGTAGCAAATGATGTAGAAAAGAAAGCAGTAGATTTTGGAATTTTAATTTGTGGTAGTGCCAATGGTGTGGCAATGACTGCTAATAAACATCAAAAAGTAAGAGCAGGAATTTGCTGGACAAAAGAAATAACAGCATTAACTAGGCAACATAATAATGCAAACATTTGTTGTGTACCAGCTAGATTTACAGCTGTACAACAAGCTATTCAAATTGTAGATACTTTTTTAGAGACTAAATTTGAAGGCGGAAGACACCAAAACCGAGTAGATAAAATACCTACTAATTGTTAGTATTTGGGACATACGCATTCACATAATCATACTCACAACCACAGTAATTTAAGAGGTAGAAACTTATTAATATCTATATTCTTAAATATACTAATTACAGTTGCTCAAATAATTGGTGGTTTACTTTCTGGTAGCCTTGCTTTATTAAGCGATGCACTGCATAATTTTAGCGATGTTATATCATTAATTATTAGTTATATAGCCGATAAATTATCTAAACGAAAAGCCTCTTTACATAAAACCTTTGGTTATAAACGTGCCGAAATTTTAGCTGCTTTTATAAATGCAGCAACTTTAATTATTATAGCAGTTTTATTAATTGTTGAAGCCATTGAGCGATTTCAAAATCCGCAAACAATTGAAAGTGATTTAGTAATTTGGTTATCGGTTATTGCTATTTTAGGTAATGGTTTTAGCGTATTATTATTAAAAAAAGATAGTGAGTCTAATATGAATATGCGCAGTGCCTATTTACATTTATTAACAGACATGATGGCAAGTGTAGCTGTTTTAATTGGTGGATTGTTAATGAAATTTTATGAGCTTTTCTGGGTAGATAGCGTACTAACTTTTGCTATTGCAGTGTATTTAATTTGGATGGGTTTTGATTTATTAAAAGAATCTACAAAAGTATTGATGTTGTTTACACCAGAAACTATACCTATAGATGAAATTGTTAAAGAAATTAATGCTTTTGAAGGGATAAAAAATGTACACCATATCCATGTTTGGCAATTAAATGAAGAGGAAATTCATTTTGAAGCTCATGTGGATTTTGAAAATAATATTACTTTAACTGAGTTTGATGTGATTTTAAATAAAATTGAAGAGTTACTCTATCATAAATTTGAAATAAACCACGTAAATATTCAGCCAGAATACGGAAAAGACGATGTGAAAGATGTAATTGTGCAGGATTAAAATTTTTATAAATTAGTTACAAATGTCATTCAGAGCGAAGCGAAGAATCTCTATACTTTCTTAGAGCTAACAACACACACACTCTATGCTAAAAATACAAACTAAAACATTTAAAGAATTAACAACTATAGAGTTGTACGATTTATTACAACTACGATCACAAGTTTTTGTAGTTGAGCAGGACTGCGTGTACCAAGATATTGATGGGAAAGACCAAAAGGCTCTCCACGTAATAGGTTTTAAAAACGATAAAGTTGTAGCTTATACACGTATTTTTAAACCAGGAGATTATTTTAAATTAGCAAGCATTGGTAGAGTAGTGGTTGCTGAAACTGAAAGACAGCATAACTATGGTTACGCTATAATGAACGCTTCAATTGAAGCGATACAAACACAGTACAAACACTCTAAAATTAAAATTTCGGCACAATGCTATTTAAAGAAATTTTATAACAATTTAGATTTTTTTGAAGTAGGTGAGGAGTACTTGGAAGATGGAATACCTCATGTGGCTATGATATATGATAAATAAAAAAACCTCACTATTTAGTGAGGTTTTTAGAGACTAAAACATAATTAATTTATAGCTATATGCTTTACTTTTAAAGCAATTGGTTTTTCTATACTTACATTTTTATTGGTATTTTTTACTTTTTTAGAGCTTAAGTAATTTACTCGCGTTGGATCTACACCACGCTTTACTAAATAGTTTCTAATTAATTTAGCTCTTTGTTTACTTAGTGCTAATTCTTGTTTTGATTTATTGATTGAAACTTTAGAGTTTTTTTCATGATTTAAATCCGATTTTATCACAAAAAATATTTCTTTTCTTTTAGAAAAATAATCTGCCATTTCGTTTAAATAGGCTTTCGATTCCGGAAGTAATGTTGTGGTTCCTTTTACAAATTTTACAGCTTCTAAGTTTACTTCAAAATCATCTTCAAGAGCGTTTTCATTAAACGTACTTTCAAATAAAGTTGGCAATATAACTTCTATAACTACCTTTCTATAATTTACTAAATCTTCTTCTTTTTGAGTGTTTTTTGAAAAGCAATCGTACTCACCAAAACCTTTTACTTCTAACTCACTTAAACCAAGAGACGTATTTTTAAGCACTATATTTTTAACGCTATTAGCACGTAAATTAGATAACTTTAAATTATAACTAGTATTTCCTACGTGATCGCTGTATCCATTTATTTTTATTTTTTTAAAATGAGTTTTTTCAACTGTTTTAATAAAGGCATTTAGACCTGCTAATTGTGCTTTAGAAATAGTACTCTCATTTTTTCCAAAATAAACATCGTAAGTCATAATGTTTGAGTTTCGGTCTTTTAGAGTTGTACTGTGTTCTAACGTTCCTGTATTAGCGTTTGTGTAATTAAACACTAAAACAACCAATAATAGTTTTAAATAATTTTTCATAATACATGTTTTTAGTGTTAATATTAGGACTGTATATAATGAAAACAATTAAATACTTCTTAACCCTACTTTTTTATAAAATATAATTTTAAGTGTTTGATTTAAAAAGAGTTATAAAAATGTAATTTTAAAAAACAGGTATAAAAAAACCTCTTAAATTTAAGAGGCTTTGTCTGTTTATTAAAAGTATGTTATTCTGTATTGCCAACATAAGTTACTAAAATTTCCACACGTCTATCAAATTGAGGATCGCCTCCAAGCGGAAATTTGCGTCGCATACCAACATATTTCATACGTCGTTTATTAACTCCTTTTTTGGCAAGATAATCGTAAATAAATTTTGCTCTTGCAACAGATAGGTTTCGTTTACGTGTTTTTTTATCTACAGCATCTCTACTGTTTTGAGTACAACATACATGGCCTTGTATTGTAAAATAAATATTATCGTGCTCCACTAAAATTTTAGCAATTTTTTCTAACGTTTTCTTAGATTCTGAAGTGATATAGCTATAACTGGTTTTAAAATAAATTTTATCTAAACGTATTTTATCGCCTTTTTTTATAGTACCATCTTCAATGTTTTTTGTAGTAATTTCTTTTTTTGGAGCTTCTGTAATAGCTTCAATTTCTACTTCTTTTTTTATTTGAGGCACTAATGGTTTAACAATAATTTCAACTTTACGATTTAGTCCTCTTACTTGGTGGATTTCGTCTTCGTTTAAAATTTTTAATAAAATTTCTCCTTTACCATTAACATTGGTAATTAAAGAATCTTCAATTCCATATCCCGAGAATAATTCTTTTATAGTATTCGCACGATGTTGTGAGAGTTTTAGATTGTAATCTGAAGTGCCTCTATCGTCACAAAACCCATAAATTTCTATTTTTTCTAATTGTATAGTATCTAGCGATGAAATAAATAATAATAGCCTATTTTCTTCGGTTAAAGGAACTACGTATTCGTCTGTGTCAAAATAAACGTCGTGCGACAATTCCTTTTGAGCAAACGCCAACTGGGAGAGTAAAAATAATAAGAATAGTCCTTTTTTCATTGTTGTTGTTATTGTCTCAAATAGTTTTGATAACTAGATGAATTTGCTAAGATTTGAGTCGCTTTCATAATTTCTGGATTATGAATTTTGTAATAATCGTATAACCCTTCTCTGTAAACATAGCGTTTAACAATCTCATCGGTTAAAAGATTTATTATCTGCGCTTTGTTTTCGTCTATAGCTTTAACTTTAGAGTTGTTTAAATTATTAATTAGCGTTGTATAATCGCGTTGTATAGCTTGGTCTAAATCCTCTTCTTTTGCAACCTCTAAGGCTTTGTTTAAGGCTTTTTCTGTTTTAGTTTCAAAAGAAAAATCGTTAGATTGAATAAAGCGTTTAAATTCAGAAAAATCTTTATCTGTTAATTCTAACGCATTAACATCTTCAGGTTTATTTTTATAATAGTATTTAGTAGCAAAATCAAATATTATTTGTTCATCTACAAGTGCTTTTGTAATTGCAGAGTGCTCTGTAATTTCTAATTTTTCGTCTGGCATAACGCCTCCACCATCATAAACTTTACGACCGTTTTTGGTTTTAAACTCGTTATAATTTTCTTTTTTAACGCGTACAGCATTTCCTTTATCGTCTCTATTCCAATAATCTAAAGATTGAATACAACGACCAGAAGGTGTGTAATATCTAGATATAGTTACTTTTAATTGTGTACCATACGTTAATTTTTTTGGACGCTGCACTAAACCTTTACCAAAACTTCTGGCACCAACCACAACTGCTCTATCTAAATCTTGTAATGAACCAGAAACAATTTCGCTTGCAGATGCACTACGACCATTAATTAAAACAACCAATGGAATCTCTGTATCTAAAGGTTCTTTTTTAGTGAAATACGTTCGGTTGTATTTTTTTACTTTAGATTTTGTAGTTACTACAAGTTGTCCTTTAGGTACAAATAGGTTAGTAACATTTACAGCCTCTCTTAATAAACCACCAGGATTATTACGTAAATCTAAAATTATGCGTTCTGCACCTTGTGCTTTTAAGTCTTTTAAAGCGTAACCTGTTTGCGCTGAGGCTTTTTCGTTAAACTTACTTAAAACAATATATCCTGTTTTATCGTCCACCATCGAAAAATGAGGTACAGCATTAATTTCAATTTCCGAGCGAGTGATGTCTGTAGTTTCTGTTTTGCCTTGTCTTAAATACGTGACTTTAAAAGAAGAATTTGGAGTCCCTTTTAAAAGGTTAGAAGGATCATCTTCATAATCTGCTACTACCACATTATCTACTTTAATAATTTCGTCTCCAGCTTTTAAACCTGCTTTGTCTGCAGGATAGTCTTTGTATGGCTCAACAATAATTAAACGGTCCTTAAGTGCAGTTACTCTTGCACCAATACCTGTATAATCTCCAGTACGTCTTATTCGCTCTGCTTCAACATCTTGTTCGTTATAAAAACGCGTATAAGGATCTAGATCGTTTAGCATGTTTTTAATGGCATTATCCATGAGTTCTCCTGGATTGGTTTCGTCCACGTAGTTCATGTTTAATTCCTTAAATAGCGTTGTAAATATTTCGATTTGTTTTGCAATTTCGAAAAAATCGTTATTAAATGCAGACCCTGAAAATAAAATAACAGTTGCAAAAACAGGAATAATTATTCTTTTCTTTAAAAATTTTTTCATCTGATTATTTTGTGATTGTAGTGTTAAATTTAGTTATTAACTGCTTCATTTTCAAATCTATAGTTTCAAAATCAGGCATTTCTTTACTAATATATAAAATCATTAACGAAAATGATAAGGGTTTGTTATTTAAAAGTTCGTTTTTATTTAACCTATAGCCTTCTCTAAGTAAGCGTTTAATGCGATTTCTGTGAACTGCGCTTTTAAAATGTCGTTTACTTACAGACACTCCAACCTTTAAATTGGTATCTGTTTCTGTATAAATTAACTTCAAAGGGTATGCCGAAAGTGATTTTCCTGCAGCAAATAACCGATCAATTTCTTTTTTATGCTTTAGTTTTTCTTGTTTTCCAAAAGTATAGTTCATGATTTGAGCACTAATAAGTCTATTAATTTTTAAGCGCTTTACTTTGCAACTTCTCCTGTAATGCTATCATCTTACTTTCTAATTCGTGTAACCTATCATAAACATCTACTGGTTCTGGCATTTGTTTAGAGGCAAACATTGTAACGTACCAAATTTCTACAATATCTTCTGCATCTATTGTAAAAGTTGGGTAGTTACCATCTTTATTGTCACTTTTTAGAATTAGTTTTTGACGTTCATTAATTCTATTAATTACTCTTTTTAGTACAATACCATCGTTTTTGCTTACAATAATGTAAACACGACCATCTTTTATGTCGTTTAGGTTTTCCACATATTTACCAAACACCATGTCGCCATCAAAAAACGTACGTACCATGGAGTTACCTTGTACTTCAAAACACCTGTAAGTACCATTATTAAGTTGTGGCATATGGAAAGAAGGTAAAGTTTCTATATACTCCGCATCTCCATAACCATCCAAATAACCAGCTCTGGCTTTTACAGGTACATACACCACATTTTCTTCTTGGTCCTGGTTTACAGCAATAACTTGAGGCATACCAGAATATGTTGTAATATGTTGCACATTTTCTTTTAGCATAATCTCACTTTTTCCAAAAAGGTAATCAGGATTAATGTCAAACTCATCTATAATGGCATGTAATACATCGTAACCAGGTTTTGTTTTTTTACGTGTGCCATCTGGTTGAGGTCTTCCGTTAACTATACTATCTATTGTAGTTCCTGTGACTCCAATACGTTTGGAAAACGCATAATTATTAAGATGAAAGTGATTAATAATAGCAGTAATTTTTTCGTCTATCTGTTCCATAGTGTTTAAAATAGGCAATACAACTTTTTACAAAACATTTTTGTTATTTGTTTATTTAATTTGTAAAATGTTTTATATTTGCAGTGTTATTCTTTCACAAATATACAAAAATCTTTCAAAATCAAACATTTGTATAAATTTAAGAATCACATTTTCTTAATTTTTTCCAATCCTAAACATTGTATTGAATAAATTTTAAGAGTTACTATTCGAAATTTTATTGAATAGTAAAATTTTTATGTCTTAAGTATTTAAGACTTGTATTAAGGTAAACCTGTTAGAAAAGCGAAACAAAAACAGTTCTTAATAGAACGAAAAATAATTAAAAACATAAAAATTAAAAACAATGAGTACAGCAATTAAACAAAACCTATTTAGGTTTGTAACTTTACGTAATCCACAATTAATTGAGAATAAAGAGAACCACAAAGGGTTTGTTTTTCATCCAAACGAATCTAACAGTGCTTTTTTTAATGCTATTGATGGTTTAGACGAAACACAAATTCAACACGCATTAAAATTACAAACCAGAAGCTTTTCTGCCTTAAAAACAAAAAAAGAAGTCAGTACGTTAAAAAGCGATCTTTATACTTTTTCGAGTTGGTTAATGCGAAATAAAAATCAACTTACTTTTTCTGAAATTAAGCAAAATAGTAATAATGTAGCACTCTTAGATGCTGCTAAACAAGAAGACATCCTGCTTTGGGATAATTTAATTTATCAAACTATTACTCAGGACTCTGTGTATGTAAGAGAAGCTATTATACAAATGCTGGTAGCTAATCAATTTTTGCAAGCGTTCACAGCATTTTCTTTACCATTACAAAACGATGTTATTTTTACAGAAGACCAGGAGAAAGATTTTGTAAGACGTGCCAATGCAAGTGTCGTATTGTCTAAACAACTATTTACTAAGGCTACTGTAAGCGATAAAAAACAGAGTAAAAAATTATCTAAAAGTCAAGAAAAAGCTTTTGAAAAAGAAGCTGTATTAGAATGTGCAAAACAAAGGCTACAAAACTATAAAACACTTTTAAAAGAACTTAAAAAAGTTGAGATTAAATATAATCAGGATACCCAAAAAACGTATGACGTTGCGTTAAAAGCACATAATGATGCTATTGAACAAATTAAAGCAGATGCTCAGCCAGTAATTGTTGAAGAAACAGATCCTAAAACAGGAGAAACGACACGTACTGAAACTTATCCTGATTTGGTATTTCCAAAATTTGGCTATACCAAACCAACAGCTGTAGATAGTAATTATTTATCTACTCGAATAACAGAAGAGTCTTTAGCAATTTTTGAAGGCCAAGAACTGGATATTTATGATGACTTGTCTGAAGTAAATATAGCTTTAAATGAGATGATACAAGAGGAGCAACAAACCATTATAAGTAATGCTCCAGAACCACCAACACATGTAAATATGGGAGGAACAGTGGTAACTGTTAATGAAACACCATATCAATTAGAGCCTTATTGTTTCCAAGTCTATTTTCAGTCTATTGCTGCATCACATAACAAACAGTTGTTTTTAGCATTAGGAACAGAAGATAGCGAAACAGAAATTGTGTCTGGTAGTTATACATTAACCAACAATAATGGAGCAGTATATGCAGGAAGCAATATTCAAAATTTAGGAAACACTTTAAATACTACAAAACACCTATTATTTACAGAGGGCATTCTATTACTAATGGGAATATATTCCTTTACAGGAGAATTTACATTAAGTAATGGCGTACAGCTCACTTTCGATGTTCCTAATATTATAATAAATAGAGGACAAAAAGGATTCCATGGTTGCACAGAGCAGATATCTTCTACTACACCACAAAATACAACCGAAGACGAAGTACAAAAAATTTATGGTGTAACCAATCTTGGTATAGCAGATTTTAGACGTGTAGAGCAAGAAGTGTGTTGTTATGTTCCTGGAGAAGTCTCTCACATAGAAAATGTAATGGCTCGCGAATATAAAGAGCGCAGCACAAGAAGTTTAATAAGTTCTGAAATTACTACAGAACGTACAGACGAAACAGAAAGAGAAAACCTAACAGACACTACAACCACAGAGCGTAACGAAATGCAAAGCGAAGCAGCCTCTGTAATTAATGAAGACCAATCTGAAAACTATGGTGCCAATGCCTCAGTTCATGGAGGTGGTAATAATTGGGGATTTAATATAGGAGCTTACGCAGATTTTTCATCATCTAGCTCAACATCAAATTCAAACAGTCAGGCTTTAACTTACGCACAAGAAGTTACAGAGCGTGCTATGGAACGTATTGTAAGCAAAACACAAACCAAGCGCACTTCTCGTATTTTAAAAGAGTTTGAAGAGAATAACAAACATGGTTTTGATAATACTAAAGGCGAGGAGCATGTAACTGGAGTTTACCGTTGGATCGATAAAGTATATAAAAACAAATTAATTAATTATGGCAAACGCCTAATATATGAGTTTGCAATTCCTGAACCTTCAAAATTTTTAAAAGAAGCGATTATAAAAAAATTAGAAAATAATCAACCTGTAGAAAATGGAGTAATTTTACCTACACCACCAACACATCCTAGTGACTATGTATTTGTTGCAGGAAATCTAAGTAAGGTTAAAAATGCTAGTTTTTTAAATGAAGATAATTACCAAGAGTTAGCAGCGCAATATAATGCAGAGGTTAACGCTAAACCTCAAAACTCGCTAACATTAACAAAAAGTTTTTTTGAAACTATTAACGTTCAAGGTCATGCATCAGTAACAGGAAGGTATTATTCCGGAAATGACAGCAATTTAGAAGGCGGTTTAAAGTCAGGAGGTTTAAAAATACCTGAAGGCTATAAGTGTACTAAAGTAGAAGCTCAAGTTTCTTATAATCGAGAAGGCGATAATGGTTCAGGTAGCCTACACATTAATATGGCAAATAATACTTGTTCAATTCCTCAAGCTATTTCGCTATCAGGTAATAATTTTACATTATTAGACAATGCTAGTATTACAGATGAATTAAATTTTAGTCTTTTCGCAAGTAATATTAATATATTAGTGTTTAATATTATTATGCATTGCGAACCTTTAGACACTATAGTAAAACACTGGCAAAACGAAACCTATAATGCAATTTTAAATGCTTATAACGAGCGCTTACGCGAGTATAATGAAGCAATGGTAGCTAATCAGGTAATTCCTGAAGGCTCAGATAAAAAATTAAAATTTAATGCTGCGCACAACCTAAGTTTAATGAAAAAAGAACTTAAACGAGTAGCTATAGAGTTGTTAATTGATCAAAGCAAAGTCTCGCAAGATAATTACACCACTAACTCAGAGACTACATCTGCAAGAGTAATTAAAAACACAGCGTTTCAAAATCATGCCTCAACCGTTAAGTTTTTTGAGCAAGCGTTCGATTGGGAAATTATGGCTTACGTATTCTATCCATATTTTTATGCAAAACAGGACGATTGGAAAGACTTGTTCCAACAGCAAGACGCAGCAGATCCAATTTTTCAAGCCTTTTTACAATCTGGTATGGCACGTACAGTAGTACCAATTAGACCAGGATTTGAAGATGCCGTAAACTGGTACATGAGTACAGGCGAAATCTGGAATGGTCAAGGCTTAGTAGTGGACCAAGAGGATGATTTGTATGTGTCTATAGCAGAAGAAATGCAAACCACAGAAGGCGAAGTCGAAGGCACTTGGGAAACCCGTTTGCCAACAAGTCTAACCGTTATACAAGCAGGAACCATTGGTTTAAAAGTAGAAGGGTTACCATGTGATAGTGATTGTGACACTTTTAAATTATTTGACTCCGATGGCGAAGAAATCTTAGACCAAAATGGCGAATCCTTTTCTAACCCAATAGAGCAAACCAATACTTTAATTGGAGGAACAGAACCTGAAACAGGAGGTATAAAATTACCACCAGAAACAGGAAACGAAGAGCCACAACCAACAGAGTAATGTTTAGTACACCTTAAAAAGGAGTTCAATTAAGCCACCTTACCTTATTTGTCATTCAGAGCGTAAGCGAAGAATCTCAAAAACCAAAACCCTCTCAATACCTATTGAGAGGGAAAAGGTAAGGTGTGTTTAATTGTTACTAAACCAATGTTTAACAATTAAAAAATAAAATTATGAGTAATACATTTGAGTTTGCAGAGCGGTTGGGATATACACCTGCATTTCAGTTTACAGAGCAATCACAAAATAGTGGGTTTTATAAAGAGCATGTTAACTTTGAAAATCTAGTAAAAACCTTAAAGAAAAAC
>NZ_JBSHNP010000127.1:0-896 GCF_053604675.1 Lacinutrix salivirga
ATCTAAAAAAATTATGTTAATGAGATTCTTCAGTCATACTTCCTTCTGAATGACATTGTAACATATAACGCTATTTATGGTAAGTTTTGTCATTCAGAGCGCAGCGAAGAATATTAAAAATTAATATTAATGAGATTCTTCAGTCATACTTCCTTCTGAATGACATTGTAACATATAACGCTATTTTGGTAAGTTTTGTCATTCAGAGTGCAACGAAGAATCTTAAAAATTAATAATGATGAGATTCTTCAGTCATACTTCCTTCTGAATGACATTGTAACATATAATGCTATTTAAAGTAAGTTATGTCATTCAGAGTGCAACGAAGAATCTTAATTTTTTATATTGTAACTATGAAAACAAAAGGTTCACATAATTATTATGTTTACATCCTAACAAATAAAAACAAAACAGTATTATATACAGGAGTAACTAATAATTTAAAAGAAAGAATATACTTTCATCAAAACCCATTACCTTTTTCAAAATCATTTACCACAAAATATAAATGCTTCTATTTAATTTATTATGAGCATTTTTTCGAAATAGAGGCTGCAATTAAAAGAGAAAAACAAATTAAAGGAATAAGTAGATTGAAAAAAGAGATTTTAATAGGTAGTTTTAATAGTTCTTGGGAATTTTTAAATGATAAAGTATAAGCTTATAAAGATTCCTCAGTCATGCTTCCTTCTGAATGACATTATAATTTACAACGAAATTTATAGTGAGATTTGTCATTCAGAGCACAGCGAAGCATCTAAAAAAATTATGTTAATGAGATTCTTCAGTCATACTTCCTTCTGAATGACATTGTAACATATAACGCTATTTATGGTAAGTTTTGTCATTCAGAGCGCAGCGAAGAATATTAAAAATTAATATTAATGAGATTCTTC
>NZ_JBSHNP010000128.1:0-207 GCF_053604675.1 Lacinutrix salivirga
ACAGACGAAGACACACCAGTAGTGGTAGATGTTTATGATAACGATAACGACATCCCAACGGAAGGCACAATCGCAATCACAACACCACCAACCAATGGAACCGTAGTCATAACAGATCCAAACAATACACCAAACGATCCAAGTGATGATGTAGTAACCTACACACCAAACCCAGGATACAATGGAACAGATACGTTTGAATATACA
>NZ_JBSHNP010000129.1:0-235 GCF_053604675.1 Lacinutrix salivirga
CGTAGATGTAGAAGACGATACAACAACAACAGACGAAGACACACCAGTAGTGGTAGATGTTTATGATAACGATAACGACATCCCAACGGAAGGCACAATCGCAATCACAACACCACCAACCAATGGAACCGTAGTCATAACCGATCCAAACAATACACCAAACGATCCAAGTGATGATGTAGTAACCTACACACCAAACCCAGGATACAATGGAACAGATACGTTTGAATATACA
>NZ_JBSHNP010000130.1:0-235 GCF_053604675.1 Lacinutrix salivirga
CGTAGATGTAGAAGACGATACAACAACAACAGACGAAGACACACCAGTAGTGGTAGATGTTTATGATAACGATAACGACATCCCAACAGATGGTACAATCGCAATCACAACACCACCAACCAATGGAACCGTAGTCATAACCGATCCAAACAATACACCAAACGATCCAAGTGATGATGTAGTAACCTACACACCAAACCCAGGATACAATGGAACAGATACGTTTGAATATACA
>NZ_JBSHNP010000131.1:0-267 GCF_053604675.1 Lacinutrix salivirga
AAAATTATGAGTAATACATTTGAGTTTGCAGAGCGGTTGGGATATACACCTGCATTTCAGTTTACAGAGCAATCACAAAATAGTGGGTTTTATAAAGAGCATGTTAACTTTGAAAATCTAGTAAAAACCTTAAAGAAAAACAAGCCAAACCTATTTAGCGATTTTCATTATATAAACTACATAAGCACACAAAAATCTCGCGTAGAAGTTAAAGATAGAGAAACAGAGGAGCTGTTTATTGCAGAATATATTACAGACGTTCCATTT
>NZ_JBSHNP010000132.1:0-624 GCF_053604675.1 Lacinutrix salivirga
GGATGAAGCAAATATGGGAGCAACTATGTATAAAACTGATGAAAATTTTAACGATTTTACAAGAGTAACTTATAATGCTAATGCTATAAATAATATTAAAGAAAAACCGTGTAACAACTAAAAAACGAAACAAAATGAAACATATAATTATAATAGTAACATTATTTTTAAGTGTTACAAGCACTTTAGAAGCCCAAAACATTAATGACTCATTTGTGGGTATTTGGGAAACCCAAAATGGAGATGAAATATTTAGAATAGAATTATTTATCGATAATGAAGGAGATATTAGTGGTCATTTTTCTAAGGTTGAAACTACAAATAGTGGTTTGGAAATTCTCGTTTATGAATCCAATAGACCTATTGGTGCGGGATTTAGATGGGGACGTGCTATTTATGGAAGTAGCGATGGTACAATACTAGAAGCAGGTATTGATGATAATACAGTAGATAACCCATTAAACTTACCTCTATTTAGTGGGCATTTAACAATGACTATACAACCTGCAACTGGTAGCGGGCAAGTTACCGCAACTTGGAAAGTTGAAAGAAGTAGTGGTTTAAAATCTAATGCAGATAACAGAGAGTTTAATATTCCTACAGATATAATATTAACAAAAGTTC
>NZ_JBSHNP010000133.1:0-4567 GCF_053604675.1 Lacinutrix salivirga
CACGCCTCTAAAAGCGTTAAGAACATTCGTTCTGTATATGTAAAAGATCAGAGTGCTAGTGTTAAAGATGGTGAAGTTTCTGATTTTAGAGTGAACTTAAAAATCACTTTTGAAGTAGAGTAATTTCCTGCTTATATCTAACAAAACAGCCTGAACATTTTGTTCAGGCTGTTTTGTTTTTAATATAATTTTTACTTGTGTTTTATTTACTGTTTTTTTATTTATTGCGTTTTCTTTTTAGCGTTTTAATGTAAAGTGCGCTTTAAACTGTTTTTTGGTAGTGTTTGGGTCGTTTGGTTCTCTGTATTCTACCGTAAACCAATAGTCACTTGTTGGCATTAGATTACCATTAAAGGTTCCGTCCCAACCTTCGCCTGTTGGACTTAGTTGTTTTAATAACTTACCAAAGCGATCGTAAATATAGATTACCGCGTCTGGTTGATCTTCAATACCATATATGTTCCATGTGTCGTGATATCCATCGTTGTTTGGTGTAAAGTACAGTGGGTAATCCATTACTGTGATTGGATATTGTGTTTCCCCACAACCATTGATATCGCGTACTGTAATTATATGTGCGCCTGCTTCTACATTATCGAAGGTAAACATACCATTGTTTGGCTCATTAGTTTCAAATGGTCCATCATCGATACTAAACTCAAATATACTCAAGTCATTAACTCCGCCTTGGCTTGTTGCTGTAACGTCTATACTGTGGTTTTCTGCAAAGGCCAGTGTGGTTACTTGTGCGCTTACTAATGGTGGTGCACTTTCGCTTACCACTGTTTGATCTTGGTTCTCACAGTCTGTAGCCTGATCTGTGACTACTACCATATAGGTTCCGCCTTCTGCTGGTATTAAGCTTGCTCCTGTTTCGCCTGGCAGTACTGTGCCATTTAAACTCCACTCAAAACTGTATAGTGCTGGGTCTAACTCAGTGTCTAATACTGGTGTGTCTAACACTTCTGTGCCATTGGTGTTTACACATAACAAGTAGTTGTCTTCTAAATCAAACATTGGTAATGGGTTGACTTGAAGGGTAAGTTCTGCGGTTTCGTAACAGCTAGAGGTGTCTATTGCGTTATCTACTATACCATCGTTGTTTAAATCCACTAAGTCGCCTTGTCCATCGCCATCTAAATCGATAAAGTCTATTATACCATCTCCATTGGTATCAAATCCATCGGAGACCATATCGCCATTAACATCTAATAAATCGAATACGCCATCTGCATTGGTGTCATAGGTATCGATAGTCCCATCGCCATCAACGTCTAGTCCTGTGGTGCCTAATGCGGCCAAGTCTAAACTTATGGTGTCTATGGCTTGTAAATCGTTATCTACGCGTACTATTATTACTTGTGGATTGGTTATGTTTTCGTATAATAATGGTAGTGCATTGGCTGCTAAGCCTTCATCGGCATCTGCTTGTGTTAGATAATAGCTTACAGTGTATATTGCTGGGTCTTGACCGTCTAAAACCTCGTCGTTCTGTGTGGATAAATCAAATTGTGCGCTATCATTGGTTGGGTCGCCATCGGTTTCCATATTATCGTCACATATCGGATAGAATAATGGCTCCATATCTGGATTGGCTTGTGCAGCTTCTTCTACGCCTATATTAAAATTGAGTGTTGCATCACAGCCTGTATTTGTATTAGTGATGGTCACATAAATTATTTGTGGGTCACTGGTGTTTTGATACGGTTCTGTAAGCAAAATGGCATTCATGGCCATATCGGCATCCATTTGACTTTCGTAATAGGCTACGGTGAATACCATTGGGTCTTGTCCGTTTAAAATCTCATCGGTTTTGGTATTGAAATCAAAATCGGCAACATCGTCTGTGTTTAATTCACAGATAATATAGTCTGTTACTGGACTTACTGCTGGTAATGGGTTTACAATAATATCAAAATCTACTATGGTATAACAGCCTGTGCCATTGGTGCCTGCTGCATCTTCTCCATTGGTAACTCTTACATAAATGGTTTGTGGTGTAATGCCTACCCCTGGATTGTTTGGGTCTTCGTTACTATGCTGTGTTGGGTCTGCTATCGCATTGGTTCCTGACATGGCATCGTTAAAGTCTGTATAATAGCTTAAATGTCTTGGGTCTGTTGCAGAGCCTTCTCCATTTAAGATATAGATGGCGTTTTCTGTTAAATCAAAGAGTTCTATTAAATCGTTTGGTCCTACTACGTTATTATCGTCACAGAGTTCTAAATCTGCTGGATCGTCACTTGGTGTTGGGTTTGGTAATACGCGTATGGTTAACGTGGTGTATGAGGAGCAGCCTGTATCCTGATCCGTTACTTTTACATATAGTGTTTGTGGGTTTAATGGGTTGGCACCAATCATCATATTGGTGTATGCTGTGTCGGGATCGATTGCTGGTATGCCTGCTAAGGCTTCTGCTTGTGTTTCAAAATACGCTACATCCCAACTTACTGTTCCGCCTGTAATCTCATCGTTCTTTACCGTTAAATCAAAGGCGGTCATTTGATCGTTTACTTGTCCAAAATCATCACATTGTGTTAATGGTGTTGGTTGATTGATTACTGGTGGAAGTTCTACACGGATTATAAATTCGGCATTTTTTACACAGCCATTGGCTACGCTTTCTAAACGTATATAAATGGTTTGTGGGTTACTGGTATTGGTGTAACTCGTTGTATTTACTATTGGATTGTCTCCTGTGATAGCATCTGCTGGATTGGTATGGTAGCTTAAGATGTAATCTGCTGGTGTTTGTCCGTTTGTAAATATTTGTGGTGTGATTTCTGATTCAAAATCAAACTGACTAAAGCCATTGGCATTACCATCTTCATCACAAAGCACATAATCCTCTATAGTAACTGGTAGTATTGGTGTGGATAGGGTTTCTAATACTAATTCTACAATACTGTAACAGCCTGTGATGTCGTTTTCTGCACGTACATAAATGGTTTGGGTATTCTCTACAATATTATTGTATGGTGTGCTGGTGTCTATGGCGTTAAGGTCGTCTTCTGCGTCTGCTAAGGTTTCGTGATATGTGATTGTGATATTTGGCTCGCCATTTTCTATGTCTGTAGTCAAACTCTCTAAATCAAACATCGCATAACCATCGTTATCCTCATCACATTCTTGTAATGGCATTGGTGGGTTTGGTGATGGTAATGGATTGACTACTAAATCGAAAGTTGTAGTGCTAATGCAGCCTGTAAAATCGTTTTCTGCTCTTACAAATAGGGTTTGTGGATTTGCTGGTAAGCCGTTTATAGATTCGTTGATATAAGGACTAAATACTTCGTCTGTATCATTATCTGCTCCTGCTTGTGTGGTGTGGTAGCTTAGCGTGATTCCGGTTTGACCGTTAAGGATTTCTGCATTGGCATCTTCTAAGGTAAAGGCTTCAAACTCATCGCCTGGATTGTTATAATCACAGAGTTCTAAGGAGTTGGCTTGCTCTAAAACTGGTAATGGGTTAACGATAAGTTCTAAGGCTACTGTTTTTATACAGCCATTATTCATGTCTTCTACACGTACCCAAATTACTTCTGTATTTGGCATCACATTGGTATAGGCATTTGGGGAGGCTATAGTTGCGGTTCCATCTAGTGCGTCTTGTGCTGTTGGATGGAAAGTAATGGTGTATTGCAGTGGGTCTAAATCGTTAGTGGTATCGGCATCTAAAAGATTTAAAATCTCATCGTTTTTGGTTGGTAAATCGAAAATCGCAAAGCCATCGGTATCGTCATCACACTCTTCTAATGGAGTGAGCTCGGCTGCTGTTGGGATTTGTGGTGTTGGGTTAACGATAAGTTGTATGGTTTCGAAACTGGCACAGTTTGTTGCTATGGTTGCGCTCTCTACTCGTATGTAAATGGTTTGTACGTTGGCTACTATATTGGTATAGGGCACGTCTGTGATCGCATTGACATTGTTTTGTGCGTCTGATTGTGTTTCGTGATAGGTTACATTTAAAGTGGTGTCGCCTCCTGAGACTTCGGCTGTAGCATCACTTAGTGTGAATTCACCAAAACCATCGCTGTCTGGATCGCAATACTCTAAGTCTGTTGGTGCAAATGTGGTTGGTGCTTGTTCTACTTGTAGTGTTAGTGTGGTAGTGTCAAAACAGCCTGTATTGGCGTCTTCTACGCGTACAAATACGACTTCGCCTGTAGTGCCTAAATAGTCTGGAATTGGTAATGCTCCCATTGGTGCCTCGGCATCTGCTAAGGTGTTGTAATAGCTTACAACATAACTTGGGTTGCCACCACTGATCTCATTGTCTTTTAAACTTAAATCGAGTAAGGTCATACCATCTGGTGTGCCATCATCACAAACTTCTAAGTCGGTTGGTGCTACTACTGTTGGTAAGGAATAGGCTGTGACTGTAGAGGTGCTTGTCGATGGACAGGCTCCGTTGGTCGTGTAATCTACTGAGTAGGTTGCACCTGGAATACCTGAGGTGATTGCGCCTGTTGCGCTATCTAATAGTGCGCCATCGGTTGGTGCTGGTGCTGTCCAAATATATGTTCCGCCTGGTGTGGCTTCTGTGGTGACTAAACCGCCTTCGCAA
>NZ_JBSHNP010000134.1:0-1109 GCF_053604675.1 Lacinutrix salivirga
GATTTGTGAAGCATGAGCAAATTGTATCGAGAAGCTTAAAAATAATAATCACTCATAATTGTTCTCGATACACTTCTCCTAACGTCGAAGCACTCGAACTGACGTAAAGTGATTACTCAAAACTTAATATCAATATTACACGTCTTACTTCCGCTTCGTCACTTCGAGTGATTTGTGAAGCATGAACAAATTGTATCGAGAAGCTTAAAAATAATAATCACTCATAATTGTTCTCGATACACTCCTCCTAGCGTCGAAGCACTCGAACTGACGTGTTGTGATTACTCAAAACTTAATATCAATATTTCACCTCTTATTTTCGCATCGTCACTTCGAGTGATTTGTGAAGCATGAACAAATTGTATCGAGAAGCTTAAAAATATGTATATTTAAAAATGAAATTGTCTTATGTATACATTTTAGAATGCTCTGATAATACTTATTACACAGGAGTTACGTCAAATTTAAACAAACGTTTAATAGAACATAAATACGGAAAACATCCTGAAAGTTACACTTACTCTAGACGACCAATTCATCTTAAATTTTATGCAGAGTTTACAGATATTAATATTGCTATTTCAACAGAAAAACAAATAAAAAAATGGTCGAAAGCTAAAAAAGAAGCAGTTATAAATAATGAGTTTGAAAACCTTCCTAATTTAGCAAAGAAAAAATTTGATTGAGTTTTTATTTGTTTATGGGTTCTCGATACACTTCTCCTGCGTCGAAGCACTCGAACTGACGTAATGTGATTACTCAAAGCTTAATATCAATATTTCACCTCTTATTTCCGTATCGTCACTTCGAGTGATTTGTGAAGCATGAACAAATTGTATCGAGAAGCTTTTAATCAACAATTACTCATAGCTGTTCTCGATACACTTCTCCTAGCGTCGAAGCACTCGAACTGACGTAAAGTGATTACTCAAAACTTAATAACAATATTTCACCTCTTATTTCCGCATCGTCACTTCGAGTGATTTGTGAAGCATGAGCAAATTGTATCGAGAAGCTTAAAAATAATAATCACTCATAATTGTTCTCGATACACTTCTCCTAACGTCGAAGCACTCGAACTGACGTAAAGTGATTACTCAAAACTTAAT